>CAYXGK010000048.1:0-7054 GCA_964464565.1 uncultured Muribaculaceae bacterium | reverse complement strand
TAAATTGACAAAGGAACAACAAAAAGCAACTATTATGGTTACGCATGACGAGAGAATGTTAGAATTTTGTGATAAAGTTTATACAATTGTAGATGGTGTTTTAAGCGAAAGAAAACAATAATATATCTTTAAAAGAACATTTGTTCGTGCTATAATATACTTGGTGATATTATGAATAAGGTTTATATATGTATTGATTTAAAAAGCTTTTATGCATCTGTTGAATGTAGAGAAAGATTTTTAGATCCTATGAAAACAAATTTAGTTGTAGCAGATTCTTCTAGAACGGAAAAGACTATATGTTTAGCTGTTAGTCCAGCTTTAAAGTCTCTTGGAGTATCATCAAGGCCAAGACTATATGAAGTTATTCAAAAAGTAAGAGAGCTTAATAGAGCTAGAGGATATAGGTTTATAAAGAAATCTTATGACTTAGATGAAATAACAAATAATTCGAAAATTGAAATAGATTATATTGTAGCATCACCTAGAATGAACAAGTATATTGAATACAGTACTAAAATATATAATATTTATTTAAAATATATATCAATAGAAGATATATATATTTATTCAATAGATGAAGTATTTTGTGATATTACAAAGTATTTAAAATTTTATAATTTAACACCCAAAGAACTAATTACTAAAATTATAAAAGATGTTTATGATACAACAGGAATAACAGCAACAGCAGGTATTGGAACAAATATATTTTTAGCAAAAGTTGCTATGGATGTAGTTGCAAAACATTGCTTACCAAATGAATTTGGTGTAAGAATTGCACAATTAGATGAAATGTCTTTTAGAAAGACACTTTGGAATCATAGGCCTTTAACTGATTTTTGGAGAATAGGTAAGGGAATAGCAAAAAAGCTAGAAGATCATAACATGTATACTTTAGGTGATGTTGCAAGATGCGCAATAGAAAACGAAGATTTGTTATATAGACTGTTTGGAGTTAATGCTGAATTTTTAATAGATCACTCTTTTGGATATGAAATATGTGATATTAAGAGCATAAAGTCATATAAACCATCAACTAAGAGTATATCTTCAGGTCAAGTCTTAAAGTGCCCATATGATTATAATAAAACTAAATTAATAGTAAAAGAAATGATTGATTTATTATCTTTAGATTTAGTACATAAAAAAATAGTCACTAATCAGATTATTTTGACTATTGGATATGATATAGAAAACCTAACCAATAAATCTATAAGTAAAAATTACGATGGTGAAATAACAAAAGATAATTATGGCAGAAGTATTCCAAAGCATTCAAGAGGAACCATAAATTTTAATTACACATCATCTACTGAAATACTAAGTATAAATATAATAGAACTATTTGATAGAATATATAATAAAAAATTACTTGCAAGAAGAATTAATATTTCTGCAAATAATATAATTTTTAAAGATAATTTAAAAATAAACCATTTTGAACAATTAGATATTTTTAATAATGTAGAAGAAAATACTAATGAAAAAAAACTACAAGAAGTACTTATAGATTTAAAAAGCAAATACGGTAAGAACGTAATATTAAAAGGAATGAATTTAATTGATGGTTCAACTACTATAGAGAGAAATAAACAAGTAGGAGGTCATAATGGATAAATATAACGATATTATTAATATTGAATATCCTCTATATAGTAATAGAAAAAAAATGTCCTTAGAACAAAGATCTGCTCAATTTGCCCCTTTTGCAGCATTAGTTGGATATAATGAAACACTAAAAGAAACTACTAGAATAACTAGTGATAAAAAGAATATAGATGAAGGACTCAGATCAATATTAAATGATAAATTAAGTATAATAAATATTCATATTAAAGATAAACCGTTAATTACATTTACATATTTTTTAAGAGATAGTAAAAAAGATGGTGGTGAATATATAAATAAAACTATTACTGTTAAAAAAATTGATACAATAAATAAAATAGTAATATTTAATGATAATACTTCAATAAATATGGATGATATTATTAACATTAATGGAGAAATATTTTAGATATTATTAAAAATATGTTAGAATATTATCGAAAGGAATATATGAAGGGAATAATTATTTATAATACTAAAACTGGTACTACAAAGAAATATGCACAGTGGATAAAAGAAGAAACAAATTTCGATTTAATTAGTTTAAAGGAAGCTGTAATAGATAACATATTGAAATATGACATTATAGTATATGGAAGTAGAGTTGTAGGTTCAAAAATTGACTTATCTTTTATTAAAAAAAATAAAGAAAAACTTCAAAACAAAAAGATATTTGTATATGCAGTAGGAGCTTTTCCAATTGAAAATGATGAGATAAGTAGTATGTATGATTTAAATTTTAAAGGATTACCTAAAACAAACTTTTATTTTTTTAGAGGTAAATGGGATATAGCGGATATGAACTATTTTGAAAAGAAAATATGTAAAATGTTAGAGAAGTATTATTTAAAAAAAGATTTATCAAGCATAAGCAAAAAAGAAAGAGATTTTGTTGAAATACTTGGAAAATCAAATGATTGGTCTAGCAAAGAACAAATAACAGAAATGATAAAAGATATAAAATAAGGAGTAATAATGAAAAAAAATATTAATATTATATGGGGAATATCATTTATAATAGTAGGTTTAATAATTGGATTAAATACATTAGGAGTTACAAATATCAACTTGTTTTTTGATGGATGGTGGACATTATTTATAATTGTTCCTAATTTTATAAATTTGTTTAATGAAAATAATAAGACTGCAAGCTTAATTGGATTATTAATTGGGGTTGTATTATTGTTATCAATTCAAAACATCATAGATTTTAGTCTATTATGGAAATTATTGTTACCGATAATATTAATAATTATAGGAATTTCATACTTAAGTAGAGATTTAATTGGTAAAGAAATAAATAAAAAAATAAAAACATTAAACAAGAATAGTAAAGCTGAAGGATATTATGCAACATTTGGAGCACAAGATTTAAGCTTAGATGATCAAGATTTTAATGGTGGAGAAGTATCAGCAGTATTTGGAGGAATAAAATTAGATTTAAGAAACGCAAAAATTGATTCTGATGTTGTTATAAACGCAAGTTCTATATTTGGTGGTGTAGAGTTATTAATTCCTGAAAACACAAAAATTATAGTAAAATCAACACCTATATTTGGTGGTGTAGAAAATAAAACAAAGAAGATAATTAATAATGAAGCTAAAACAATATATGTCAATGCTGTTTGTGTGTTTGGTGGTGTTGAAATAAAATGAATTCAACACATAGAATAGTTAAATATTTTGCATATGGTTTAGCAGCTAGCATTATAGGTAGTATTATTATGTTATCTCTTGGAATTTTAAAGATAGTTTCTACAATTTTTATAAACAATGACGAATTTAGAATAAAAAAAACATATGATATATTAGAAACAAAAAACATCACAAAATTAAGTGTTGAATTATCAACTTCAAATTTAATTATAAAAGAAGGACCCTCATTTAAGATAGAATCAACTTCAAATAATATATCAATAGATGAATCTAAAGATATGCTAAAAATAAAGGAAAAAAATAACAATAAATTTAAAGAAGAAAAAGTATATATATATATTCCGTATGATTATTACTTTGATATTGTTGATATATCAAATGGTTCAGGGGATGCGATTATTAATAATTTAAATGCTAATGAACTAACATACGAAATTGGAGCAGGTATAGTATCTATCGAATATATAAACATATTAAATAAATCAACAATTAATTGTGGAACAGGCAAATTAAATATTTATAATTCAATTTTGAATAATTTAGATTTAAATCTTGGTGTAGGAGATTCATATATAAATAGTAAAATATTAGGTAATTCAAAAATTCGTTCAGGAATAGGAAGTTTACTTATAAACATAATGGGAACAGTAGAAGATTATAAATTTAATGTCAATAAAGGAATAGGAACAGTAACAATAAATAAAAATATTATGAGTGATGACCTAATATATGGAGAAGGTACTAATTTTATTGAATTAGAAAGTGGAATTGGAAGTATAGAAGTAAATTTTTATAATTAATATGCTATAATTTCATTTGAGGTTTTTATGAGAATAAATAATTATATAAGTTCTTCTGGATTTTGTTCTAGAAGAAAAGCAGATGAATTAATTGAATTTGGCAAAGTAAAAATAAATGGATTAAAAGCTGTCATAGGTCAAGAAGTAAAAGAAGAAGATATTGTTGAAGTTTCAGGAAAGAGAATTATAAATAAAAATAAACCTATATATATTGCACTAAATAAACCAATAGGTATAACTTGTACGACAGATACTTATATAAAAGGTAATATAGTTAATTTTATTAATCACAAACAAAGAATATTTCCAATTGGAAGATTAGATAAAGATTCTGAAGGATTAATCCTCTTAACTAATGATGGTAATATAGTAAATAAAATCCTAAGAAGTAATAATAATCATGAAAAGGATTATATTGTAACAGTAGATAAAAATATAGATAATAATTTTATAGTAGAAATGTCTAATGGTATAAAAATATATAATCCTGTAAAAAACGAATATACATTAACAAAAAAGTGTAAAGTTAATAAGATAAGTAATAAAGTATTTAAGATTACATTAACACAAGGGTTAAATAGACAAATAAGAAGAATGTGTAATAGTTTAGGATACAATGTAGTAAATTTAAAAAGAATTAGAATAATGAATATTGAATTAAATAACTTACCAACTGGAAGTTGGAGATATTTAAGTGAAACTGAAACAATTAAACTAATGAATTTATTAAACAAAAAAGAAGATTAGATATCTAGTATTTCATCTTCTTTTTTTATTTCATCAACTTCAGGAATTGATGGTATTTCAACAACTTCTTTTTTTGGTTCAACCACAAGATTTTCTGGTGATCTATTAATGTATTTTGGTTTTTCTTTTTTTATTACTTTAGAATGATTTTTTTTACTTGACACTATAATACTAATTATAGTTATAGATATCGTTAATATTCCAAGAGGTATCAATGCATTTATTTCTTTTGTTATTTTTATAGTATATTCAGTAGTACTTCCATCTTCAGCAGATGCTATTATTTTGATAATAGACCCATATTTTAAATTATTGTTACCTAGTACAGAATATTTTGTTAATGTATCTAATTTTTCTACAGAAATATCTAACTTATTTTCATCATTAATTTTTAAATTATATTCAAATTTATCGCTGTTAAAATCAATATCATAGTCTTTAATTAAAATGTCTTTTAATTTACTAATAGTAGATGCCTTATCTCTTTTAATTACAAGTAAATTATATATTTTATTTTTACCACTTTCGGATAATATTTCTATTTTTATATTATTTTCACCAACAACTAATTTATCATTACCAGTTATATTTACTTTAGTAGTATTTTCTTCAGTAACAATATCTATTTTTAATTTTTCTAGAAGGTTAGAAACTTCAAATTCATATTCTAATATTTTTGGATCAAATTTAAATTCTTCTACATCAATCTTAAAACTTTTTATTGAAGTAGAATCTTTAGGATCTTCTCTAGTAATATTTAATGTATATGTTTTTATTACGTCTTTTTCCGATTTTACTTTAATTTCTACTTTATTTAAACCAACATTTAAACTTACTTTTCTATTACCAAATTTTTCTACATATGTTGATTTAGTACTTGTCATAGTTGACTTTAATTCAACTTCTTTAACTATACTAGATACTTTGAAAGAATAATTTAATGTTTCTGGTGTAAAATTAAATTCTTTTTCAAAACCAATAACCGATAAAGTGCTCAATGAGTTAACAGAACTCTTTCCATCATTACGAACTATATTAATTATATATTCCTTTATATCTCCATTTTCAGCTTTTGTTTTAATTACAACAACATTATTACCAAATACAAGAGTTTTATTTATAGAACTACTTCCTTCAATATACTGAGATTTAGGATCAATTAAACTTGAAGTAACAGTTAATTTATCAATTTCTTTATCAACTTCTAAATCATATCTAAATTTATTCGGATCAAATACCATGTTTGTATTAGATACTATTATGTTTTTTAATCCATTTTCTTTACTTCTATAATCCTGTCTTGTTACAGTTAATGTGTATGTCTTAGTTGACCCAGATTCGCTTATAACATTTATCTTAAATAAATTATCTCCATAACTTAATGTTTTTTCTCCAGTATCTCCATTTATAGTAGATAATTCATCTGATGGAGATGGGTTTATATTTACTTTACTAGTATTAGTGTCTACAGTTAATTTATAATCTAAAACACTACTTGAAAATATTGGAGTTAAATTATATCCAGAGACATCAAGTTTAGATAAAGTATTTATTTTAGACTTATCTCTTAGTACTTTTAATGAAATATTTGATCCATATACATTTGCTGAAGTATATTCATCATCATCATTTTTTATATCAAGCACATTTAACAATAAAGAATACTCGGTGTCTACAAAAACAGTGTTTGTTTTTATTGAATATGTATAAATAGTTCCTTCTGATGAAGGTGTCTCTTTAGTGAATTTATTACCAACTTTAGAAAAACCATTACCAACTATATCATTTATTATAGAAAGAGAAGGATT
Organism: uncultured Muribaculaceae bacterium; assembly: GCA_964464565.1. GTDB lineage: Bacteria > Bacillota_I > Bacilli_A > RF39 > UBA660 > JAAYGD01. Next base: position 432 of record CAYXGK010000048.1, on the reverse strand, counting down.
TACTTCTAAATCAAAAGTAATTTCTTTTATTGATTCTTTGGTTGGTAAACATGTATCACTTTCTATAGAACTAAACGATATAGTACAATTTACTTCTTCGCCCCCTTTAATTTTTAATAAGCCATTACTAGCAGTACAACTATTAGTGATTTCTAATAATTTATTACAATCTACTTCTGCTTTTACATTCAAAGTAAATAACAACAACAATATAAAAATTATTTTTTTCATTTTATAGACTCCTTTATTATGTTTATATCATATCATATTATTTTTAAAAAACACATAAAAGTGTACTTACTAATTTATAAAAATATGGTATAATTTATCCATAGGGTAGGTGAAATAATGATTACAAAAGAAGTAGAAGAAATGTATTGTGTAAAAAATGATGCGAGTCATGGACCAGCTCCAATTCCAGAAGAAGGAAAA
>CAYXGK010000047.1:4142-7244 GCA_964464565.1 uncultured Muribaculaceae bacterium | reverse complement strand
ATATCGTCTTCTTTTTTCTTAACTTTTTTGTCTCACATCATTTACAAATGTACATTTTTTATAATTTTATATATGGTTTTAGTGAGTTATTATCTTCTTTATATATAGCTATTAATTTATCTTTATAATATATTCTAACAATCTCATAATTATTAATGTTTTCTATCTTATTTCCATTATTTATTTTCTTATATAGGTCATCATCTATATCTAGTTTTGGATAATTATAAAAATATTCTTCCAAGGTGATTATTTTATAATTGTTATTTTTAATATCATCTAGAGTGAAACTATTTTCTATATTAAAGTTACCTTGTTTTGTTCTAATAAGTGAAGTCATAGTGGCATATGTATTTAAGCTATATCCTATATCTCTAATTAAACTTCTTATATATGTTCCTTTAGATACTAAACATCTTATTTTTATTTCATTACTAAATTCTAAGAGCTCTAGTTCATATATTATTATTTCTCTTTTAGGTAGATCTATATCGATATTTGCTCTAGCATATTCGTACAATTTTTTTCCTTTTATTTTTACAGCACTATATTTAGGAACTTCTTGAATAATATTACCATTAAATTTAGTAAGACTATTTAATAAATCTTCTTTCGTTATATTTAAATCTTTTTTGTTAATCACTTTACCTGTAATATCTAAGGTATCTGTTTCTATTCCAAATTTAAAAGTAGCAATATATTCTTTTATATCACTTGTTATATAATCAGATAATTTAGTTGCTGCTCCGATTGTAAGTATAAGTAAACCTGTTGCTATAGGATCCAATGTACCTGTATGTCCTATTTTTTTAGTATTTAAAATTTTTGATACTATATTAACAACATCTCTACTGGTATAATTTTTGGGTTTGTTAATTAAAAGTAATCCATTCATTTTATCCTTTTTTTCTTGGAATTATCATCCTTTTTGCTCGAACTTTTGGTTTTATAATATCTTTAATTGGAACAATATCTACCATTTGAAATACTCTTCTATCAATTTTTGATTTTTTATTATTTATATCCTTTTTATTCATACTACTCCTTTCCTTTAGTTTTTCTTTTGTCTATAATCATCTTTATATTTGCATATAGTTGAACTAATAATGTAATTATCCATACTATTATAAACGGAATTAATAGAATGTCAAATTTAATTAATAATAAAGCCATAGTAATCATAAAAAATATTAAAGCAATTTTTATTTTACCTTCTTTTTTTGATTCACCCCAATTTTTAGATTTATATGTCAATAAAGAAATAAAGCTTGAAAAAATAAATTCTATTATTATACTTATAAGTAAGAATTTGTTGCCTAAAATAACTAGTACTGCACCAATAACAAAAGTAAATAACTTATCTGATATTTGATCTAATTTGAATCCAAGTGATGACATTGCATTAAATTTTCTTGCTAATTTCCCATCAAAGAAATCTGTAGTTGCACCAAATATTAATACTATTATAGCTAAATCAAATTTATCATTTAATAGTAAATATGCTCCTACTACAACTGATATTATTCTTGAAATTGTAAGTATGTTTGGGATATGCTTTTTCATATATACCTCTATCTTATTATAACAAAAAAAGAAACTATTTTAAACTCTCTAGTTTCTCTTCTATTTTTTTTGCATATTCTATAGATTCATCGTAAACAAATTCTAATTCAGGAATTACTCTAAGTGGTAATTTCTTCTTATATAATTCTGTTTTTATAAAACCTTTACTTTTATTTAACAATTTAACTGCTTCTTTATTATTGTTATAATTAATACAATATATTTTAGCAAATTCATAGTCACTAGATAAATGTATAGATGTTACAGAAGTTCCAATAATCAGTTTATCTCTAACTTTTGAATAAATAATTTCATTTATTTCTTTGGCAAGAGAACTAGCTATTCTTTCTCCTTTAACTTTCATTTTCTTTTTACCTCAACCATTTCGTAAGCTTCGATAATATCTCCTTCAATTAAATCGTTAAAATTATCTAATGTTATACCGCATTCAAATCCTTTTTTGATTTCTCTTACTACATCTTTTTCTCTTTGAATAGCGTGTATTTGTCCATCGTATATAACTTTATCTCTTCTTTTTACTCTTGCTTTAGAACTTGATTTAATTATTCCATCTTTTACCATACATCCTGCGATAGTTCCAACCTTTGAGAAAGTAAACAATCTTTTTACTTCAGCACTTCCTGTTATTTGTTCTTCGTATATTGGATCAAGTAAATCTTGTAACATTAATTCTATTTGTTCTAATACTTTATATATTATATTGTGTTCTAATATTTCTACTTCCTTTTCTTTTGCTATATCTAACGTAGAAGAAGAGGTTTTAATATTAAATCCTATTATTTTAGAACAAGTGGCACTTGCTAATATAACATCGCTTTCTGTAATAGGACCAGTTGCACTTCTTACGATATTTAATTTAGCGCCCTCTATACTTATTTTTTCTAATGAATGCTTTAAAGCTTCTTCTGATCCTTTAACATCAGCTTTTATTATTACATTTATTTCTTTTCTTAAATCGTTAAGTAAACAAAATAAGTCTTCAACGCTTTTTTCTTCTTGAAATAAATATTTATATCTTGCTTTTTGTCTTCTAGTTTCACCTATTGATTTTGCTTTCTTTTCTGTTTCAAAAGCCATGAATCTGTCTCCAGCGGTTGGCATTCCGTTTAATCCGGTAATTATAACTGGAGTAGATGGTAAAGCTTCTACTAGGCTTTCTCCAAAATGATTTTTTAGAGTTCTAACTTTTCCGTAATTTGTTCCAACTACTATAGGATCTCCAAGTCTTAGTGTTCCATTTTGGACTAATACCGTTACTGAAGGTCCTAAATTTTTATCTAAATTAGCTTCAATTACAGTTCCTAGCGCATATCTATTTTTATTTGCTTTTAATTCTTGCATTTCAGCAATAAGTACAATATTTTCTAATAATTTGTCAACACCTTCTCCATTTAATGCCGAAACATTAACAAATACGGTATCTCCTCCCCAAACATCTGGAGAAAGTCCATACTCAGATAATTCTTGCATAACTCTCTCTGGATTAGCTGTTGGTTTGTCCATTTTATTTATTGCAAC
>CAYXGK010000047.1:0-4120 GCA_964464565.1 uncultured Muribaculaceae bacterium | reverse complement strand
TGCTGCTTTAGCATGATCTATTGCTTCTTTTGTTTGAGGCATCGCACCATCATCAGCTGCTACAACTATTACTACTATATCAGTTATAGATGCACCACGAGCTCTCATTTCAGTAAATGCTGCATGTCCTGGAGTATCTATAAATGTTAATTTCTTATCGTTAAATACTATTTGATAAGCACCTATATGTTGTGTTATTCCACCAGCTTCTTTTGCAACCACATTAGTTTTTCTAATAGTATCTAATAATGTTGTTTTACCATGGTCAACATGTCCCATAATAGTAATTACAGGTGGTCTTGGTTCAAGTGAAACATCTAAATCATTTATCTCTAGTTTTTCAAAATTAGATTCATCTTGTGTTTCAGCTCTTTTTAGAGTTTTGTTATAGTCTATCATTACTAATTCTGCATCTTCAAATGATACATTAGAATTAATACTTAACATACTTCCGATATCCATAAATTTCTTTATTAAAGAAACTGGATTCTCATTTAAAAGCTCTGCTAATTTTGATAAAGTCATTCCATCTTGATATAATATTACATTTTCTTGTACATTTGGAATATTAGACATTAACTTTTCCTTATTTTTATACATTTCTTTTCTTTTTTTAGAAAAGTCTTCTGTATTTGTATAGTCTTTCTTTACAATTTTTTCTAACTTAACAGTATCATCTAATTTAGGATCAATTTCTTCTACTATTTCTTCTTCTTCAAAGTTTAAATTGTTATCTAAATCTATAACATTTTCTTCTGTTAAAGTATAGCTTTCATTAAATGCTGAAATACCAAGTTCTATACACTTTTCTAATATTTCATTAATGCTCTTTTTTACATCTATTGCATAATCTTTTACCGTCATCATAGAGTATCACCTCTTTCTTAATCTATTAATTTCAATAATTCTTCAAATATATTTTCATCTACTTCTGTTTCAAGTGCTCTATTTAAATGCTTACCTAATTTGGCTTTATTTATAACATTAGCATCTTTTTTTATATAGGCACCTCTTCCATTTAACTTACCAGTTAAATCTATTACTACTCCATCCTGTGTTCTAACAACTCTAATTAACTCTTTTTTTGGTAATCTTTCTTTAGTTACAACACAACTTCTTAAAGGTATCTTCTTTATCATAAATCACCTATTCAAATTTAATATTTATTCCGTCTTTTTTCATATCTTCAGGAGTTTTTACATCTATTCTAAATTTTGTTAAACGAGCAGCTAGTCTTACGTTTTGTCCTCTTTTTCCAATTGCTAATGATAATTGTTCTCCTTCAGCTATTGCTATTGCATGATTTTCATCAGGATTTAATATTAATACATTTACTTCTTTAGCAGGAGATAATGCATTTTTAATAAAAGTAACAGGATCTTTATCATATAGTACTATGTCTATTTTTTCTCCATTTAGTTCTTTCATTATTCTATTAATTCTAGAACCTTTTTCTCCAATACACGCTCCAATAGCATCTACTTTAGAATTTTTAGAAGAAACTGCAATTTTGCTTCTACTACCAGCTTCTCTTACTACTCCATGTAATTCTATTATTCCTTCTTTTAATTCTGGAATTTCTAATTCTAATAATCTTTTTACAAATCCATAATGTGTTCTAGATAATAGTATTAAAGGTCCTTTTCCAGAATCATCTATTTTTGCAACATAAACCTTAATACTTGAACCCATATTTATTGATTCACCTGGAATTAATTCTACTTTTGGTAATATTCCATGTGCTCTTCCTAAATCCACATAGTAGTTTGAAGCATCTTCTCTTGATACTACTCCGATTAATAGTTCATCTTGTTTACCATTAAATTCATCTACTATACTCGCTCTTTCTGCTTCTCTTATTTTTTGAATTACAACTTGTTTAGCAGTAGCAGTTGCTACTCTACCGAAATCTTTTGGAGTAACTTCTTCTTGAAATGTTTCTCCAACTTTAACGTTTTTAACCTTTTCTTTTGCATCTTCTAAAGTTATATATGAATCTTTTAATTCATCTTCTTCTTCACTTTCAACTATTTCATCAACAACATTAAATACTCTAAATACTTTTATTTCTCCGGTTTCTCTATTTAATTCAACCTTAACATTAGTTTTTGAATCAAAGTTCTTTCTGTATGCTGAGGCTAGAGCTAATTCCATAGCATCAAATACTATTTCTTTTGATATTCCTTTTTCTTTTGTTACAAGTTGTACTGCTTCAATAAATTCTTTACCGTTCATATTATCCTCTTTCCTTTGAACATACATCTAATACATATGATTCATCTATAATGTTTGCATTATCTATTATTGGATTTATTATTTTTGTTGCTTTAACACAATCTTCAGATGTAACAAAACCTTCTTTATCAATAATAATTCTTAAATATTTAACATTATCTTCAACTACATAATTAACACTATCAACTATTAAGTTTTCATTTTCTAATTCTTCTTTTATTAAATTTAATACTTTGTTTTCCATATTCCTCCTTTAACCATATAAAAAGTGGGTCAAGGGATCCACTTCGTTGTTACGTAGGTTATTATATCACAAAAGCAAAAAAAACAATAGATTTTTAAGGCTTTTTTGTGTATAATCATTGTGGAGGATATATGAAAAAGACATTATCAAATATAGCACTTTTTTTATTTTGTTTTATAGTTCCTTATTTATTTTCAACTTTGTCGTACATTATTAGTAATTATGTTGATAATAGTTCAGTAAATTTAATTATTTCATTAATTTTTGATTTATTATATATTTTAATTTTGTATTTTATTTTTAAAGACGATATAAAAAAAGAATGGAAAAATTTTAAAGATAATTGGAAAAAATATTTAGAAGACAATATTCAATATTGGATTATGGGTCTTATAATGATGACTTTATTAAATATGTTGGTTACTAGTTTAATAGCAAAAGATATGTCTGAAAATGAAACAATCATTAGAGATTTATTAGGAAAATTACCAGTTTATATGTTTTTCTTAACTGTTGTAGTAGCACCATTTACAGAAGAATTAACATATAGAAAAGCATTAAAAAGAATTTTTAAAAATGATTGGGTATATATTATAGTAGCAGGTGTTGCTTTTGGTTTTGCACATGTTATATCTACTTTTGAAAGTGTGTCAGAGTTTTTATATGTATTTCCTTACGGAGTATTGGGCAGTGTATTTGCTTATATGTATATTAAGACTAAAAATATATTTGTTTCAATGTCTTTTCACTTAATACATAATTTTATGGCTGTTGTTGTTACTATTATTACAATGATGTTGTAGGTATATATGGAAGAAAATAAAAAAAAATTAAGATATAAAATTATTGGTTTTTTATTAATGTTTGTTACTATTTTAATAACATATGGTTTTACTTTGGGAATTAAAGGCTTAATAGTAAAAGAATATAGTGTAATAGATAAAGACTTACCTAATAGTTTTTATGGACTAAAAATAGTACATTTTTCAGATTTGCATTATGGAAGAATTATAAATAAAGATAATATTGAAAGTGTTATAGAAAAAATTAATGGTTTAGATGGAGATATAGTTGTCTTTACTGGAGATTTAGTTGATAGAGATAGACAAGTTAATACTGAGAACAAAAATATTTTAATTGAAAATTTGTCTCAAATTAAATCTACATATGGTAATTATTTTGTTGGTGGTAATCACGATAAAGTTAATAAGAGTTTTTATGAAATAATGGAAAATAGTAATTTTATTAATTTGGAAACAAAATTAGAGACTATATATAAGGATGAGAGTTCTATTTCACTTTTAGGAATGAAATCTAATATTAATGCAAAATTTGATTCTTCATATTTAGATGAGTATATTTTATCAAAATACAATATTTTTTTAATGCATGAACCAGATAACATGAAAAATATAAAGGAAAAAAATTATGATTTGGTTCTTGCTGGTCATTCCCATAATGGTCAAGTGAGATTGCCAATTATAGGAAGTATAATTACTCCACAGGGAGCAAAAGCATATAGCAATGAATATTATAAGGTAAATAATTCAAATCTTTTTATTTCTTCAGGAATTGGAACTTCAGTTTTGGATATTAGATTATTTAATAAACCTTCTATAAATTTATATAGATTGGTGAATA
>CAYXGK010000046.1:0-7376 GCA_964464565.1 uncultured Muribaculaceae bacterium | reverse complement strand
TTTAACCCTAATCTAATTTGTTGCAAACCACATTATCATGTTTTCAGAGAATTATCTCTGTTTTGTATCAGTGACGATAGCAAAGTGGATACACCTGTTCCCATTTCGAACACAGAAGTTAAGCACTTTAACGCCGAAGATAGCTCTAATGCGAAAATAGGAAGTTGCTGGTCTTTTTTTTTATAAAAAACAAAGTAATTTTATATTACTTTTTTTATTGACTTATAATTTAATTAAAGTATAATAAGTTTCGGGTGATAAATATGGAATTTAAAAAAATAAATGCAGTTCACAAAACTGATCCAAGAATACCAAGTTCACTTGGATTTATGATAGATGCTGATGCGCATTTCCAATGTCAAAATAGATTTTGTGTTTCAGATGGAGTTACTAGAGATTTAAGAAATGATGATGAATTTAAAGTACCTAAGTCTTTAGATGAAATAGTAAAAACAATTAGATATTATCCTAACGTATTTGAACTAAGAAGATTAGCAGAATTTTTTTGTTTAGATTTTGTTAGTTCAAACACAAAAGATATTTCTATTATATTGAGAGAAATTAACGATAAACTTAAATCATATAATGATAAGAGTTTTAAAGATGGAATAAATTATAATGGTAAAAATAGATATGGAGTAGTAGCAGCTGGTGGAATAATAGAAGACGATAGACTAAATTGTTTTAATGTTTCTGATTCTAATATTATTGTATTAGATAAATATTTAGATGTAATTTCTAAAACAACTGACGATTATTCAGATACCGAACAAGAAAGAAACTCATTAATTAGAAGTTTATATCCTGATTTTGATTGGAATAAAAATATTCATAGATCAACATTTAGAGTTTTGTTTGTAAATACAAATACTGAATATTCATTTGGTGTATTAAATGGTGAGGATAAGGCAATACATCATATTAATTATTATGATTTTGATTTATCTTTTGCAGAACATATTTTGGCATATACTGATGGATTCAAAGAAGTTATTGAAGATAAAAAAAGTAGAGAAGATTATTTTTCTGGTAAGAAACTTACATTACAAAAAGAAGCAACAATGATTGGATATAAAAGAGTAAAATAATAACAGCCAAGAGGTTGTTATTTTCTTTTTATTGGAGTAAAATTAAATTGGTGAAATATGAAAAAGAAATATATAATTTTATTACCCATTATTTTGATAATAAGCGTGTTTGTTCTTATTTATTACAAGAACAATGAAACAAAAATTATTAACAAATCAAAACAACAAAATGAAGATAAACAAGTAGAAAGTTACGATAACTGTGTAAAAAAATTAGTAAATAGTGAAGACATAAAAAAAAGAAAAGAAGAATTAGATACATATTTTTCAAACAATTATTTTTATTCAAGCATACTATATTATAATTTAAATGATGAATTAAAATATTCTATAAAAGATTCTGAAATATATTATGGTGCCAGTTTAATAAAAACATTAGAAGCACTATATATTTATGAAAAAGCATTAGATAATGAAAGTATATTAGACGATACAGTTAAATATACATCAAACTATGTTGCGTCGTATAGCGATGGTATGAAAAAGCATGAAGTTGGCGATGAAATATCAATTAGAAAATTAGTAGAATATGCTATAAGTGTTAGTGACAACTCAGCTCATTTTATGTTGGTTGATTATATTGGTTTTAATAACTTGAAAGAATATGGTAATTCAATCGGTAATATACAAACTTTAGTTGGTGGAGATAAATATGGGAATATTATCCTAAATGATGCATTTAATTATATGTTAAAATTAAATGAATTCATTGAAAAAAATCCTAAACTAGGAAACGAATTAAAGGAATATTTTAATAATAATTATTATAATAATTTACTATTTGATAATACACAAATATTACATAAATATGGGTTGCATAAATCCTTCTATCACGATATTGGAATTGTAGAAGATAAAAACCCCTATATAGTTATTGTGTTAACAAATTATGGCTATGAAGATTACGAAGATATTACAAAAAAAATCTCTAAAAAAATTAATGAATTTCATAAATACTATGAACAACAAAAAGAAATACTGTGCTCTGCAAGTAAATAAGTGTAAACAAATTTTGTTTTACACTTATTTTGTTTAATATATGTTTATACTTATAATAGGTGAGGAAATGTATATTAATAAATTAATAGGTTTTATTAAAGAAATACTAGACTGTTTTATAGTCGGATTAAAATTTATTTTTTCGTTATTAAAAACAAAAGTTGCATTTGTAATATATGCTATGTTTTTTGTTTATATGTCTGTAGAATTATCCTCATTAAAATTAAGTGAAATTAAAACAGTTAATCAAGTAGGAAGATTAATTAATGAGCAAGAATTAAAAGATATTACATATAATATGTGCATGCAATCTCCTCAATATAGAGATATAGAAATAATGTCAAAAGAAATAGAATTGAATCAATATTTTAATAACAAACATCCAAACACTAGTATTGTATACTACAACTTGAAAACCGGTTATCAATACAACTACAACAAAGAGCAAGTATATTTTGGAGCTAGTTTAATAAAAACATTAAGCGCTCTTTATATATATAAACAAGCATTAATAGATGAATCAATTTTAGATGAAAAAATAATATACACTGAAAACTATTTAAAACATGGTAGTTCTATTATGTCAACAAAATCATTTGGGGATCAATTTTCAATTAGGGAACTAGTAAAATATTCAATAAATGTAAGCGATAATATTGCATATAAAATGCTTTTAGAATATATAGGATTTGATAAATTGAAATCATTTGGACATAGTATAGGAAACAAATACACTCTTGAAGGAAATGATAGAATAAATGGAAAAATAAATTCTTCTGATGCACTTAATTATATGATAAGATTAAATGACTATATAAATAATAATGGTGAATTAGGAAAAGAATTAGAAAGTTATTTTAATAATAAAAATGCATTTCATTTAACTAATTATAATTCAACAATTTTACATAAATCTGGTGATTGGAAAGAAACACATCACAATATAGCAATTGTAAAAGATGACAACCCATTTATAATAATAGTTTTAACAAACAACGGTCAAGGAGAATTATTTAGTATTAAAGATATTTCAAAAAAAATATATAACTATAATGAATTTTATAACACAAAAAGATTAGAGTTATGTAGACAATATGCCGATTAAAATGTGTTGTATTAACTATCTTTTTTAGATATAATTAATGTGGGTGATATGATGGAATACAAAATAACTACAAGAAGTGAAGATGAGACTATAGAGTTAGCTCAAAATTTAGAATCTGAAAAATTCCCTAACATGGTAATTTGTTTAGAGGGAGACTTAGGAAGTGGAAAGACTGTTTTTACAAAAGGATTTGCTTTAGCAAATGGAATAGAAGAAAGTATTACTTCTCCTACTTTTAATCTTATAAAAGAATATAATAATGGGGAACTTCCTCTATATCATATGGACTTTTATAGATTAGATAAATCTCCAGAAGAAATTGGATTAGAAGAATATTATAATAAAAATGGAGTAGTAATTATTGAATGGGCAGATGTTGTAAAAGATTATTTGCCAGAGGAAAGATTAGATATTAAAATAATTTCATTAGATGAAGATGTTAGAGTCTTTATATTAACTCCTCATGGAAAAATATATGAAAATGTATGTGAGGCGGTTCTGTGAATACTTTATTTATAGATACATCATCTTCATATTTAGATGTAGCTATAATAAAAAATAATATTGTATTTGAAAAAAAAATAGAGTCTATAAATGAGCATTCAACATACGCTATGCCCACTATAGAGTCTCTTTTTAATGAACAAAACATTAAACCTAATGATATATCTAATATTATGGTAATAAATGGACCTGGTTCATTTACTGGCCTTAGAATTGGTGTTACAATAGCCAAGGTATATGCTTGGTCATTTAATCTTAAACTAATACCGGTTTCCTCTTTAAAAGCATATGCATTATCATATAATAATTATGATTATTATATCTCAGTAATAGATGCTAGAAGAGGCTTTGTATATGCATCAATATATGATAAAAACTATAATGAAGTTATTGATGAGCAATATATTAGTGTAGAAGAGCTATACAAAAAAATAAAAACTTTGAATAATTATTTATTAATTGGTAACATTGATATTGAAGATATTAAATCAACAAGTCCAATATTAGATATTAAAAGAATATATGAATATTATAAAAATGAATCGGGAGTTAATCCCCATTCCTTAGTTCCGAATTATCTAAAAAGAGTTGAAGCTGAAGAAATACTGGAGGCTAAAAATGATAGTAGAATATAGCAAAGAAGATATAAACCAAATAAATGTATTAGGAAGAGATCTTAATTTGGAATATTTATTTAAAGAATTAGATAACAGAAAGTGTTATGTATTTAAAGATAATAATAATTTAATAGGATTCATCACATTTGATTTGTTACAAGATAGAGCAGAAATAATAGATATAATAGTACATATAAATTATAGAAAAAAAGGTATAGGACAAAACCTATTAAACGAAGCAATAAAATATATGCAAATAAATGGAATTAAAAATGTTTCCTTAGAAGTGAAAGTATCCAATAAAGAAGCAATAAATTTATATAAGAAGAATGATTTTAAAATTACAACTACTAGAAAGAATTACTATGAATCTGGTTCAGTAGATGCTTATTTAATGTGTAGAGAGATGTAATATGAAAGATTTTTACGTATTAGCAATCGAATCATCTTGTGATGAAACTAGTGCAAGTATTATTAAAAATGGAAATACAGAAATAAAAACAGTAGTATTATCTCAAATGGATACACATAAGAAGTATGGTGGGGTTGTACCAGAAATTGCAAGTAGAATGCATATAGAAAACATAACTTTAGTATTAGAAGAACTACTTCAAGAATCAAACATGACAATGGAAAATATTGATGCTATTGGAGTTACTAATGGTCCAGGATTAATTGGTTCTTTATTAATAGGACTTCAAGCTGCTAAAACTTTAGCATATATATATAATAAACCCCTTATTCCTGTTAATCATTTACATGGTCATATATATGCAAATCGATTAGTAGGAGAATTTAAATTCCCATTAATATCTCTAATAGTGAGTGGTGGTCATACAGATATAATATATATGGAAAAAGATTATAGTTTTAAAAAATTAGGTTCTACAAGAGATGATGCAGTAGGAGAAACCTATGATAAAGTTGCTAGAATATTAAATTTACCATATCCTGGAGGTCCATTATTAGATAAAATGGCTCAAACAGGAACTAGCGAATATGATCTCCCAACGCCTTTAGATGATAATTCATTCGATTTTAGTTTTAGTGGATTAAAAACAGCAGTAAAAAACATGTATAACGATAATATAAATAAAGAAAACTTAGCATCTTCTTTTCAAGATACTGTAGTAAGAATTGTTACCAAAAAAACTATGCATGCCGTTAAAGAATACAATGTAAAACAATTATTAATATCAGGCGGAGTAGCAGCTAATTCTGCTATTAGAAGTAAATTTCTAGAATTATGTAAAAAAGAAGAAATAGAACTTCTAATACCACCTATAAAATATTGCACAGATAATGCCGCTATGATTGGATGTGCTGCATATTATGCATATATAAACGGCAATACAACAAGTGAATATTTAAGCGCTTTTTCAACTACTGATGAAAAATAATGATATAATTAATTTAGAAAGAGGTGTTCTATGAATAAAAAAACAATAACAAGATTGGTAATAACTTTTTTATTTGGATTAATATACTTTTATATAATATTGCCTCCAATTAATTTCCAAAGTTATTCATTCTTAGCATTCCTACTTACTTTGAGTTTTGTATATATTTTTACTGGAGTATTAAACATCGGTGAACTAAATAAGATTATGAAAAAAAGTATAAATGTAAACATTAAACCAACAGGATTTATAGTAATGACTATGATTTTAATAGTTATACTACCTATGGTTATAAACTTTATTTTATCTCCTATATTTTTTTCTAGAAGTTATTCAAAAAGAATTATAGTTGATCAAACTCGTGAATTTACTAATGATGTAAAACAAGTTGATTTTGCTAATTTTCCTTTACTAGATAAAGATTCTAGTAGAAAACTAGGAGACAGAGTAATGGGGCAAATTCCTGAAGTAGTTTCACAATTTGATGTTTCAGATTTATATACACAAATAAATTATAAAAATGAAATAACAAGAGTAACTCCTTTAGAATATAGTGGGTTTATTAAATATCTTACAAATAAAGATACTGGTACTAAAGGATATATAAAAGTAAACTCAGTAAGTGGAAATTCAGAATTAATTAAATTAGATAAAGGTATGCAATATTTGGATTCTGCTTTTTTCTCAAAAGATTTAAATAGAAAATTAAGATTTACATATCCTACAAAAATATTTGAAACTAAAACTTTTGAAATAGATGATGAAGGAGTACCTTATTGGATTGTTCCAACTTCTAAATTTATTGGAGTAGAATTAAAAAAAGAAATAAGTGGTGTAGTAATATTAAATGCTATAACAGGTGAATCAAAATATTACGATATAGATAAAGTACCTGTTTGGGTAGATCATGCATATCCAACAGAATTAATATTAGAACAATTAAATGATTGGGGAAAATATAAAAATGGATTCTTTAATTCGATAATAGGACAAAAGAATGTGATTTCAACAACTCAAGGATATAACTATTTGGTAATGGATAATGATGTATATTTATATACTGGAATAACTTCTGTATTGGCAGATGAATCAAATATAGGATTTGTTTTAATTAATCTTAGAACAAAAGAATCTAGATATTATGCGGTCCCTGGAGCAGAAGAATTCTCAGCAATGAGCTCTGCTGAAGGACAAGTACAACAAATGAGTTATAGAGCAACATTCCCATTGTTAATTAATTTAAATAATAAACCTACATATTTAATATCGTTAAAAGATAATGCTGGTCTAGTAAAAATGTATGCATTTGTAGATGTTATAGATTATCAAAAAGTAGTAGTTACCGATGCTTCGTTAGGTATTGAAAAAGCTGCAGAAAATTATTTAGGTGGAAGCATTAATATAGATGAATCAAAATTGGAAAACATTGATATTACAATACAATCAATAAATATGGTAGTAATAGATGGTGATAGTTATTATTACTTAATAGATACATTAAACAATAAATACAAGGCAAATATAAATGTTTCTAAAGATATATTACCTTTCTTAAAACAAGGCGACACTCTTAATATATCATATAAAGAAAAATTGGAAATAACAGAAATATCTAGAATAAAATAAGGAGTAAAACTCCTTTTTTTGTTTATATTTGGTATAA
>CAYXGK010000045.1:0-7583 GCA_964464565.1 uncultured Muribaculaceae bacterium | reverse complement strand
GCTCCTTGAATGTGCCGATAAAGTATTTCCCCATCACTGTATCATAGCATTGCTCCCTCGACATTAACGTTTCACATGAGTATGATCGACTAGAAGGCAATATGCTGACGATATTGGGAACGAAATTGATAAAATGGAAAGTTTCAAACCATTATGACCGGGTATATTCACCATGCGCCATGAGAGATGCAGCGAGTCATTCAGTGACGAGTTGTCAAGATATCACCTTAAACCTAACAAACTGCCGCGTTCAAAGAAGTTTTTGATCGTTCATTGAGCATTTTTCGGATGAAACCCAGCATGCCCGCTGCAAGGCGCCAACATTCCCATGATGTTGCTGACAAGGTCTTCCTACGGAGAGTTCATTACCAATGAAAGGACATTTACAATTCAGGACGTGCTTTTAGGCGGAGGTTGTCTATGTTGGATCAGTCTCAAGTCACTCATCTGTATGAGCATAACGACAGAATCAATCATGAAGTAAGTAAGTATTGTCACTCGGAAGGTGTTAATGAAGCTTACTTAAGGGCCTGCGCAAATGAAGCAAAGCGGCACGCGAATCCGATGCGTGATGCTAACCACAGTAAAGCGTTTCACAAAATCGCGGTTGCGATAGGCATGATACTGCACGGATAATCTTTCCAAAAGGAAAGCAAGGTCACTGTTGCATCAGCAAATATTCAGCACAGCCCAGTTTCCCAAAGAGGAAGATTTTACCTCGGCCATGCTCGAATTAACCGGATTAAATGCAGCAAAACCCGCTTCTCAGGAGGCGGGTTTTATCAAAGATCTGTTGATATGACTCACAGGCAGAAGATAAAGAGCTTCCCTGAAGGATAAAAAACACCGAAATTCGCAGTTCAGCCCAAAGGAAGGAGAAACCAAAATGAAACAAAGGAGTTGGATCATACTTATCCTCACCCCGGCTCTAATCCTTGCAGCGATGTACTCTGCCATTGCTGCGGGCGAATTGACCGTTGCTGAAGAGACATTCATCGTCTTGCCCAAAGACTCGTACTATGAAGGCCTTGTCTACGCAAGACTGGAGAACATAGGGGATCAGCCCGCGCAACTGGCCGGCGGTTTGATTGAACTGCTCAATAATCGCGGTGAGCCCATTGGTTCTCTGAGCCTGGAATACTTCGACAGCAATCCCGAGGTCATGCTGCCGGGCGAGTCCGGCTTCGTCAGCGCGGCCATCAGCGTGGAGAAAGCGCTGCTGCCAGATGATATCGCCAATTACTCGCTATCCATCCTAAGCACAGGTGACGTGAACAGGGATGTAGCGCGATTTCCGGCAACAGCGGACTATATCAGAATCGACGATGTCACAAAGGCGCATCATTATATCCGGGCTTTGATTCGCAATGATACAAAGGACACTGTTTTCGAATTTTACGTTGCCTACCTGCTGCGCGATGCGCAGGGAAAGCTGCTATACACAAACGTTATGACATATAACTTCTCAGGTTTGCTGCCGCAGGCTGAAACCCTGGTCCGCGCGGAAGTGAAGGAGAACGTCGCCGCCTGGCTGGACATGCAGGGCATAGTCCCCGCATCCGCCGAAGCCATCGCGTTCACTTCAGTGTCCAGGTAAAGGAAACTGAGAAACCCCCGGGCAGGGACCGCTGCCGATCAGCGCGGTTGATTTCATCATGCAGAGCACTGGCAGGACTTAGCCTCTGGCGCAGGGACACCGGCTACGGAAATTTGCATGGCAGCAGAACGTTTTATTGGTTTTTATGAGAAGCTAAAAGGGATGGGTATACATTACTGCTCAAGGAATATCCCGGAGCACTCCTTCGCCCTGTACTATCTCCCGCATATCCACCGATTGTGAGCTTCTGGGCCCGATGGCTGTGGTGAGCCCTCCCTGCTCATAGCTGATGTTCCATTTTTCCGCCGAGAACACCGCCTGAATTGACAGGGATTTGATCAACCGGTCAATCTCCGCGTCATCCCGGCCTATATCCTCCACCAACAGCAGCAAAGCGAAGCGACCTTGCCTGATTTCCTTCAGCCATTGCTGCGTATCGCTGTAATTCTCCGCCAGTCCGTCGGGCAAAATAACATCACCCGCTGTCATGTCGAAAACATCAATATCCAGGTACGCATCGTCTTCCTGCCATGCGGAAAGCCACATTCCCGGAGGCTGCTTTTCCAGATGAAAGACGACATCATAGACTCCGAAAGCTCCCGCGTTTTTTATGATCTCGCCCTCTAGCAGGAAGAAACGGTAGCCGGCGGAATCCAGGGGCAGGGCGAGAATTTTGTCCGGGGCATCCGGCATGCCCTGGAAGAGATCCTCCAGCAACCCGCCAAATGTGTAGGGGTCGTCGCTTACATGCGTATACTGGGCAGATTGGGCTGCGGTCCGGTTGAAAGCAGTATAGCTGCGCATTTTGAATGTCACCCCATTTTCGGGAACACCCATATCCATGGGAACACCGGCCAGCGGAATGGTGATGGTTTCCCCCGAGCCGTCGCTGAGTGATCTTTCACAGGATACCGCCAGGTTTTCAATGCTTTCACCCGGTTCCAGATAGATCTCCAGCGCGCCTCGGTTAACGCCTTGCCAGGGCAGGAAATGAAGCGTCAGCCAATCATCGAGGAGGTAGTCGCCCACATTCAGCGGTATCGGGGTTGCCGCGCATACTCCTCGGCCACGAACCACGCGGAAGTTATACAGCTCTTCAAGGTCTGCCCGGTGCTCTGTGGAATCCAGCCTCAGCCATACATTGGGGAATATATCCCCTTTACCGGCCCAGCGAGCGGATGGTTTGGCAGGCCAATAGCGGGAAGTTGCCTCGTCGGGCTCAATGGGACCCCACGATGCGGCTCTCAGGTTGAAGGGGATGCTTTCATCCCGCGGTTCAATAGCACGCAAGGCGCGGGCATGGATAAACCCCCGGACGCTTTCACCATTCGCGACGGCCTCAGCATATATCCACAGCCCCATCCTGCCAAGGAGAAGAATGCCGCTCCCTGCGGACAAATGGGAAACTGCTGTCCGGGAGCCAAGCGGATCATCCGTCATCATGGCATTAATTGGCAATGTGAAATCGGTTTTCATCCACTGGCTGTCCAGGTCCAGCAGGTCAGCTCTCTCACTTGCCAAGCCCTCTGCCGAAACATAACCAATGCGCAACCGCCTATCCTGGACCCCGTACTGAACAAGAAGCCAATTCCCTTCCCGGCCAAATACCTGTACCCAACCGTTGGTGGAAAGCGAAGCCTTTCCATTGGCAGCACGGGCGTATTCCTCTCCCGGTCCGGAAAATACGGGTAATTTGAGCCCGCTTGGCAAACGAATGTCCTGAAGAAAAAAGCCGCCTTCCGGGATGTCAGGGGGACCTGGTTCCGCAAGGCCAATAGGAACTGAAAATAAAAGAAGCACCGATAGCATGATCGCCGTGGCAGCCGGATACCTGACTCTCATAAAAACACCTCCTGTGCGTATGATGGGATTCCTTGTGAGCGGTGGTCTTGATCTTGATGAATTTGCTTAGCAGTGTCTGACTGCTATTGTCCATGCGCTCTCCTTTGCGATATGCAAACTCCCGTAAAATAATATGAAAGTGTCAGATGACCAGAACTGTCTGTCACCGCCGAAGCAATCAGCTCCCGCAGCATCGATTTGCGTGATTCTCAAAATATGTGATGTCAGCTCATTTCATCGCGCCGCGTTATCGTATACGGCTGGATCTTTTCGTTTTGTCCTTGACTGTGGAATGCTTTTTACTAAAGTCCGTTCATCTGCAGGAGCATACATACTTAATCTTACTCACATCCTAACACATACCGGCGAGCCGCTCAAGAGCGATGCAAGGCGTCGCAGTGAGGTATCAATGCCATTAATGACCTGCGCTTGATCATACCCTGACCGGTCACTATGCAAATTCCGGGGCGTTGACGGAACCCGGCCGGGCAGGGTACTATATCTATGAAAAGAGTTGTATTGGCCCTATTTGCCCGGATTATTGTAGTTTTTACAGTTTTAGCGCTCCTAAGCGGAGCGATGCTGCCAAAGGGCCGGGCGGAAGGTCATGTTTATACTGCCGCCATTAAAGGCGGGGCTTTAAAGCTCAGGGATAAACCAAACGAGACGGGCAGAGTGGTAGGCCGCTATTCGTCCGGCACTGTCGTCACAGTACTGGCTGATGGCGAGGACTATTGCTGGGTACTTACCTCCTTGGGAGTACAGTCATCCCGACCTCAACAAGATCGCGTCCACTGTGCCCTGAGGAAGGTGACATTTCAAAGAGCGGGCATAGAGGAATGGAGCGCCGCTATTCATCCGGCACATCAGTGAAACCGCCTGCCGCGGCCAATACCAAAGGAGATTTGGATGGACAAGTATACTTGCTTGCAGGACCTGTGGGACTATCTGTACCTGGCGCATCCCCTTGAGCCGTCGGACGTTATCATTGGCTTCGGCAGCCATGACCAAACCATCGCTGTGCGCGCCGCGGGCCTTTACAAGGCAGGATGATCCAATGAACCAACTTTGGTTGTCATGATAAGGAATGCTTCTGTCACCTAACATGACAATCAACATTTGAGAAGTCTGGCGGGCGGAAGTGTATTAATTTGTATCCATATTTAAATAGCTACCTCCGGCAGGAAAACTTGTCCGGCCGGAGAATGCTTCCGCAGTTTCAGTTGTTTACCGGCGCCTCTTTGGGTATGAGAAGGTTATCCATGCCGTTGGCAAGGATGAAGGGATCCGAAAAGCTTTCATTGATCGGAATTAATTCCCGGCCATGAAACGGCTGAGTTTGGCTTATCGTCTCTTGCTGCATCTCTTGCTGGGACTATTGATTGACAATTCATCCCAGAAAGCACATAGTGTAAATGTGTATATATCTGTATACGGGCTTGGGTATTTTGGAGGTGTGACTTTGGATCTATCAAGGAAGAATATAAGGCGATTGTTGAGAATGCCCCGAATCTGATATGGCGAGCCGGCCTTGATACGAAATGTGATTATTTCAATGAAGTATGGCTTCACTTCACAGGGCATACGCTTGAACAGGAAGCCGGGGACGGGTGGGTCAGCGGTGTTCATCCTGACGATTTGGAACGATGTGTAAAAACATATTTGGATAACTTTCACAAAAGGATGCCTTTTGAGATGGAGTACCGTCTTGCGCGCTTTGATGGTGAGTGGCGCTGGATCAATGACCGTGGTGTACCTTATTTCGATCAACAGGGAGCGTTTGCGGGCTATATTGGAAGCTGCATCGATGTGACAGACAAAGTTGAAGGAAGTATCTACAAGGAGATTTCACAAAAGGATGGCCTTACAGGAATTTTATCACGCCAATATTTTATCACCCAGCTGCAGCGCAGCTTCGAAGATGCAAAAGTGCATGGTAGTGACCTTACAGTCGCGATGATGGATATTGATAAGTTCAAGGATATCAATGATACATATGGCCATTCAACCGGAGACGCAGCGCTCAAACTGTTCGCGTCTGTTGTCAGGGAAACCATTCGGGAGAGCGATTTGTTCGGGCGATATGGCGGAGATGAATTTATCATAACCTTCCGGAATACGGCAGTCTGTACAGCCAAAAGCATCATTGACAGGGTGAACGAATCATTGAAGCGAATCGCTCTAAGGACTGAAACAAGTGATATTATACTGTCAATGAGCGTCGGTTTATGCGGGTTATCTGATGAAATGGCATCAGATGAAATCATCCTCAAGGCAGATAAGAGGATGTATGATGAAAAAAGGAACAAGAAGACAGAATCCGCTTATAATATTGAATAGAGATCTTAAATTAGTATACAAACTTTATTGCGGGACTTGTATGAGTGAAATCCGGATAGTTTTTGCGCTGTTTGCCTATCAATAGTGTAATGATACTGAGGCGAACCTCAAGCAATTGGAAGTTTTAATAAATCCGTATGGAGCTCCTGTAGATGAGGGGACGGATAGAGCGGTCAGAATTCTACTTTGATAATACGATAGCAGTTCAATGTGGCAGTTGTATCATCCATAACTGACAGCATTGAACAAGTGGAGATGAAAAATGGGAATCAATCCGGGATACACCGGGCAGGCTGTACTGATGGGGCTATTCTATAATGCCGCTCTCTTGCTGGCTTTGTCCGCGATATACGAAGTCACATCTGCTATACCATCAAAGATCCGACGTGCGCAGCCCATCATCAACGGGGTCCTGATCGCCTTGATCTCCATCGCGATCATGAGTTTTCCTTTCAGACTTCAAACCGGTGTGATATTTGATACCCGGTCGATTTTGCTCAGTGTGACCGCTCTGATTTTCGGACCTGTCCCCATAATGATCGCAGCATTTGCCGCATCCCTCTATAGGTTGATGGTCGGCGGTGCAGGAAGTTTGCCCGGGATCGCGGTCATCATGGTCAGCGCGCTGATCGGCTTGGCCTGGCGGCGTTGGCTGTATCCAAAATCTGCAAAATGGCGCTGGTTGAGCATCTATATCATGAGCATCTGTGTCCATGAAGTGATGCTCGTGTGTATGCTCTTGCTTCCCTATCCGGACAGTTTGAATGTCATTCGTGAAATTGCCATTCCGGTTATGGTAATATATCCGATCGCATCTGTCCTTCTCAGTCTTCTTCTGATTCGCCAGCAGGATAACAGGCGCATGCACGGTCAATTGAAACAAGCTGAGGAGAAATACCGGAAAATAACTGAGAATATGTCAGATGTCATTTGGACAACCGACATCAGCCTCAGGATGACCTATGTCAGCCCATCCATTGGAACTTTAGTTGGAGAACCGGTTCAGGCTTATCTGAATCGAACGCCGGAGGAAAAATTCTCCCCGGAATCCCTGAAGAAGATTCAGGCGCTCTTAATAGAAGAAATGGGAAACGAAAAGGATCCTCTTTGCGATAAATACAGGACCCGAATCGTAGAATTGGAGCATTATCATGCGGATGGAACCCTCCTGTGGCTATCTGCAAATATTTCAATCCTTCGGGATGACAAAGGAAATGCGATTGGTTTCCAAGGCATTTCCCGCAATATCACTGATCGGAAGAGATCTGAACAAAGCGAAAGGGAAGCTCTGCTGAGGTTGAGGAGCTTGATAGACAGCAGCCCCAGCTTGATCATGATGATTGATGAAAGCGGCAGATTTGTTGAAGTATCCAGTGTCGCAGAGCAAATCATAGGCCTGCCAAAAGAAGAACTCATCAATAAGAATGTCGACGAATTTGCGCCTCCGGAAATTTCAAAAAAAGCGCACCATATTTTGTCAAAGTCGCCGGATAACAACCAATACCTTGAAAATATTGACGTTTTTGAGTTTGACGGGAGCAAACGATATTTTGAAAGCAGTCTCTTTCCCATCAATGTAGCAGATAATAAGGAAAAGTTATGTGTTTATCTGGGGATCGATGTTACCGACCGCGTTACGGCAGAGCATGCTTTAAAAGAAATTGAAAATAAGTACAGCAGTTATATCAAGAGTGCTCCTTTTGGGGTTTTTTATCGTAAATGAAGACGGCCAATATGTAGAAGTGAACCCTTGTGCCTGCGAAATCACCGGTTACAGCGAAGACCGGCTCTTGAAAATGAGCAT
>CAYXGK010000044.1:0-7790 GCA_964464565.1 uncultured Muribaculaceae bacterium | reverse complement strand
AAGTGAGACATTTTCCAAAGATAACACTTAAGACATTATCATAAGATAAACATAATTTTAAAAAGTAAGAAGTATATATCATTGATATACTTCTTTTCTTTTGTTATAATTTTATTGAGAAAAGAAGGTTTAAAATGATAAAAGCAATAAGTCACAATTTCAAAAAATATTCTTTTTTAATGAAACAATTAATTGCAAGAGATTTTAAAGTGAAATATAAAAGAAGTGTATTAGGTATACTTTGGAGTTTATTGTATCCCATTTTAATGATGATAGTTATGGTTATAGTTTTTTCTCAAATGTTTAAATTTAAAATGGACGGCGTAAATTTTCCTGTTTATCTTTTGACAGGATTAATTATGTTTAACTACTTTAGTGAAGCAAGCCAATCGGCTATGACATCTGTAGTCACTAATTTTAGTTTAATTAACAAGGTTTATATTCCAAAATATATATTTCCGTTATCAAAATGTTTATTTGTTGGGATAAATTTTTTATTAACACTAATTCCTTTATTGTTAGTTATAATATTTACTGGTAGTGGAGAAACAAAATGTGTTATCAACATCTATTATTTAATACTTCCTTATATTTTTGTTTGTTTGTTTTTATTTACTGTTGGGATTGGCTTTATAATATCTACGATTTCAGTATTTTTGAGGGACATGTTTTATATATACGGAATTGTTATATTAATATGGAATTACTTAACCCCAATATTTTATTCAATAACAATGTTACCAGATAAATTACAAGCAATATTTAAATTAAATCCCCTTTATATGTATATTGATTCTGCAAGAGAAATTATTTTATATAATAGAGCTCCTAGCGGTGAAATGCTCTTATCATGTGGATTAGTTTCTATAATTACTTTAATTATTGGAACTATAGTATTCAAAAAGAAACAAGATAAATTTATTTATTATGTTTAGGAGGAAAATATGATTAATGTTAATAATGTTACTATGAAATTTAATTTGGGAATTGACAAGTCATTTTCTTTTAAACAAGCATTTGTTAATTTGTTTAGTGGAAGAAAAACAAAAAAAGAAGATTTTTTTGCTTTAAAAAACATTTCCTTTCACGTAAATAAAGGGGAAGTTATTGGCCTTATTGGATCAAACGGAGCTGGGAAAAGCACTCTTTTAAAAATAATCAGCGGAGTTATGAAACCTACAAATGGCGAAGTTACCGTTAATGGGGTTATATCACCTATGATAGAATTGGGAGCCGGGTTTGATCCGGAACTTACAGCGAGAGAAAATATATATTTAAATGGAGCCGTTTTAGGATATTCAAAAAAGTTTATAGATGAAAAATTTAATGAAATAGTGGATTTCTCTGAATTAAAAGATTTTTTAGAAGTTCCAATTAAAAACTTTTCTTCAGGCATGACTGCAAAATTAGCTTTTTCAATAGCTACGATAGTAAATCCGGAAATATTAATAGTTGATGAAATATTATCTGTAGGAGATATAAAATTTCAACAAAAAAGTTTAAAAAAGATGCTTCAAATGATTAAGGGTGGAACAACAGTTTTGTACGTTTCACACTCGATTCAGTCAATAAAAGATTTATGTACAAAAGTTATGTGGATAGATCATGGAGAAATGAAAATGTTTGGCAGAACAAACGATGTGTGCGCTAAATATTGTTATGCTCAATTTGGAAAAGATTGGGAACAAATGAATTTGAAATAATTTTTGGAGGGAAAAATATGTTTGATTTTAATTTAAAACCAGGAAGAAAATTGCAAAAAATAGATTATAAAGATGCCGAGCCTTTAATTTCTATTATTACGCCATTTTATAAAGGACACAATTTTATAGAAGAAACAGCAAGGTGTATAATAAATCAAACGTTTCCACATTTTGAATGGATCATTGTTAATGATGGTTCACCAGTGGAAGGTACAAAAGAATTTTTAGAAAAAATAAAAAAATTGGATTCAAGAATTAAAGTTTATCATAAAAAAAATGAAGGTTTGGCTGCAACTAGGGACTACGGTGCTAGCAAATCAACAAAAAGCTCAAAATATTTTGTGTTTTTGGATGACGATGATCTAATATCAAACGTCTACTTAGAGACATCGTATTATGCATTAGAAACTTACAAAGATGCCACATGGGCATACACTGATGTAGTTAACTTTGGTCAACAAGAACTACTTTGGAAGAAGCACTTTGACAGTAAAATAATGGAAGAAAGTAATCTTTTGGTAGCTACTGCTATGATTAGAAAAAGCGCTTTTTTCGATGTTGGAGGATATGGATATAAAGAGAAGGGAATAAACGAAGATTGGCTTTTTTGGCTAAAGCTAATTTCTAAAAAAGATTTTCCGATTCATCAATCATATGATGGCTTTTGGTATCGAATAAAAACTGATGGTGAACTTTCAATTTCGCGTAAAAACATTAAAGTTACTAATAAATATAAAAAGAATATTGTTAAAAATATAAATTGTAAAGTAATACCTATAGAGTTTCCTAGAGAAATATATAATTGGGAAAATATTCTTGAAAATAAAGTAATTTTACCTAAATATAAATTTGATGACAAAAAAAAGATATTATTTATAGTACCATGGATGGTAGTTGGTGGAGCAGACAAATTTAATCTTGATTTTTTATCATCATTAGACAAAGAAAAACATCACATTACATTAATAACCACTCAGCCAACTGAATCTGTTTGGAAGCAAAGATTTGAAGAGGTGTGTGATGAAATTTTTGAATTATCTACATTTTTGGATTGTGTAAATTGGCCTGCATTTTTAGAATATATAATTAAATCAAGAAATATTAATCTTATTTTTAATACTAATAGTACTACTGGATATATGTTTTTACCATATTTAAAATCTTTATTTCCTGCTATTCCAATTATTGATTATATTCACATGGAAGAGTGGTATAACAGAAATGGTGGATATTCTAGAGATTCTGCTCCGTTTATGGATATTATTGATAAAACATATTTTTGCAATAAAAATAGTGAAAATATAATGATTCAACATTTTGGGAAAAGTCCCAAAGAAGTGGAAACTATATATATTGGAGTGGACGAAAATAAATTTAATCCTAATTTATACAATAAGGAAGAGTTAAAACAAAAATATTTTATTCCTAAAAATAAAAAAGTTATTGGATTTGTAGCGAGGATAGATTATCAAAAAAGGCCACTTTTGTTAATGGAAATTGCAAAAAAAAGTATAGCTCAGAATGATGATTTATTATTTTTAATAGCTGGTGATGGTCCATTATTAAAAAAAATTAAAAAAATTAGTAAAAACAACCACCTTGATAAAAATATTAAATTTTTAGGAAACGTAGAAATTCCATCTGAAATATATATGGTAAGTGATCTAACTTTAAATTGTTCTATTAAAGAGGGCTTGGCCTTAACATCGTATGAATCACTAGCTTTAGGAACACCGGTAATTTCATGTGATGTTGGAGGGCAAAAAGAACTTATAAACAAAAGCGTAGGTGTTATAGTTCCTTGTCTTCAGGAAGAGAAAGATGTATATGATTTGAATTATTCTGATAAAGAGATAGAATCATATGTAGATGGAATAGAAAAAATATTATCAAATTTAGAATTTTATCAAAAAAATTGTCGTAAAACAATTTTGGAAAACTTTACCTTACAACAAATGCGTCATAATTTGCAAAAAGAAATAAATAAAATAATAAATAAAGCAGATATAAAAAAAATAAATAATGGGGAAAAATTATCTAACTTTTCTTTAATTTTGAAGGAATTTATTACTCAGTATTTATTGGGAAATAAAGGCTTATACGGATATTTATGTAGAGAATATAATTACAAAATATACGGAAAAAGTGATTTTGATATTGATGGGTATAAAATTAAAACAATAAACACCAAATTTGAAAAGCTTTTTTGTAAAATTCACATGATAAATGAGTACTATATTATAAGAAATTTTATATATTATATATTAAGTATTATAAAAAATCTTTTTAATGCAACTTTTTTAACACTTTACAAAATAATAAACCTTTTTATAAAACGAATATTAAATTTTATCAAAAAAATTGTGAGGAATTAATATGAAATATGGGATATTATTTTGCAGTGAAACTGATAATATTGGGGATGATATTCAAACATATGCAGCCAAGAGATTTTTGCCATCTATAGATTATGTGATTGAGAGAGAGAATATGAGAAAATTTGTTCCAAATAAGAAGGAATATGTGAAAGTTATATTAAATGGCTGGTTTTTACACAACAAAATTTCTTGGCCACCATCTCCATATATAAAGCCGCTTTTAATATCTATGCATTTTACTGAAAACAATGACATTGATGTTGGAGATATTTATATAAAGCAAGATATATATTTAAATGATAAAATCATTGGATGCAGAGACCAAGAAACAATTAATCGTTTACAAAAATATAATAAAAAAAGTTTTTTTTCGGGATGCCTAACATTAACACTGGAAAAGTTCCCTAATATAGAAAAAGGGAATGACATATTAGTAATTGATATTGATTCAAAAATAAAAGACAAATTAGATTTCTTAAATATAAAATATATTGAAAAATATAATTTTAGAGATCAAAAAGAAATGAAGAAAAAAACATTTGATCAAAGAATGCTTGATGTCGAAGCATTATTGAAGACTTTTCAAAAAGCCAAAGTTGTATTTACTAGCAGATTACATGTATTATTGCCTTGCCTAGCATTAGGAGTCAGGGTAATCTTAATATTACCAAGAGATTATGAGAAAGACAGGGTAGAATCATATTTAAGATATGCGGAGCATTATTATATTGATGAGTTTTTAAATGCAGATATTAATATAATTATAAATAATACAATAAAATATAAGACTGATAGTATTAGAGTCATTAGAAAAAATTTAATAAGTAAATGTAATAAATTTATTCGAGATACTGTATTATGTGCTGGTGAATTACCAGAAATAGAAGAATATGAAAAATATAGTATACTTTTTGATTATGACCTAAAAATGTACGAAATATTAAAAAATAAAATTGTTGAAATAAAAAAAACGTATATTAATAAAATAAATGATGAAACAAAAAAGAGTTTAGAAATAGGGGATGCAAAACTTGATTTATTATCTCAAAATGAACTATTGAAAAAGCGACTAGAGGTTCCTTTAAAAATAAATAATCAGATAGATTGGAATAATGTAATTTTGATAAAAAGCATCACAAAAAATGAAAAAACCATTACATGCGATTATGTAGCTACTGGAAGATCAAAAAAATATTTTCGAAATTGTGAAAATGTGTTTTTTGATTGTAATATAAATGTTGAAGATCTTCCTGACTATATAGCAATAATTCCATTTGTTGTCAATATATTACCTGTTGCATGGATTACTCATTCTGATATTTATATTGACTCAATTGATCGTAATTTTCTCAAGTTTATTTCTAAAACAATAAATACTTGCCGGTTAGCATTTCCAAATGATGACTTAAATGAGAATTTATATGCAAAAGAAGTCAAGAAAAATAAAACGAAAAATTTTGAATTGACTTGGGACAAATTTTTATTGAAATATGAGGGGGCAGAAATAATAAAGGACAAAAAATATTTAAATTTATTAAATGCTGTTTTAGGTAATTATTATGAATAAGAAAAGATTACTTTTTACAGCGTACAATATGGGAATTGGGGGAATTGAAACTGCATTAATAGAGTTGCTAAAAAACATTAATTATCAATTATATGAAGTTACTTTAGTGTTAGAAAAAAAAGAAGGCATTTTTTTAAAAAATGTTCCCAAAGAAGTTTTAATAATTGAAATATTGGTTAACGAAAATAAGAATGTTTTTGTGAGAAAGTCGATAAATTTGTTTAGAAAGTTAAAATGGGCAATTTTCAATTATCATAAATATAATTTTTCTTGTTGTTATGCCACCTATTCATTATCTGGAAATGTTATATCAAGACTATCATCAAAAAATTCTGCTATATACATTCACAATGACTATACTTATATTTATGATGATGTTAATTTAAGAAGCTTTTTCTATAAAAGAAAGATATTAAAATTTAAACATATAGTTTTTGTATCTAATGAATCAAGACAAAACTTTTTAAATAAATTTCCCGAATTAGATTATAAAACGCATGTAATTAATAATTTAATCAACGTTAAAAAGATTCGGACCTTAGCAAAAGAAAAAACAGACATAATAACGGAGAAAAGCACAAAATACTTGGTGTACATAGGAAGACTTGAAGAACATCAAAAAAAAGTTTCACGGTTATTAAATATGTTTTTTGAATTAGAAAAGTTATTAAAAATTAAGTTAATAATTGTTGGCAGTGGACCTGAAGAAAATCTATATAAGCAAATGGTAAAGGAATCTAAATCTTTAAATGTAACATTTGTTGGTGCTAAGACCAATCCTTATCCATTCTTTAAGATTTCAGATTATTTAATATTAACTTCAGATTATGAGGGATATCCTGTAACGTATAGTGAGGCAATTATTCTCCATAAGCCAATTATAACAACTTTTCCAGTTTCTGATCAATTTGTTGATATAAATAAATATGGGTTTGTGATATCAAAGGACATTAAGAAAATGGGCAAAGAAATCCAAAAAATAATAAATAATAATCAAAAAATAAAATTTAACATTAATATGGAAACTATAAATGAGCAAAAATTAAATAAATTTATCAAACTTGTTGAAGGAGAAAAATAATTATGAAAATATTAGTAACGGGAGGGACTGGATATATAGGAAGTCATACTTGCGTAGAACTATTAAATAATAATCATGAGGTTATTATTGTAGATAACTTTTGCAATTCTTCTCCATCCGTAAAAAAGAGTATAGAAAAGATAACTGGTAAAAAAGCGATTTTATATAAAGGGAACGTAGAAAACAAAAAATTATTAGAAAAAATATTTATTAATCATAAAATTGATGCAGTTATTCATTTTGCTGGATTAAAGGCTGTTGGAGAATCGGTAAAAGAACCATTACGTTATTATAGAAATAATTTAGATTCTACTATTACCTTACTAGAAGTTATGCAAAATTTTAAGTGCAAAAAATTGGTTTTTTCTTCTAGTGCTACTGTATATGGATCTCCAAAAAGATTACCGATTATAGAAGATTCTCCCTTATCAACAACCAATCCTTACGGTAGTACAAAACTAATGATAGAAAAAATGTTGGGAGACTTATATACTTCTGATAATACCTGGAGTATTGCCGTTCTTAGATACTTTAATCCAATAGGAGCACACGAGTCTAATCTGATCGGGGAGAATCCTAATGGTTTACCAAATAATTTAATGCCATATATTGTTAAAGTAGCCAATGGGGAATTAGAATATTTAAACATATTTGGGAATGACTATGATACTAAAGACGGTACTGGAGTAAGAGATTATATTCATGTTGTCGACTTAGCAAGAGGCCATGTGTGTGCGATAAATAAAGTTATAAAAGATAAAGGAATAGATTATTATAATTTAGGAACTGGTAATGGATACAGTGTTTTAGAATTAGTAGAAACTTTTAAAAAAGTTAATAATGTTGATGTTCCCTATAAAATAGTTGCTAGAAGGCCGGGAGATATTGCAGCATGCTATGCAGATCCCACTTATGCTAAAGAAAAATTAGGATTTACTACAATAAAAGATATTAATGATATGTGTAGAGATTCATATAACTTTGTTAAGAAGAGTAAATGATTGCTCTTTTTTTATGATTATCTAAGTTTTGTCAAATAGCAATAATTGTGATATTATAGA
>CAYXGK010000043.1:0-8130 GCA_964464565.1 uncultured Muribaculaceae bacterium | reverse complement strand
CTACTCCTATGTGATATTGTTTGCCTGTTCCTTCAGCGTAATCTATCATTTTTATCTCCCTTCATTAATTAGTTTTCTTTAGATAAGGTTTTCCATTAGACTCTGGCCCTTTAGATTTACCAAAAGAGAATGCTAGTACTATTAAACATACAACATATGGTATTGCAGATAATATTGTTGGTGATAATCCATAAAAATCCACAACCTGTAATTGTAATTGTAAAGCATCAAATATACTAAAGAAAAAACAAGAAAGTATAACTCCAGAAGGTTTCCACCTTCCAAGAATTACTGCAGCTAATGCAAGATACCCTCTTCCTGCACTCATATTTTCCTGAAAAATATTCATTTGTCCTAACGATAAGTATGCGCCTCCTAAACCAGCTAATACACCACTAATTACAACACACTTATATCTTAATGCCCAAACATCTATTCCAAGAGTTTCTGCAACCTTAGGATTTTCACCTACTGTATGTATTCTTGTCCCTAATGGTGTGTATTTAAATAAATACCATACTGCAAAAGCTACTATAAATGCCAAGTAAACTAAAGGTGAATAATTAGCTAAATAATGTCCTATTCCTGGAATATTTCTAAATATCTCAGTAGTAGGTAAATAAGCAACTGTATCTGAATTACCTGCACGATCGAAAATCAATCTTAACCCATATGCAGTAAATCCAGTGGAAAATAGAGTTATTCCTGTTGCACTAACAGCTTGAGGGCCTCCACATGTAATGGCAATAAATGCATGTATTAAAGATAATAAGCCACCACCTATCATTGCTGTAATAACACCAATAATTGCATTACCAGTAAAATAAGAGCCTAACATACCACAAAACGCACCAAACAATATCATACCTTCTATACCAATGTTGGTAACACCAGATTTTTCTGATATTAAACCACCTAAACTTGCGAAGATTAATGGCACTGCTGTAGATATTGACATTACAATAATGGCTTTAATTGAAATCATTGTAATTCACCTACCTTCTTATTTGTTTTAACTTTATTTTTTATTAAAGTGATTATATATTCAGCCGCAATAAACAATATTATAACCCCTTGCATAGCATCAACTATTGTTCTTGATACTCCTACAGAAGTTTGCATTGATATTGCTCCTACTCTTAACACACTAAACAACAATGCTGAAAGTATTATTACTAATGGATTCCCTTTTGCTAATAAAGCGATTGGAATCCCATCAAAACCATAACCTGGATTATATCCATCATATAGTTTTCCCATGTTGCCCATAATGTCACTCGCTCCTGCAAGGCCTGCTAAGCCACCTGATATTAATAAAGAAATCAATATATTTTTTTGTGAATTAATACCATTTGTTTTAGATGCTATAGGATTTAATCCTACTGAATTTATTTCATAACCGACAACTGTTTTATTAAGAATAATATATAAGATAACTGCTGATAATATTGCCAAAATAATACCCGAATTAATTCTAAAAGTACTAAACTGAATATAAGGTAATCTTGCACTATCCATGATTTGTTCCATTGTCACAAAATCACTTTTACTTGCTTTAAAATATGTGTTTATCATAAATGAAACTATTGAAAACGAAACATAATTCATCATTATTGTACTTATTACTGTATTAACATCTTTTTTGATTTTTAAAACTGCAGGAATAAGAGCCCATACTGCACCAAAAACAAATCCAGTAATTAAAACTACAGGAATGTGAATTATAGCAGGCAAGCCCTCAATAAATATTCCAGCTAGTGATGCACCAAATGCACCAAAAACTAATTGTCCCTCGCCACCAATATTTAACGACTTACATTGATAAGCTATTGATACAGCTAACCCTGTAAATATTAATGATATTGACTTATTCAAAGTCTGAGAAATTGCTGCAGGTGAACCAAAAGCTCCCCTAAAAAGTGCCATATATGCAGCAATTGGACTCTTTCCAGATAATACTATTAATACTGATCCTACGATAAATGAGAATAGTATAGAAAGAAGTGGAGTTTTTAAATCGTCTATTATTTTTTTATATTTCCCCATATTAATCTCCTCTCAATCCTAACATCATTTTTCCAATTTTTTCTAAATCAAAATCTACTTTATTTACTTCTCCAACAACTTCACCTTTATGCATAACATAAATTCTATCGCATAATGATAGTAATTCATCTAATTCAAATGATATTAGTAATACGCCTTGATCATTATTCCTAGAGTTTACTAAGTGGTTGTGAACATATTCAATTGCACCAACATCAAGACCCCTTGTTGGTTGTGCAGCAATAATAAATTTAGGATTACTCTCAGTTTCTCTTGCAAGGATAATTTTTTGTTGGTTTCCTCCAGATAGTGTTGATGCATGGGCATCTATTGAAGGAGTTCTTATATCAAAATTTTCTACATTTTTTTCTGTGTATGATTCAATCTCATTAAAATTTAAAAACATAGATTTTGAAAATGGTTCTAAATAATGTTTCCCTAATACCATGTTATATGAGACCGGGAAATCTAATACTAATCCGTCCTTATGTCTATCTTCTGGTATATATCCTAAATTATTATGTTTTATTTCTCTTATAGACATATTTTTTATATCTTTAGAATTAATAATTATTTCGCCATCATAATGTTTATATTCTCCAGATATAGATTGTAATAGTTCAAATTGACCATTACCATCAACTCCAGCAATACCAACAATTTCACCAGTTTTAACATTAATATTTATATTATCCAAAAGATTTCTATCTTCCTTTTTGTATGTTAAATTTTTAATAGATAGGACTTCATAATCTTTTTTTGTTTCAATCCTTTCTCTACCGCCTAAGACAACATCTCTTCCAATCATCATCTTTGTCAACTCAGATTCTGATATTCCTTTTGTATCAACAGTACCTATAAGTTTCCCTAATCTAAGAACTGATATTCTGTCACTAATCTCTAAAACTTCATTAAGT
Source organism: uncultured Muribaculaceae bacterium (assembly GCA_964464565.1). Classification (GTDB taxonomy): domain Bacteria; phylum Bacillota_I; class Bacilli_A; order RF39; family UBA660; genus JAAYGD01. The sequence goes on along the minus strand of CAYXGK010000043.1, from coordinate 5,167 downwards.
TTATGTGTAATTATAATTACTGTTTTACCTTGAGAAACAAGTAACTTAATATTTTCAAATAGCTCTGTTATCTCACTAGGGGCAAGAACAGCTGTTGGCTCATCTAGTATCAGTATTTCTACACCTCTATATAATGCTTTTAGTATTTCCACCCTTTGTTGCATACCCACTGAAATATCTTCTATTTTTGCATTTGGATCTACGTGTAAATTGTGTTTTTTACATAGTTCTTCAACATTTTGCACAGCTTTTTTTCTGTCAAAAAATAAAGCTGTGCCTGTTTCTTGTCCTAATACGATATTTTCAGCGACTGTAAGATTCTTGATTAACATGAAATGTTGATGCACCATACCAACACCTAAATCTATTGCATCTTTTGGTGTATTTAAAATAACATCTTTCTCATTTATCCTTACAGTTCCTGCAGTTGGTTTATATAAACCATATAAAACATTCATAAGGGTTGATTTACCAGCACCATTTTCTCCACAAATAGCATGTACATCACCTTTTTTTATCTGAATATTAATATCATCATTAGCTTTTAATGTACCAAAGTATTTGCAAATGTTTACTGCTTCAATAGCATACATATACTATTTCCCCTTTCAATTCTTTTATTTTATTTTGTCTAATTCTTCCTTAGTTAATGGAATCTCAATTTTTGAATCAATAATGTTTTGCCTTACTTCTTCAACTTTATCTAATACTTCTTGTGAAGCTATAGAATTTAATAATTCATTATTAGGGTTATACATAATGTCAACTCCACCTTCTTTAATACCTCTAACAACAATACCTGGAACCAAATTACCTTTACTATATTCTGTTAAAGCGTTATACACAGCTAGGTCAACAGTTTTAACTTGAGAAGCAATAATCTTTTCCGGATTTTTTTCAAATTGTCCAAGAGCTGCTCCTAATGCATATTTTCCTTCACCAGCATCAGTTGCTGCTTGGAAAACACCTAGGTTACATGCACCCGCGAATGTTGCAATATAGTCAGCACCTTGATCATAAATAGTTGTTGCTACTTCTTTACCTTTACCAACATCACTATAAGTTCCTGTATAGATACCTATAACTTTACCTTCAGGATTTGTACTTAAGAAACCAGCTTCAAATCCATTTTTTGCTCTTTCTTGTAATGGTGATTCAACACCTGCTACATAACCTACAACATTAGTTTTTGTTACTAATCCCGCAAATGCACCAAGAGCATATGCAGCTTCTTGTTCTTTAAATAATGTAGATGAAACATTGTCAACACCATCAACTTCTGAATCAAAAGCTAAAATATATTTGTCTGGATATTCAGGTGCAACTTGTTGAACTGAATCAGCAAATGGCGCACCAGCTACAACTACAACATTAACACCTTCATTAAATAAAGTTCTAATATTGTCTGCGTAGTCTCCTACTTCTTTTGGTTCAATAATTTTTAATTCATATCCAAATTCATCAACTGCTTTTAATAATCCTGCGTGAACAGCATCATTATATGCTTGGTCACCTAACCCACCAGTATCAGTAACAAACCCAATAACTGTTTTAGAATCAGATGTAGATGTTCCAGTAGATCCTCCATCGCCACAAGCAGTTAGCGATAAAATTAGTACAAATGATAGTAGAGTAAATAATATTTTTTTCATGATTTTTTCCTCCTTTAGCAAACCATGTCTTGGTCATTAGTATATTTTTGCCATCTTCTTAATCTTTGAAGAAGATCTTCTTTGATGTCTTTATATTCATCTTTATAAGCTAAATTATCTAATTCATATGGATCTTTATCTAAATCATATAGTTCATCTATTTGTTCTTCGAATTTAACAAGTTTATAGTTTTTATAAACTATCATCCTTCCATTTATTCTTTCAACATATCCATGTCCTGCTGTTTCACACATTAAGTCTTCTCTCCAATCGACTTCTTTACCCATTGCAATTGGTAATAGACTTTCACCATGTACTTCTTGATTAAATTTCAATCCTACTGCATCCATTATTGTTACAGGGATGTCCATGTTGCTTACAAAACCATCAAATGTTTGATTAGGTTTTATAATATTTTTCCATTGCATTGCCATTGGAATTCTCATAACTTCTTGAGACATGTATGAGCATTTATCAAAGTGACCACCATGACTTGCAATAGCATCACCATGGTCAGTTGACCAAACCACTATAGTATTTTCATCTAACCCAAGTTCTTTTATTTTATTTAGAACTATGCCAGCAGCATCATCTAGCATTGTAATATGAGCATAAACATGTGCTAATATTTCTTGCCAAGTTTCCCATGGAACTGGATTTGGATAAATTATTTTTTGATCATCATCTCCGATATATCTATTATCTTCAACTTTATGTACATCTGCTCTGTTTTCTAAATCATCATCAAAGTTTCCATACATTTGTATTTCTTTAGGATCATACATATCATAGTATTCTTGTGTAGGAAAGAATGGTTGATGAGGCCCCCAGAAGTCAACTCTCATGTTGAAAGCTTCTCCTGTTTTAGCCACTTCTTCTAGTTTTTTACAAGCTAGGTCTGCTAAGAAGAATGCTTCATGAGTTTCTTTAGGTGTTGTTGTTATACCAACAGCATGTTCACCTGACCAACTAGAATCACAAACATAGTCTTCACCAACTTTTAATTTTGTGAAATGTCCTTCATCTAACAATCTATCTGAAACACATTGCCAAAAAATATGATGTGTAGCCATAGGTAAATTATATTCTTTTAAGTAATCATCATATTCTTTAGATATATATGGATTACCATATCCATCACTACTAAATCCAGTACAATGTTGGTTTTCTGCTGTAGTAGCATTACCTCCACCAGCATGCCATTTTCCATAATAGTAATTGTTGTACCCTTCTTCATGTAACCTGCTTAAATAAGTTTCTTCAGTGTATGGTGCAGCTGAAGTATTATAATAATTCTTATGTGTATGAGCAAATTGTCCATTCAACATAGTTCTTCTTACAGGTGCACATAATGGTGTAGCACAGTATGCATTTGTAAATTCAAATCCTTCTTTCGCAAATTTTTCAAAATTTGGTCTTTTAGGTTTTACTCCCCCATCCCATCCATGTCTATAATAAGCTTGATGGTCATTTAATATAAAAATTACATTTGGTTTCTTCATATAATCTCCTCATCTTATAATTGAAGTATATCAAACAGAAAAAACACTGTATAATAGAACTAAACATAACTATCATAAGTAAAATGTTATAAATGGTGGAGAATATGACATATAGAGAATTTGAAGTATTTATTGAAGTTTGTAAAACAAAAAATATGACCCAAGCCGCGAACAACCTTTTTATGTCTCAACCAGCAGTATCTTATATCATTAATAAAACGGAAGAAAAATATAAGACTAAATTATTTATTCGTGAGAATGATGGTTTAAAAATAACCACTGAAGGTAATACTCTTTTAAATTACGCATTACAACTTACTTATAATCATATTCAAATAAAAAAAATTCTTGATAATAAAATAGAAAAAATCAAACTTGGTGTTGTAAAAAGCATTGCTGATTTCTATTTGCCTAAGTATATGAGAATTTTTAAAAAGGAAAATATTGATATAGAAATTGATGTGATAGTAGGTGATTATGATTACATATTACAAGCCTTACATAATAACGAAATTGAAATTGCATTGATAGATTCGGAATACTTTAATAAGGATTTTGAGATTGTTCCATATCATTATGATTTATATAAAGCAATTGTTTCTATAAATAATAACCTTTCTACAGTTAATAGTATTAAGTTAGAAGACTTAATAAAATATGATTTACTGTTAAGAGAAACTGGAAGCATTGAAAGAACGCAACTAGAAAAGATTTTTAAGCTAAAGTCTATATCTAAAAAACCTATATATGAGTGTTATAGTAATAATGCAATAATATCTGGAGTACTAGAAAATATGGGTGTAAGTATTTTACCATCTTCACTTATCAATGAAAAATATTACAGTGAGCACATTAAGTTAATAAAAATTAATGATCTAAACTTATATAGAAAGTTTTTTTATGTTAAAAATAAAAGACTTCGTTTAGATGTTAGAACTCAGCAACTTCTTAAAGCAATACAAAACACACATCAAGGAGATAACTTATGAATTATAGAGATCTACTTATTTTTGAAAGTGTATATAGAAATGGGAGTTTTAGCATTGCTTCAAAAGAATTAAATATTGCACAACCTACAATATCAAGAACAATAATAAAAATAGAAAATAAATATAATATTTCACTATTTATTCGCAACACAAAAGAATTATTTCCTACGCAAAAAGCCGTATCCTTATATGAACTATCTAAAGATACAATTAAATTATATAAAGATTTAGAAAATGAATTAGTAAAAAATAAATCTATCCAACTTAAAGTATCAGCATCTATTAACTTACATAGACATTTTATTCCTTTATATACAGCAAAAATGAAAGAAATTTATCCTAATGTAGTTTTATCAGTTGATTCCAATACAAATGATGATGTTGTAAACAAGATACTTAAAAATAAGTCTTCGTTAGGGTTTATAGATAAAAATATAAACCATAATGATTTAATTATTAAAAACTATGTAAATGATCCAATTGTTGCAGTGTGTAGTGTTGATAGTATTTATGCAAATAAAGAATACTTTACCATTGATGAATTATCTAAAGTTAACTTGTTGGTTAGAACAAAAAATAATGGTGATAGAGATATTATCGAAAATATTTTTAACAAGAAAAACTTACCATTTAATGTGACTCTAGAAAATGATATTGGAATAATTCTAATAAATGCTTCAATAAATGATTTAGGTATAGCTTTATTACCAAGAGCAATACCAAGATTTTTCTATGATGAAAGAAAAATAAAAATAATAAAAGTACAGGATTCTGAATTTATACAACCTTTTAATTATATTTATAGGAAAGATGGTGAATTAAATGAATATTATTTTAAATTTGCAGAAGTTTGTCTTTCCGTAATGAAAGAAATGAATATGATGTAAAAATAAAATCTTAAAAATAATAAAATTATATGAACAAAAATACCTCAGTTAGACTTATAAGTATCTTCTGAGGTATTTAATTTGGTTCTACGTCAAATGTTGGGGTAGACCAATAAAATGAAAATAGAGATGGATAT
>CAYXGK010000042.1:0-8191 GCA_964464565.1 uncultured Muribaculaceae bacterium | reverse complement strand
AGTGCATAGAAATATGAATTAAGGTGGTACCACGTAAAAGCGTCCTTATTATAGGATGCTTTTTATTTTATAGGAGGATATATGTTTAAAAAAGCAGTTTTGATTATTCACGGATTTATGGGCGAAATAAGCGAAGTAGAATATTTGAATAATCAAATTAATTTGAATTCAAATATAGATGCATATGCCTTTTCATTACCTGGACACGATAAATACACCATAAAAGATGTAAAATATCAGGATTGGATAAAAGCATCAGAAAATATGATTAATACATTAAAGAAAAAATACAAAACTATATATGTAATAGGGCATAGTATGGGTGGAGTAATTGCATGTCACTTAGCAACTAAATTTAAAGAAGTAAAAAAAGTAATATTAGTTGCTCCAGCATTTATATATTTGGATTATGACAATTTAGGAAATATAAAAGAAATAATAAAAAATCCAATAAAAAATCAAGATAGATATAAAGATGCTACTTATAAAGTACTACATACATCACTATCAAGTGTTTTAGAATTTAGAAAATTAGTAGAAAAATACTATGAAACCCCAAAAGAAATAAATTGTCCAATATTAATATTACAAGGAGATAAGGATGCAATCGTTCCAATAAAATCAAGTAATTATGTATATGATAGTGTTTTGTCAAAAGACAAATTTATAAAAATTATACCAAATGAAACACACTCAATACTTTGTGGACCAAATAAAGATAAAATATCAAGATATATAACTAAATATTTAATAGGAGGCTTAGAATGGATAATAGTCAAAAACTCAAAAATATAATAGAAAATTTCAATATTGAAAAAACTAACATTAAAGATTCTATAGAATTAAATAATATAAGAATCAAGTATTTGGGTAAAAAAAGTGAAATTCAAGAAATTGTATCGAATTTTGCTTCTTTATCTATAGATGAAAAAAAGGTATTAGGTAGAGTATTAAATGAAACAAAAAATAACATTGAAAAAGAATTAGAAATACTAAAGGAAACCATAGAAAAAGAAGAATTAAATTCTAAACTTAAAGAAGAGAAAATAGATGTTACTCTTCCTGGAGTATTAATAAATAGTGGTTCAAGCCATCCTTTATCTAAGATAAGAGAAGATATAGAATCATTATTCGTATCAATGGGATATGATGTTGTAGAAGGTCCTGAAGTAGAAGAAGATCTATATAACTTTGAATTATTAAATATACCAAAAGGACATCCAGCAAGAGATATGCAAGATAGTTTTTATATTACAGAAGAAGTATTACTTAGAACTCATACTTCACCAGTTCAAATAAGAACAATGTTAAATAATAAAGAAAAAACACCAATTAGAATTATTTGTCCTGGTGTAACCTTTAGAAAAGATAATGATGATGCAACACATTCTCATCAATTTTCTCAAATAGAAGGTTTAATGGTTGATGAAAATATTTCTATGTCTGATTTAAAGGGAACATTAGAAATACTTGTTAAACATTTATTTGGAAATGATAGACAAATAAGATTTAGATCCAGTTTTTTTCCATTTACAGAACCGAGTATAGAAGTCGATATAAGTTGTTTTAATTGTAATGATAACGGATGTAACATATGCAAACAAACAGGTTGGATAGAAATTTTAGGAGCTGGAATGGTTCACCCAAATGTATTAAAAAATTGTGGATATGATACAAACAAATATACAGGATTTGCTTTTGGCTTAGGTATAGAAAGAGTTGCAATGTTAAAATATGGAATTACAGATATAAGATATTTTTATAATAATGATATTAGATTTTTAAAGCAATTCAATAGAGTGGAAGGTGATAATAGTGAGAGTAAGTAATAATTGGTTAAAAGAACATATTGATTCAGATATCTCTGTAGAAGAATTATCAAATAAAATGTTGCTTATTGGCAACGAAACAGAATCAATATATAAACTAAGTGATTCAACAAACTTAGTAATAGGACATGTATTAGAGAAAACTCCACATCCTGATTCGGACCATTTAAGTGTTTGCCAAGTTGATATTAAAAACACTGTATTACAAATATTATGTGGCGCTCCAAATGTCGAAAAAGGTCAAAAAGTAATAGTTGCTTTAGTAGGGGCAACATTGCCAAATGGCTTTAATATAGAAAAAAGAGTAATAAGAAAACTAGAATCTAATGGAATGATTTGTTCATTAGAAGAACTTGGAATTGAAAGTAAATATATCGACAATAAAGATGGAATCCATGTATTACAACAAGATGCACCAGTTGGAGAAGACGCTCTTAAATATTTAAATTATGATGATATAGTAATAGATTTTGGAATAACAGCTAATAGAGGTGACTTACTTAGTATTAGAGGTATGGCATATGAAGTGGGAGCAATACTAAATAAAAAGATAAAAGAAGATATATATAATATTGATTATATTGAAGACAATACAAATATAAATATTATTTCTAATACAAATAAATGTAACTGTTATTTATCTAGAGTGGTAAAAAATGTGGTGATTAAAGAAAGTCCAAATTTTATAAAAGCAAGACTTATGGCATCAGGTATTAGGCCAATAAACAATGTTGTTGATATAAGCAATTATGTAATGTTGGAATATGGTCAACCGTTACATTTCTTTGATTATGATAAAATAGGTAGTAATATAATTGTAAGAGAATCTAAAGACAACGAATATATAACTACATTAGATAATATGTATAGAACATTAAGTGATGGCGATATATTAATTACTAATGAAAAAGAGATTTTAGCAGTAGCGGGTGTTATGGGTGGATTATCTTCAGAAGTAACTGATAAAACAACAAATATACTTATTGAATCTGCTATATTTGATCCTTTAAGTATTAGAAAAACTTCTAAAAACATTTATAGAAGTGAATCAAGTATAAGATTCGAAAAAGGAATTAATCCAACAATTACAGAAGAAGCTTTAAACAAAGCAAGTTATTTATTACAAGAATATGCAAGTGGAAAAGTAGTGAATAAAATATTTGGCTTTAATAACTACAACTTAGAAGATTTAAAAATTAATTTATCACTAGAAAAAGCGTCTAAAATTTTAGGAATGGAATTATCAATAGAACAAATAAAAGACGTATTTGAAAGACTAGATTTCAAATATGAATTAAACAATACTATATTTGAGGTACAAGTTCCAAAGAGAAGACTGGATATTCAAATTGAAGAAGATTTAGTAGAAGAAATTGGAAGAATAAATGGTTATCAAAACATGGTTGGAACATATCCTAACTCAAAACTAAAAAAAGGTTCATATAATAACAAGTATAATTACATAAAAAGCATTCATAATGTGCTAAGAAATCTAGGCTTAAATGAAATAATTACATATTCTTTACAAAAAGATACTGAATTTTATAAATACACAAATGATAACTATAGCATGATTAAACTAATTCAACCATTATCCGATGATAGATCAACATTAAGATATAGCTTAATACCATCTATGTTAAAAACAATAGAGTATAATCTATCTAGAAATTTAAAAGATATATATTTATATGAAATAGGTAAAAGTTATTATATAGATTCAAACTATACAGAAGACAATAAATTGTGTATTGGAATAACTGGTAATTACATTTCAAATGATTTTGAAAAAATAAATATAAAAGCTAACTTTTACTTACTTAAGGGAATTACAGAAACATTGTTTAATTACGTAGGCTTAAATAATAGATATAGATTTGATATGGAAAACATTCCTGATGAATTCCATCCAGGAAAATCAGCAAGAATATTAATTGACAATTGTTTCTTAGGATATATTGGACAAATAAAACCAACATTAACAAAAGAAGAAATATATGTTGTGGAAATAAACATAAATAAATTGATGGAATTAAAAACTAGAGGTATAAAATATAAAGAAATATCTAAATACCCAATTATAGAAAAAGATGTAGCTTTTATATTTGATAATAATATTAAATCAGAAGATGTTATAAATATAATACAAAAAACAAATAAAACTATTTCAAATGTAAAAGTATTTGATGTATATAAAGATGATAATTTAGGTTTAAACAAATTTTCTCTAGGATTTAATATAAAATTTATGGATCAAAATAAAACATTAACAGATGAAGAAGTTACAATATATTTCAACGAAATAATAGATAAAGTATTAAATAATTTTGAGGGTTCGATATTAAGAAATAAATAGAAAAATAAAAAATAATTATGATATAATAGTGAATATAGGAGGAAATTTATGGAATGGATTTTAATAATAGTTGGAGTTTTACTAGTTGTTGGATTATTTGTAATGGGTACTTATAACTCATTAGTGGTACTTAGAAACAGAGCTAAAGACCAATGGGCACAAGTAGATGTTCAATTAAAGAAAAGATTTGATTTGATACCAAATTTAGTGGAAACAGTAAAAGGTTATGCTAAACATGAAAAAAGTACTTTTGAAGAAGTAATTGAAGCTAGAAATAAGTTCAACTCTGCTAATACACCAGAACAAGAAATGCAAGCTGCAGGTGAGTTAAATGGAGTAATAAGTAGATTATTTGCTCTAGCAGAAGCTTATCCTGAATTAAAAGCAGATAAGAATTTTTTACAATTGCAAAATGATTTAAAAGATACAGAAGAAAAAATCGCATATGCTAGACAATTTTATAATGATTCAGTGTTAAATTATATTAATAAATTACAAATTTTCCCATCAAATATTATTGCAAATATGTTTAACTTTAAAGAATTAAAATTCTTTGAAGTAGCTGAGTCTGAAAAAGAAGCACCAAAAGTAACTTTCACAGAATAAAGGGCTTAATTATTTAAGTCTTTTTTTAAAGGAGATATATGAAAAAATTACTAATTATTATATTGCTACTAATATCATTTAATGTGTATGCTATAGAAGTAAACTATACAATAGATGGTTTTTATGTTGATTCAACTATTTTAGAAAATGGAGATTTATTAGTTAAAGAAGCAATAGTACAAAGAGGATCATTTAACGGTTACAATCGAGATATATTTTATGAAGGATCAACTACTGTTGATAGACAATATGCAGCTACTTCAATTGAACTTATAAAAATATGTAAGTCTAATTTGACTACATTCGAAGCATCAAGTAATCCTGTTGATTGTTTTAGTCAAGTAGAATATGCCAGCCTAGGAGACACTAATAAATATCAAGTTTATAGATATTACAATGGTGTAGGATATAAAATGTATAATTATACGAATAACAGCTTTACTACATTTTATATTGAATATATATTAAAAGACGTTGCAATAAAATATAACGATATAGGTGAAATAAGATGGAATTTTATTCCAGAAAGATTTAAAGACTTAATAAAAAATATAGAAGTAAGAGTTAACTTAAATAAGGACCAAAAAACATTAAGAGTATGGTCACATGGCCCATTATATGTAGAAAATAATATATTGGATAAAAATACAATTAATATTGTCGCAACCGATTTACCAAAGGAAACCCCAGTAGATATAAGAATGGCTTTTGATGCAGACTATTTAGAAAATAATTCAAAAGTAGAATCTACTAATAGGCTTGATAAAATATTGGAAGAAGAAACAAAATTAGCAAATGATGCAAATGAAAAAAGAGAAGAATTCAAAAAACAAATAAAAAGAGAAAAAGGAATTCAACAATTTACAATAGTTGTAGCTATTCTTTGGTTTATTGGATTAGTAATTTTAATTGTTAAAATATATTTCAAGCACGATAAAGAATTTACTCCAACATTTAATCAAAAATATTTTAGAGATTTTCCTGATGATACTTCTCCTGAACAAGTTCAATTACTATTGAGTAATACTAGTAATTCACTTGGTTTATCTTCTTCTTTATTGAATATAATAAGAAAAAAAGGTTTAGTTACCGAAGAAATAATTACAACAAAAGGCCTAATAATTAAAAAAGAAGTAAAAGATTATAAATTAATATTTAATAAAGAAAACTTAGTCGAACGATTAACAGATGAAGAACTATATTTAAGACAATGGTTATTAAACGACTATGGAGATGGTATATCGCTTATATTGTCTGATTTAAATAAAAATGTTAAAAGCGAATCTGCAGCAAGAAGATTTATAAAAAAATACGACAAATGGAAAAAGATTGTTTCAGATAAATTCAATGAAAAAAACTATTACGAAAAAACTATTAATAAAACAATAATACTTATTTATTCTTTTTTGCCATTTGTATTATGGTTTATATCTCCTTTATTTTCAGTTTTAATTCCTTTTTCAGTTGCTGCTAGTATTTATGTCATTTTCATTAAAAAAAGAACAAAAGAAGGCAATGAAAAATACTATATGTGGAAAGCATTAAAGAACTTTATGAATGATTTTGGTAATTTTTCTGATAAAGAATTGCCCGAAATTGTTTTATGGGAAAAGTACTTAGTATATGCTAACGTATTTGGAATAGCAGACAAATTAAGAAAACAAATGGAAATAAAAATACAAAATATGAATATTGACATTAATCAATCTGGTATGAATATGCTAGATTATATGATAATTAACAATTTAATTACAACAAATGTAAATGCTAGCGTTTCATCTGCAATTAGTACAGCTAATACAGAAATAGCAAGAGCTGCATCATCATCAATGTCTTCAGGAGGAGGATTCGGAGGTGGATCATCTGGAGGCGGAGGCGGAGGCGGAGGAGGCGGAGGAGGCGGAGGCTTCTAAGAATTAGTAAACTAATTCTTTTTTTATATATGCTATAATGGAATTAGGTGATATTATGAAGAAAATCGTTTTAATAGATGGAAATAATTTGTTATTTAGAAGTTATTATGCTACTGCATATTCTGGTGGTATGATGAAAAACAGCAAAGGATTTCCTACTAATGCTTTATATGGCTTTACAAATATGATTAATAAGATTATTAAGGAAGAAAATCCTGATATATTATAGGATATTTACTTTCCCTAGCCTAAGCTTTCTTTGCGTAGTGCCAAATGATTTTATATCTTGTGGATTAATCTCTTTATGATGCTTAAAGGAAAGAAAATTATTTTGGGCGTTACAGGAAGCATTGCAGCATATAAAGCTGCAATAATTTTGCGTCTGCTGGTTAAACAGGGAGCTGATGTGCAGGTTCTGATTACTGCCGCAGGCAAAGAGTTTATAACTCCGCTTACTTTGTCTGCCCTCTCGGGGAAACCTGTATTATCTGAATTTTTCGGAACTAAAGACGGAAGCTGGCATAGTCACGTTGACCTGGGCTTGTGGGCTGATGCTATGCTTATAGCTCCGGCAACGGCTGCTACTATGGGAAAAATGGTTAACGGTATTGCTGATAACCTGCTGATTACTACTTACCTTTCGGCGCGTTGTAAAGTGTTTATAGCTCCGGCCATGGATCTTGATATGTTTCAACATCCATCCACCACCAAAAATATTGAAATACTCGCCGAACGTGGATGTGAGATTATTGAACCGGGGACTGGAGAGCTTGCCAGCGGCCTTTCGGGTAAAGGCAGGATGGAAGAGCCTGAAGCCATAGTAGGACAGGTGGAAGCTTATTTCGCCCTTTCTGATAAATCAAAACCTTTGAGCGGTAAGCGACTGCTCGTCACTGCCGGACCCACTTATGAAGCTATCGACCCTGTTAGATTTGTCGGTAATTACTCATCCGGCAAAATGGGCTTTGCCATAGCTGGCGAGCTTGCCCGACGTGGCGCCTTTGTTGATTTGATTAGTGGTCCGGTACATATCACGGTGTCTCATCCTCTGATCACCCGAATCGATGTTAACTCAGCCATTGAGATGTATAATGAATGTGTGGCTCGCTTTCCTTCCTCCGACGGAGCGGTTATGTCGGCTGCCGTTAGTGATTTTCGCCCCCAAGAGGTCGCTGAATATAAGATTAAGCGCTCGGGTGATAATATGCTGCTCAATCTTGTTCCCAATCCTGATATAGCTGCTGAATTGGGGAAAATGAAGAGGCCAAATCAATTACTGGTTGGCTTTGCCCTCGAAACCAATAATGAAGTGGCAAATGCACAAAAGAAATTAGAGTCGAAAAATCTCGATTTTATCGTTCTAAATTCTCTTGCTGAAAAGGGAGCCGGGTTTATGAGCGACACGAATAAAATCTCGATTATAAGCCGGAAAAATAAAATCGACGAATTCCCGTTAAAGTCTAAAGCCTTGGTTGCCGGCGATATTG
>CAYXGK010000041.1:0-8200 GCA_964464565.1 uncultured Muribaculaceae bacterium | reverse complement strand
AAGTAGAACACATTTCTTTTTATTGTGTCTACTTTTATATTATCACTTCATAAGAATTAAATCTTATCTTTTTTATTTTTATTTTTTTTCTTTTTATCGTATAAGGAATTTACTATTTTAACTTTTTTTCCAATTTTTACAATAAATCTTTTTCTTTCACCTTCTGGTAAAGGTCTTTTAATAATTTTCATAATACTCCTTTCACATCCTTTAAGATTATATCATATTTTTTTATTTTTTTATTCTCTTTTTTTAAAAATATTAAATACAATTCCACCAATAAGTACAGGCCCATAATATGTTACAAATCTCCATATTATTAGGGCTGGGGTAAGTGAAAGCATTGGTATATATTTTTTAAAAAATACTAAAAATGCATATTCTGTTCCACCGGTTCCTCCTGGTATTGGAACGAAACTTCCAATTATAAAGATATATATTCCAATAATTACAGTTGTAAATAAATTTAGCGTAAATTTAATATCTAAAGATTTAAATATTAATATTGGAATTATAAATAATATAATAAGTGATAGTGTTTCTAATATTAACCCTTTAATCATTAATTTTTTGTTTTTCCAAAGTGATTGAAATCCTTCATAATACTCACTAAAGTATTTATTAATTTTTTCATTTCTTTGTTCTTTATTTTTTAGTTTTAATTTTTCTACTATTTTTATAACTAACTTATGTATTGAAGTGTTAAATTTTTGATTTATACTTATTAAAAATACTGCTAAGAAGGCGATTGTATTGAGTATAAAGCCAATTACTGTCATGTAAAACATTATATTAGAGAATTCAAATAGATTAAATATTGAATTAATAAATATAGCAACTATTCCTAATATTAATATAGTGAATTGAAAAATTAAAAATGACTCTACTATTATTATTGTTCCTTTGGATGCATCTATTCCATCTTTTTTTAATTGATACACTTGTATAGGTTGTCCACCAGATGAAAATGGAGTAATACCATTAAAAAATTTTGCCATAACTATAAGCTTAAATGTATCCATAAATTTATAATCTTTTTTATATTCTAACACTATTAAGTACATCAATAAAGACTCAAGATATACATATATATAGAACAATATAAAAGCTAAAAGTATTAATCCCATATCAGCGCCTCTTATTATTCTTACAGTATCAATAAAATTGTCTTTAACTAAAAAAAATACAAAAAAAGTTGATATTATAAGTAATAGTACTGTGTTCTTTTTAAAGTTTTTCATAAACACCTCAAGGTAAATTATAACATATTACTATGGTTAATGTACTTTACGATTAATTTTACATACTAAATTTGTTGTATTATATATAAAAAAAACATAAAATAGGGGATAGTGAATTATACTTAATTATTTTCAATTACCTTAATTAACAGTAATCTTTTATTATAAGTTCCATTTTTTTCACTTTTTATATTTGCTGCATTAATAACATCTTCTAAATTAAACCCATTGTATTCGGCCATTGTTCTTAATAATTCTAATTTGTCTCCTAATTCTTTTAATATTTCCTCTTTATTATGTGCTGTTTTTACTTCTTCCAATTCTTCTCCATCTTTTTTTAATAAATATTCCCAAAATTCCTTGTTATCTAATGCTCTAAAAACAGGTGTTGCTCCATTTGATATGATTATGTTTGGTATATTATCACGTACTAGTTTGTCATATATTTTTTCCATAAAGTTTATCTCCTTATTAGATATAAAAATCATCTCTTATTGTTATATAGCCTTCGTGTGTTGTTGTATATAATAATGGTTTATCTATATTATCAAAAAAAGCAATATCATCTAAACCAAAATCAGTTGTTTTTGAATAATCTTCATTTGGAGAAACATAATATTTACAAAAAGTTTCATATTGCCTTAATAAATCAAATAATTTTTTTGAAGCAATTATTTTATATAAATAACTTTTACCTTTTGATGTTGTCCCACACCATTTTGAAACTTTACCCTCAAAAATAATATCATCTTTTAATTGATTAATTAATTCATTTGTGCCCGTTCTTACATTTGATACTATTTCAATATAATTACATTTTCCCTCTAGAGCATTTATTATTTCTTTATATTTTTTATGATCATTTAGTTTCCCTTTATAATCAATATAATTCATTTAAACCTCCATAATAATTATAACAAAAAAAATTAGTATTTTGTATATCAAACAAAATATTATATTTCTTTTACTTCTAAAATAGATTATAACAATAATAATGTTTTATAAAAAGAATCTAAAATACATAATGTAAACTTTTGCGAACACACTTTACGTGTATATACAATTATGTTTATAATAAAATAAAGAGAATATAACAAATTATTTAATAATTTTTTGTAAAGGAGACACTATGATTTATGGAACCGATTTAATTAATAGTACAGAAGTTGTTTTTTTGCTAAATGATATAAAAAAAAGACTGTTATTAAGTAATGAGTCTTTTGAGGAAATATTAAAAAGATATTATGATTGTTATTCTTCATCTATTAATTTGAGAAAAAAAGATATTAAAAATATTATAATTAAACAATCTAAACTAATAACTATGATTGAAACAAAAATAAACAATATAAATAATGCTACATCATCGGTAAACGAAGTAATAAAAGCTAATTCTAACAATAATATATCTGGTGGTAAATTATGATAGTTGACCCAAAGCTCTTTTCAAATATAATGGAAGTATCCGAAAATAACATTAATAATTTAAAACAATCATTAATGGATATAGAGATTGCTATAAAGTGTATTGATTCAAGAATAAAAAGTAAAATAAATATATCTGAATTACATAATATATCAAGTGAATTAAATCAATTAAAATCATTAAATGATAATTTATATTTTGATTCTTATAGAGGCTATAACGCATTTAGGTCAATTGAATTTCCAAAATTCTTTTATTCTCTTACGGAATCTTTTATGAATTTTAAAAATATTGACAGTTTAGATTCAAATTCAAGAAAAAATGCAAGTAATATTTCACGAAAAAACATGGTGCTTAAAACTTTCAATGATAATAATTATTATGTAATAGATACACCAATTTCTCCACTTGATTTTGCAGAAGAAGTAATAAAAAACCGCACGCATCAGCAATTCTATCATGGTAATAAATGTGCTATAGTAAATATTTGGTATAGTGCTTTATTGCTTTTAAAAACTAAACCAACTCGATCTAATTACGAGAATTTTTATACGTGGACAACAATATCTTCTGTTGAGGGATATTCAAACAAAGTTAATAGTGAAAATTTAGAAGATATAAAAGTTGGATTATATAATTTTTTAAACGAAGGTCATCCAGCGGTTATAAAGGTTACACAGCAAGCAAAAAACAGAAGACATTATGTTACAGTCATTGGATTTACTGAGGATGTAAAAACTGCATCAGATTTAAATCCCAATAATATATTAGTACTTGATTCTGCAAATGGACAAGTATCTACATTAGCAACAAGCGGTTATGATGGTAGAGACTTTTATGCTGAAGTAAACTCAGAAGGAAAATTAGTATATGAAGTCAGTGGCCCAACGGTTGAATTTTTAAATGAAGTTTCTTATAGAGTTAATTTAAAAAACCAAAAAGCAGAAGCAAATAAAGAAAGCGAAAATTTATAATTAAAAATACTAAACTTTTAATAGTTTAGTGTTTTTTTTATATATTGGCATTGAATCAAAGGAGATTCCCAAATTGGTTTTTTGCTTTTTGTTATCTATTATATGTCTAATTTATATTTTATACTTGATGTTTTACTAAAACCAACACTTTCATATAATCTATGTGCATCATATGCATCATCTAAACAAGTTAATACAATTGATTTATAATTATTATTTTTAGCAAAATCTAATATGTATTTAAAAATCTTTTTGGCAATTTTCTGCCCCCTATATTCTCTTAGAACAGCAACATTAAATATTTCTAAAATTGGTTGAAATGAAAATGTAAATAAATCTAATCTTATAAATGTAATACTTCCCACTATTTTATTATCAACTTTTGCAACTATTATTTCGTAATTATTGTTTTCATTATAATTTGCTTTATAATACTCAATATCATTACTATTTCCAAAACAATCGTCAATAAGATTTTTATATTCATCTAAATCTTCATATTTTAATTTTTCAATATCCATTTTATCACCTATCTGTATTATAACAAAAAAACTTGATATTTTCATACCAAGTTCAACAATTTTTAATTGCATGGAATCAAAGGGGATTCCCAAATTTTTGTTTTTTCATCTAATTAAATATTTTTTTCAAAACGAATAGTATCCCTTTTTACAACTTTATCCATTTTTCGTTCATAGGCTTTAGTCAAAGAGATGTTTTCTGCATTAGCCATACACACTAAAGTAAAAAGCAAATCTCCTAGTTCTTCTTCTAAATCCTTTATATTTTCACCATCTTTACTTTTTTTATCGCCATACATTCTATTAATTACACGAGCAACTTCACCTACTTCTTCAGTCATAGCTGCCATTCTTGACAATGGTTCAAAGTATGGTTTAGTAAATTGATTAGCCCAATCATCTATTTCAGCTTGAATTTGATTTAAAGTTTTATCATTCTTCATAAATCCACCTCTATAAGCATTATAACATAAAAAGAGAGCCAAAAGTTGGGAACCTCTTTTACTCTCATTATTGGCATGGAAGCAAAGGGGATTCCCAAATTGTTATTTTATATTCTTTTGAAAAAATTCAAAACTAGCATTATCCAGCTTTCTTTTTCTTATATATTCTTTTATTCTTTGAATATTAAAAATTAATGCAATTTGATTTAATTGTTGTCTTATTGGTAATTTAGTAAACTTTATTTTTTTAAATTCATTAGCCAATAAAAGGTTTATCATAAATTTATTTTTTGATGCACAATATATTTTTTTAAATTTTATATTTAAAAATTTCTGTAATAAAAGTTTCATATATCCCTGATTTCTATATTTCTCTTTAATAAATCCTACTTTAAAATCAATATAATCTTTTTTTTCTTTGAAAAATATAACTCCAATAAATTCTCCTAAATAATAAATTGATAATATTTCAAATCTTCTAATGTCTTTTGAGGAGTAAAATGTAATTCCAGAAACTTTTTTTATTTCCATAATAATATCTTCTATCTCATCATCTGTAATGTTATCTTTGAATATAATTTTGTCTTTTTGTTTCATTCAAATCACCTAATTAAATTATAACATAAAAAGAGGTCCAAAAGTTGGAAACCTCCTTTGCGTTCTTATTGGCAGGGGCGGAGGGAATCGAACCCCCGTCAAAAGTTTTGGAGACTCCTATCGTACCATTAGACTACGCCCCTATAACTTTAATTTAAACAAATATAGAGTGAAATGTCAATATAATTATTTGACATTTAATAATTTAACTAGTAGAATTAAATTAGGTGAAATTATGAAAAGATTAGTAACGGGACTTAAGCCAACGGGTGAGTTAACACTTGGTAATTACATTGGTGCTATAAAGCAAGTAGTAAATTATCAAAACGAATATGATACTTATTTGTTTGTATCCGATTTACATTCCTTGACAGTGGATGATGATCCTCAAATGATACATAAGAATATAAGAGATTTTATTGTACTATATATTGCTTGTGGTGTTGATCCTAGTAAAGTAAATATGTATATTCAATCTGAATGCCCATATATTACTGCAGTAGCGTGGATGTTAGAGTGTAATTCGTATTTTGGTGAAATGAGTAGAATGATACAATTTAAGGAAAAAACAAAAAATAAAGAGAATTTTACAGTTGGATTATTTACATATCCAGTACTTATGGCATCAGATATATTAGTTATAGATGCAGATATTGTACCTGTTGGAATAGATCAAAAACAACATGTTGAATTAGCTCGTGATATAGCTATTAGATTTAATAATAAATATGATAATACTTTTGTTGTACCTGAACCTAAAATAACTGTAGTAGGTACTAAAATAATGGATTTGCAAGACCCTACTAAAAAAATGAGTAAAACATCTGAAAATAAAAAGGGAGTTATTGATTTATTAGATAATCCGGAAGACGCTAGAAAAAAGATTATGGGAGCAACAACTGATAGTGAAACAATAGTAAGATATGACCCCGTTAATAAACCTGGTATATCAAACTTGATGAATATATATTCAGGTATTACTGATGTTTCTATAGAAGAAATTGAAATCAAATTTAGAAATCATAATTATGGTGAGTTTAAAAAAGAAGTTGCGAATGTAGTTGTAAGATTTTTATCCGATATACAAGAAATTTATAACAAATTAATTGAAAAAGAAGAAATAGATTTTATGTTAGATAGAAATAGTAAGATAGTTAACGAGTTAGCAAAGAAAAAATATGAAGCTATTAGACTAAAAACAGGAGTTTATAGATAACTCTTTTTTTTTCTTTTGTTTTATGATATAATCTATAAAGTTTAAAACTTTTAAATTTAAGAAGGAGAAGAAATGAACAAAATAAAGATTTTTAGTTTAGGTGGACTAAACGAAAAAGGAAAGAACATGTATGTTGTTGAAGTTAGTAACGACATATTTGTATTTGATGCAGGATCGAAATATGCTGAAGGGCATTTATTAGGAGTGGATTATGTTATTCCTGATATTAGTTATTTACAAGAAAATATTAATAGGGTAAAAGGAATTTTTATAACTCATCCACATGATGAACATATTGGTTCACTACCTAATATTATAAATGATTTACCAAATGTAAAAATATATGGTACTAAATTTACAGTAGATACTATTAAAAGAATATTAAATGAAATTAATGTACCTACTAATAATATAGTAGAGATTTCACCACATAAAAGGATTGTATTTGGAGATAATAGTATATTTCCAGTTAGTTTAACACACTCTGTACCTGATAGTGTAGGGTATGTATTAAATACAAAAGATGGCGCTATTTTTTATACTGGTAATTTTGTGTTTGATTCTACAATGAGAGGACCATATAAAACGGATATAGGTAAATTGGCGTATATAGGTAAACAAGGTGTACTTTGTTTATTATCAGAGTCATTGTACTCAGATAAAAAAGGCTATACATCTCCAAACCATAGATTATCTAATTTAATCAATGAAGTATTAATTAGAAAAGAAGATAGAATAATATTTCATGTTATATCTACAAATATATATAGATTACAAGAATTGTTTAATGAAATATCTAAAACTCAAAGAAAATTAGTTGTTATGGGTAAGAGATTACAAAAGATAGTTAATTATGTATTAGAAGAAGGATATGTTAAATTCGACAAGGAAAGAATTGGTGATTTATCTAATTTAAATGATAGGGATGTATTAGTAATTACATCATCAGATAATGAAAAGCCATTTATAAATATAGAAAAGATTTTAAGTGGTTATGATAAATTTATTACTGTTAAACCTACAGATACGTTTATATTTTTAGAGCCTATAAATGATGATTTAGAAAAATCAGCAGTAAAAATATCTGACAAGATAGCAAAAATAGGGCCAGATGTAATGGTTTTATCTTCAAAGAATTATTTATCTCATCATGCATCAAGCGAAGATTTAATGCTTATGTTAGACTTGCTTAATCCTAAATATTATTTTCCTGTAATAGGTGAATATAGACATCAAGTTGAAAATGCTGAAGTTGCTTCAGTTATTGGGATGCCAAGTGAAAATATCCTTTTAAAAGAAAACGGGGATGTTGTTATTTTTGAAGATGGAAAATTAATTAATAATTTTGAAAAAATTAAAGTAGGAAACATAATGATAGATGGTAGTTCGACTGAAGATGTAGGAGAACTAGTAATAAAAGATAGAGAAATGTTGTCTGATAATGGAATTGTTATAATAAGCGCTACTTTAGATAGAAAAACTAAACAAATATTGGCGGGGCCTGAAGTTATCACAAGAGGATTCATTTATGTAAAAGAAAATTCTGATATGATAGATGAAATAAAAGAATTATCACTTAGAAAATTAAATGAAAATATTTCATCAAATTATGTTGATTACAATAATGTTAAAAATTCAATTAGAGATGAAGTAGGTAGATATTTATATGAACAAACAGAATGTAAACCTATGATAATAACAGTAATGCAAGAAATATAAAAAAGGACTTATGAAGTGAACCCCATTTTGGACACTTTATAAAAAAACACACGTATAGTAAAA
>CAYXGK010000040.1:0-8620 GCA_964464565.1 uncultured Muribaculaceae bacterium | reverse complement strand
GCCGATATCAATGAATCGCTAATAGTAGAATACTATAGTAGATAAAAATAACACGTATATATTATACGTGTTATTTTTTTGTATTTTTATCTTCAAGCTTTACTATTACATCTTTTGCTGCATCTAATACAGCATTTTTAATTGAACTCGTTGCATCTTCTACCATTGGTTTACCTGTTTTCTTTGCCAAATCAACCAACTCTTCTGCTTTATGCTTTAAAACGTCTAGTTTTTCTTTTGCTGTTTCAACTACCTTTTCTTTTTCAAGACTAGATAGTTCTTTTTTTATCTCCATATACTTTTTTTCGATGTTTTCTTTTATTTCTTCAACATCTACTTCTTTCAACTGATCAAACAGTTCAGTTGCTTTGTCTAATAAAAGTTTTCTTGTTTCTCTTCCTGCTTTAGGAGCAAACAATATTCCAAGACCAGCACCAAATAAAGTACCAAGCGCAAATTTACTTCCCTTCTTCATTTAATTCTTCTCCTTTCTTATTTTTTTTTGAAAAAATAGCTAATACAAAGTCTACTATTCCTTCAGTTATTGTATCTATTACAAGAGATATTCTATCAGTTGCATTATCTATCATTTTAAACGCTCCGTCTAAAGATTTAACTTTTTTTTCTAAATCATTTGCTATTGAATTAGCTTTTTTTAATAAAGCTAACATTTTTAATAAAAGCACTATTAATATTACTATAGCTGTTATTGACACTACATATAGTAGAATTGGAAGACTTATTTGTAAGAATTCTAACATTATTCATCTCCTTCATCTTTATACATATTATCTACTAACTTATAAAAATCATCATCAGAAGTATCTTTTAATAACTCATCGATAGATTTTATCTTGTCATCTATCTCATCCAAGTCATAACTTTCTTCTTCATATTCTTCTTTTATTTCTACCCTACTTGGTATTTTCTCTTCTTTTAATGTTTCAAATAAATTTATTTCTGATTCTTTTTCAATTGGTTCTTCTTCCTTATATAAATCGGTTTCTATTGGAGAATAAAACTTTTCTTCTCTTGTTATTGTTTTTTGTACTTCTATTTCTCCATACGCTTTCTTCATTACTGAATCTACATCCAATTTACCATTCAAATCAAACCCGCTTGCAGAACCTTTTTCAACTATATCACCTTTTTTATAGTTCTTATCTAATATACCATAAACAGGCGAAATAACTGGAGATGGTCTAAATATTTTTGTTTCTTCAACAACAGTTTTAACTTCTCTTATTTTATATCTATTTTGTTCTTCTTCAAGTGCATTTATCACAGGTTTCTTTTCTTCTTTTTCAACTAAATCTTCTTCTTCAAAATTAATAGGAAATTTAAATTTAGGATCTGTTTTAAATAAGTCTCTTTCGCTAATTACAAAAGCAGGATCTTTTTTTGGCTCTTCTTTTACTTCTTCTTTAATTTCCTCTTTAATCTCTTTTTTTACCGGCTTACTTTTTTCTTCTTCATCTTCTTCATAAAAAATATCTTTTATCTTATCTAAAAAACCCATTATAGTTCACTTTCCTTTCCATTTTCATCATCTATTTCCAAGAAATTTCCATCTTCCCTTTTTGGTATGAATATATTTAAGTTTTCTTCTTTTTTTACATTTTCGAAGCTTCCTAATTTCGTTTCCACTAATATATCATTAAATACAATTGATGATAATATATAACTTGCATTTAGAACAGTTTCATCTATATTTTTTTCATCTACTAATGCTTCTATCTTAGAATAATAATACATCATTTCAACAAAATATTTATCATTAATTTTAGTTATTTCAATGTATCCTTCTTTATCGTTATAATTCAATTTTTTTGAATAATATGCTTCTTTATTTTCATTATAATCTAATTTAATTTTATTATAATAACTAACTACATCAACATATAAATAGTAATTTTCTCCCTTTGAATAGAATATTTCATTGAAATCTTTTCTACCAACTAATGATACTTCTTTTGGAAGATAGTATTTATATCCCATAGAAACTTTATTAGTCAATTTTTTTTCATTTTTTAATATTGTATCTATTATTTCTGTTTTTGATATATCTACTTTTTTAATACTACACGAAGTAAATAGAAATATAAATAACATAAAAATGAATAATTTCTTCATATAAAACACCTACTATAATTCCATTATATCATAAAGATATAAATGATTAAACATTTTTTACTCTTTATGAACTTCAAGCATATAAATTGGATTTCCCCTTTTTATAAACCTTTCTTCATATTCTGTAGTTATAATATCTTTTATATTTGAATTATGTAAGTCTAGAGAGAATCTATCAAATATATATCCATAATTGGATAAGGTTATAATAGAGTATTCAAATAAATTTCTATTATCTGTTTTCATTTCTATATGCTTTACCCCTTTAAAGATTTCTTCATATATATTTAAAAAAACACTACTGGTGAGCCTTCTTTTGTGATGTCTATCTTTATGCCAAGGATCAGAAAAATTTAAATATAATTTATCTATTTCATTATAAAATATTTCATTTACCTCTTTAGCATCACATCTAATTATTTTTAAATTACTAAGCTCATATTTATCTATATTTTTAATTGCTCTAACTAATACAGAATCGTATTTTTCAACTCCAACATAATTAATATTTGGATTTTTTAAAGCATTTTCAAGTATGAATTTACCTTTACCCATTCCTATTTCTACATGAATAGGATTGTTATTTTTAAATACAGTGTTCCATTTACCTTTGCATTCCTTATAGTTATTTATAATATATTTACTATTCTCAACCATTTCTTTTGATCCACTTATATTTCTTAGTCTCATAATATCACCAAAAACATTATACTATAAAATGATATAATTAGTAAGGAGGTATTATGTTTAAGTATTCACTAGATAATAAAAAGTATCATACTCTAAATTATCATTATCAAGAAATATTTGGTACAAAAGTATCAAAAATCAGTTTAAATGGTGGATTTACTTGTCCTAATAGAGATGGAACAGTATCTACAAATGGTTGTATTTATTGTTCAAAAGATAAATCTGGAGATTATGCTGGAAATTTTAATGATAGCATTACAAAACAATTTCTTAATATCAAAAATATGATGGATAAGAAATGGGATACAAAAAAATATATTGCTTATTTTCAAGCGGGTACTAATACATACGCTAAAATAGATAAATTAAAAGATTTGTATGAAGAAGCATTAAATATAGATGGTGTTGTGGGGCTCTCTGTTGCAACAAGACCAGATGCTATAGATGATGATGCGTTAAAATACTTAACCCACCTTAATTCAAGGACACATTTAACAGTAGAACTTGGTCTTCAATCAATACATGAAGAAACTTCAAAATTAATTAATAGAGGTCATGATTTAAAAACATTTGATGATATGGTAAATACTTTAAGAAAGAACAACATTAATGTAGTAGTACACATTATTAATGGTTTGCCTTATGAAACAAAAGAAATGATGATTGATACGATAAAGCATTTAAATAAAATGGATATTCAAGGAATAAAGATTCATATGCTTTATGTTTTAAAGGATACTCCACTTTACTTTATGTATGAAAAAGAAAAATTTCACATATTAAAAAAGGAAGAATATGTAGATATAGTATGTGATCAATTAGAATACTTAAGAGATGATATTGTAATACATAGAATTACAGGAGACCCAAAAGAAGATGATTTAGTTGAACCAACTTGGGTAAAAAAGAAATTTGATGTATTAAATGCGATAGATATGGAATTAGAAAAAAGAGGAACATATCAAGGATTTAACAAAAGTATATTAAATAGATTTGATTTAATATTAAATAGAGCTTTAAGAGAAAAAGATATTGTAATAGATGCCACCGTTGGTAATGGTATTGATACATTAAAATTATCAAACATTGTAAGTAAAGGTTTGGTATTTGGATTTGATATACAAAAGATTGCCCTAGAAAATACAGAAAAATTATTAATTCAAAATAAAAAAAATAATTATAAATTATTTTTAAAATCTCATGAATATATGTATGAAACACTAAAAGAATATTCATCAAAAATAAGTATGGTAATATTTAATTTAGGTTATCTACCAAATGGAGATAAACAAATAACAACAACAACTACATCAACTATAAAGGCAATAGATGATTCTTTAAAACTTCTAAATAATAAAGGAACAATTTTAATAGTTTGTTACCCACACAATGAAGGCAAAATTGAATCAAAAGAAATTGAAAATAAATATAAATGCAATGTATATAGAAATACTGATAATTTAGATGCTCCTTATTTAATAGAAATAAGAGTATAACTACTCTATATATTCATAATTATATCTATTTTCAGATATTTTAGTTACTCTAATGCTCCCCGATAACACATTTCCTGTTATTGGGTTTTTTATATCATTACTTAAAAAACCTTCATCAATTAATTCATTTATTGTTATATTAACATAACCAGGAGATACAAATTGTGCTTTATAATTATCAAAAGACATATTCATATAACTTTCTGTTGCTGCTTTTACAGATTCAATAGTAGTTTGATATGACTTTTCTTTTGAATCATTTATAGTATCTATAACCGATGGAACAACTATAGCGGCAATTAAACCAAGTATAACTATTACCGCAAGTAATTCTACTAATGTAAACGCATTCTTTTTCATACATTCTCCTTTACAATATCAATTACTTTTTTTTCTAATTCTTCAAATGTACCATTATTTTCTATTATATAATCATAATCATTAAACTGATCTAACGCAACTTCAGTATAATGATTTTTTTGTTTTTCGGTTAATATATTTGTTTCTCTATTTATTTTTATACTTATTACTTTATTAAACTTATTCTTTGGAATAGTTATTTCGCTTTCTTCTCTAGCATCACTTATTATAAAAGCATTAAAATAATTTGATAATATTTCAATGTCTTCACAAGTCCTATTTACTAAAAAGTTAGGTTTATTCATCTTCTTTCTTATTACTTCTGTACCTAATTCTTGGAGTAATTCTCTAGGTTTTGTTTCTTCTTTTCCGTCCCAATTAAAATAATCTTTAATAAACATCTTTAAATATCTAGCATACGCCAATTTTATTGGTTTATATCCAATTTTTGTTAAATAATTTACAATATAATCTCCTGTAGTATCTTTTCCTGCTCTTGCTTTTCCAGCAATTACAAATATTATGGGATTCATACTAAACTTTCCTTGTTTAATTTTTTACTTGCAAATTGATATATAACTTTTATTACTGATGCAAGAGGCGCTGCTACTAATACTCCCCACATTCCAAACATATATCCAAATACAAGCATACTTACTAATATAGTAATTGGATTTAATTTCATAGTTTTACTCATAATTAACGGATTTACTATGTTTCCTTCGATTAATTGTATTATTCCCATAACTATAATTACAAGTATTCCGGTTGCAGAACTTTGAGAAAATCCAACTATTGTAGCTGGCACAATTCCTAAGTAAGGCCCAATATATGGAACTATATTTAATACTGCCGCTAATAAAGCAAATAATAAAGGTGCTTTTAACCCTAAAATAGATAGAGATATTGCTGCACTTATAAATACAATAGTTGATGAAAGTAAAGTTCCCTTTACAAATCCAAATAAAGAAGTATTAATATTTGTAGTTAACTCTTTATAGTCTTCTTTAAACCTATTTGGTATTAACTTAAAAGTTTTTTCTTTAACTTTTACGTAATCATATAATACATAAAATCCCATCATTAATCCTAAAGTAAATGTTCCAAAGAATGAGAACAAACCATTTAAAATATTCATAATAGTATTAGGTAATCCTGTAGTTAAACCCCTAGCAATATCTGATATTGAATTTGCCATGTTTATTTTCATTGTTTCAAAATCAAAATAACTATTTGATTTTAATCCTACAAATAAGTTATTTAACCAAGACTCTAAATCACTAAATATATTTGGTAATGTTTTTACTAATTCATTTATTTCACTTATTAATATTGGAATAAATTCTGTAAATGCAAATACGATTACTCCAAGCAAAAGTAAATATACTATTACTATTCCAAATATTCTTTTTACTTTTTTTGTTTCTAAATACTTAATTATAGGATCTAACATCCATGCAATAATAAATCCTATAAATAATGGTGCTAAAACACGCAATATATTAAGTATGAATTTTAATACTCCCCATTCCTTTGTAATTATTGTAGTTGCATAAATAATAGTTAAAATTATAAGTATATATACAATTTTTAATATTTTATTTCCTAATTTTATTATACCGTTTAAATCATCAAAGTTTAATTTTTTATCATCTTTCATATTATCACCTATTTACATTATACTAAATATAACGATAAAAAAAAAGTGTTATTTATTTAACACTTCTTGTTTAATTTTTAATATGAAATCATTTATGCTTAGACTAATTGTTTCATTAGATCCATACATTCTATAACTAATAGTAGAACTATTTAATTCATTATCACCTATTATTAATGTATAAGGTATCTTTTTAGTTTGAGATTCTCTCATTTTATATCCTAATTTTTCATCTCTAGAATCTAATTCTACTCTAAAACCGTTATCCTTTAACATTTCATATAATTTAGTTCCATATTCTAAATGATATTCATTATTAACTGGTATTACATTTATTTGAATTGGAGATAACCAAGTTGGAAATGCACCAGCATAATGTTCAATTAAAATTCCCATAAATCTTTCAATAGATCCAAATATTGTTCTATGTAGCATTACTGGTCTTTTCTTAGTTCCATCAGAATCTATATATGTTAAATCAAATCTTTCAGG
This sequence comes from uncultured Muribaculaceae bacterium, assembly GCA_964464565.1. Lineage (GTDB taxonomy): Bacteria > Bacillota_I > Bacilli_A > RF39 > UBA660 > JAAYGD01. The sequence goes on along the minus strand of CAYXGK010000040.1, from coordinate 1,789 downwards.
CAAATTAGCATCTAGTTGTATTGTACCACATTGCCATACTCTACCAATAGAATCTCTAATATGAAAGTCTAATTTAGGACCATAGAAAGCCCCATCTCCGGGATTTAATTTATATTCCTTACCAGCTTTAATACAAGCATTTGCTAAAGCTTTTTCTGACCTTTCCCATGATTCAATAGTACCAATATATTTTTCTTCTGGTCTAGTAGATAATTCTATTTTATATGTTAAATTAAATGTGCTATACATTCTATCTACAAACTTAATAAGTCTCACTACTTCTTCTTCAACTTGATCTTCAGTCATATAAAGATGAGCATCATCTTGAGTAAAACTTCTTACTCTAAATAATCCATTTAACGCACCACTTGCTTCATGTCTATGTACTAAACCTAATTCACCTACTCTAATAGGTAAATCCTTATATGAATGTAATCCGTTTTTATAAACTAACATTCCACCCGGACAATTCATAGGTTTAATAGCAAATTCAGAATTATCAATAACTGATGTATACATATTTTCTCTATAATTAATCCAATGTCCAGAAGTTTCCCATAACTCTTTACTTAACATCATTGGAGTTTTTATAAATTCATATCCTTCTTTAGTATGTTCATCATACCAAAAGTTTTCAAGAGTATTTCTAATAACCATTCCATTAGGTAAGAAAAATGGGAATCCAGGTCCATATTCACTCATCATAAATAGATCTAATTCTTTACCTAACTTTTTATGATCTCTTCTTTTTGCTTCCTCTAACATATTTAAATATTCATTCAACTTTTCTTCAGTATCAAAACATATTCCATATATTCTTTGAAGCATTTTATTATTAGAATCTCCTTTGAAATAAGCACCACTTACCTTTAACAATTTGAAATATTTAATTTCTTTAACTGTCTCAACATGTGGTCCTCTACAAAGATCAGTAAAATCTCCTTGTGTATAACAAGATATTACAGTATTTTCTTCCATATTATTTATTAAATCCAACTTATATGGATCATTTTTAAATCTATCTAATGCATCACTTTTAGATAATTCTTCTCTATATATTCTCTTACCATCTTTAGAAATTTTCTTCATTTCTTTTTCTATAGATTCAAGGTCTTCTTCTTTTACTACTACATCACCTAAATCTATATCATAATAAAACCCTTCTTCTATAACTGGACCTACCCAAAATAATGCATTTGGATAAATCATTTTTACTGCATTTGCAAGTAAATGAGCACAACTATGATTAAGTACATTTAATACTTCATCTTCTTTTATATTTATCATTTTTACCTCCTATAAAAATAAAAAAGAATGGTTAAGGAGTGCAAAAGCACGGTACCATCCTTTATTTTAACTTTAAATTATAACGTAATTAACGGGATTACTCCAACTTAGAAAGTGGTAATTATTATATTATTTATTAGTTTGCACCAAACACTAACTCTCTATAAAAATATTTATAATAATATTGTCTTTCGTCTTTGTTTTTGACTAAATTAAATATACTATTTATTTATAATATTGTCAATTATTTTCTTAAATTAGAAGAAGTAAGTTCCATATCTATAGTTAATGTTTTTATTCTTTCCATTATTCTTCTTGCTTTAAGTTTATCAACTGATCCCTTTGAAATAGACAAATGATTCTCCAATTCTTCTAAATTAAAATTAGATGTAAAGAATGTAGTTAATTTTGAATCCATTCTATATTGAAGTATAGACGATAGTATCTCATCTCGTCCCCAAGGAGTAACATTTTCTGCTCCAATATCATCTAATAATAATAT
>CAYXGK010000039.1:0-9064 GCA_964464565.1 uncultured Muribaculaceae bacterium | reverse complement strand
AAGAAAACTATTTGATAAAGGAGTTAAAGTAACATTAAATACAGATAATAGAACATTATCTAATACAACACTTAACCAAGAAATAGTTAAGGTAAGAAAATATTTAGATTTCTCGAAGAAGGAAGTAAGACAAATGATGATAAATGCATTAAATTCATCTTTCTTAAATGAGAAACATAAAGATAGAATAATAGATAAGTTTTAAGTGGATAAAATCCACTTTTATTTTAATTTACTTTACTATGTAACCAATTGGAACTTCAAAAGAAATGATTAGATTGGCTTAATCATTTCATAGGTATATTTCTTTATGAATTTTAATAATATAAGAGAAAATTGATTCCAAAACATTAACACAAATACTATTTCCTGCCATTTTATTTAGTTTATCTCTTGTAAAAAAATAATTTTTTTTATTTGTTTTAAAGTTATTGTCGATAATATTTTGATAATCACTTTCTAAAAAGCCCATTAAAATCATGCATTCTCTAGGCGTTAAATATCTAAATGGTAATTTATTTTCTTTTGTTGGATTATAATATATTGTCCCTGAATTAGGATGTCTGTCTTGTTTTGTTGTAATAGTTGGCACAGAATATGTATTGGCAGTAATTCTAATATTTTTTTTCAATATTTCTTGTCTAGAAGTAGTATTATTCGGATTAGCTTCTTCTGCTTCTTTTCTATATTCTTTATTTGTATAATCGGTTTTTAATACACTGTGCATTAATAATTTTTCATGTTTAAATGCTTCATGCAAATCCGAATCAGTGTAATTCTTAAATATTTCCTTTACTTTGTTCCTTTTCTTTTCTTCTAATTCAGATAAATTCACACTTATCATATATGTTCTTTTTCTCATTTGAGGTAACCCAAAATCTCTAGCATCTAAAACTAAAACTTTATTTTCATAACCTAAATTTGTTAAAACATTTCTCCAATCATCAAAATTACGTTTATGTTTTGGTGATAATATAGCTGTAACATTCTCCATTAGCAAAAACTTAGGAAGATTCAAACTTTTTTTTCTCATACCTAAAAGTATTCTTTCAACTTCCCAAAGTAACGACGATCTATTGCCACTATTTCTTTCTATCCCTCCAGAATTATAATGCCAATTTCCAGCATTTGATAAATCTTGACACGGAAATGAGTACGTCATAATATCGATATCACTTGATAAATTAGATGCATTAATTTTAGTAATATCCGTTAAATTTTTGGTTCTATCTATTGCATACAATAAATTTTCTTTAATATTTCTAGATAAATTTTTCTTAGTTTTTTCTTCAAGAGGAGTCTTACCATTTGATGAAATATTCAATTTATATAGCAAATCGTTCAATTCTTCTGTTGTTTTATTTCTATAATCATTGTGCTTTTGTTTACCATTATGCATAAAATCATATGCTATTATTGAATTAATATCCCAATCACAAGTTGCAACAATTTCATAATTGGCGTTTATATTTTTTAACGCTTTATTTTGTGCACCAATACCACTGAATAATTCTACTACTTTTAATTTATTATTTTGCATTATCATATTGTACCTGATAATGCTTTTTTGTTCAAACGCCTATTATTGATCCTCATCAACAAACCCCTCATTTATTAATTTTTCTTCTAATTTCTTTATGCTAGAACCTTGTTTTTCAGTTGGAATTCTATTATTTATCATAATCTTTAGGTAAGATACATCTAAGTCAGTTAATACTCGTCTTTTTGTTCCCCACGCGAACATTTTTGACCAATAATTACTACCTTTTGTTATTAAATAATTTATAGTATCCATTTGGTTTTCAAGTTTTTGATCTTTTCTACTTTCTTTTTTTATATTATCATTTAAATCTTGATTAATTAGTGAACTAATAAATCTGTCATTTATTTCCCATTTAACTTCAAATGTTTTATCCCAACACTCTTTTTTCTTACACCATTCGGTTACGTTCAGTATTGCTCTATCGTCTCTATTAATATAATTAAAAACTTCAAATGTAGTTGTTTCTAATTGAGATCTTAATTCAGTATATAGGTCTTGTTCATTCCATATCCTCATAAAATCCAAATCCATGTTTTTTTGTTTATTCTTTATATAGTTAAATAAAATAGATATTGAGTAAGTTACAATATTAGCTCTATAGGATTTATTATACCAACTTGCATTTGATACTATTTTTTCTGTTTCTTTAAAAATAATAGCTAATGCGATACATTTTCTATAAAAATATTGATTAATTTCTTCATTTTCAGAACCTTTATTCCAAACTTTTTCTATTTCACCTGCAAACTCTCTCATATTAAATTGATTACCACGACTTACAATATATGGTTTACAGTAATATGTCATTAAATATTTTGCTAAATCAATTTTTCTAATTAATTGATTCTTGGGATTAATATTTAAAAAGCTCCTTTTTTCTGCAGGTGTTTTTTTCATTTGTTCTTGAGTATACTCACCCTTTGCACGCTCATAAAACCATATTGTTTGAAATGGAATTCCTTTAGCAGCTGGTGCATAGTTCTTGTTAGACAATTCTTTAAACTTAACATGAAAAGGATGGTTCGAGAAGAAATCAGACTCATCTACTTTATTTTGACTATTTGCATATCTTGCAATATTCGGAATCATTTCTTCTGCTTTTTCTTTATCTACAATTGTAATTTTGAGAGGAACATTTATTTTTTTAACATTTTCATCCAACTTATCTTGTAGCACAGCATTTGCTATTGAAGCGGTTGTTTGTCCGCCGTTAATAATTTGAAAGTTTGTTAGACCTTTAATTACCCTTTCATTGTTTTCAATTACTATATCCAGTTCTGAAACTGTAGCAGCAATACCATTATTATAAGCAAAAAATATTTCGGGTTTATTTCTTATTGTATTCCTAATTTCTTTGTTTATTTTTCCTCTCACACTTAGAAATGATCTAACATTTCCTTCTAAAAGTCTTGAACCATATTTAATATATAAATTTGCTAATAACTCTCCATTAATTACTGCTAAATAAGAAGTATATTTCTCTAGTTCACTTTTCATTGCTTCAACACATTTTATGCCACTAACTCCAAAATCTTCAACATTTATTATTAAATCTTCTTTTTCAAAAGAAGATGCTACTATATTATATATTCTATTAATATCCCATACAGATAAATCAATTTTAATATCTTGATACTCACCCTCAGGAAGATATTTAACCATTTTAGACAAATTACTATCAGTAAATATATATATTTTTATTTTTTTTATGAAATTTTTTCTTTCGTAAAGAAATTGAGAAATTTGATAGAGTTCACTACTTTCCTCAGAGTTTTTAATTATATCTTGATTAAAAGAAAACTCAACAAAATTTAGAACTTTATTTTTGCAATCTTCTATGATGGTGTTGGTGATAGTTTGTACTTCATTAGAATATGTAAAATTAGCTATATACAACGATAGCGTTTGATCAAATTCTTCATAACTGTATCCATCAATTCTTGCTTTTCTTTTCTTTTTTCCAACATACTCGACATCACATGGTTCAAACTCCAATATTTCTTCTGAGTCTTTTAAAACCTCAACATATTTATTTATAAATTCAGTAGTTTCATCACTATGATTAAGTATAGATAAATTTTCAATATCTCTAAACATGTCATTTCTAAACTCAATAATTGCCTCATCCATATATAATTTCCTCTTCTTTATATTTTTCTAATATATTTAAATCAAGATCGTAATTACACTTTGCAATCGCATTATCTATATTATTATGAGTTAATTTTGGGAATTGCTTATTTACAATATAAAACTTCATTTTCTTTAGTTTAACATTTAAATTGTTATATTCTGAATTATATACATACCCTTGGTTAGAAAGTTTTTTTATGAAAACATTAATTAAATCATCATCATTAATTTTTTCGATTAGGTGATTTACAATTCCATTTATGTTTATTCCATTATTATCTACTATTGTAGTAATTTCAAAAATAACTGCGACTAACTTACCTTCTACCTCACTATCTAGTTGCTCCAAGGAATGAATTGTAACATAACCTCCTTCATTTATTGTTGACTTAACTTCAAACCATTCATCATTAATATAAAAATCTTTTTTTGAGTAATCAGCTCCACCCCAAGATTTTATAGAATCATTAATTGAATATCTATTAAATAAAAATCTATCTAAAAATACCAGCTCTCCAATTAGTCCTGTTATTTTTTCATTAGTTAATTTTAAATTTGTTGCATTTGAAAACAGTTTACGCCACATTAGCCATCTATTATATGAAGATTCAATTATTCTATTATTTTTAGTTAAAAGAAAGTTATAAATATCTATTATTAAATCAATAAATATTTCATACATTGTTTCGTCATCTAAGATATAAAACAATTGTTTAACCCCATTGTCTAATTCATAAAGTTCTAACTTGATTTTTGACGTAGATTTAAAAATGTTTTTCGAAGTAATTCCTCTAATCACAAAACAATGTTTATCATTTTTTTTACCTACAAACATTTCAAAATCGATTTTATCATCAATCATTAAATATTCATTGTTTTGAACTTGGTTATACTTACCCTTTAATACTTCTTTATTCATCATCAAAATCCTCATCAAAATCATTCATATTTCTTTCAATCAAACCTTGTTCAATAATATTTATATAGTACGTTACTTTCTTCTCATTTATCCCTAAATTTGGAATACCAATACTTAAAGCAATTAATGGACTAGTTTTAGAAATTTTTTCCATTTCTTGAGTTTTTCTTCTTCTTTCTTCAGAATCAATTTCTTTTGATGGATAGGCACTAATAAAATATATAGTCAATAGTGCATTCCTGTTTATCCCTGATTCAAAATAATCTGTTTGAGAAACATTTTTATTACCTCTTTTTGGTTTGATGGAATTAATTACTTCTTGACTTAAACCATAGCGCCCATCTGATGGACCACCTACTCTACATCTTTTCGCAGATACTCTTACAATATTTGAACCCGGTTTTATATCTATCATTCTTTTTATTGTATTCAACTTAATTTTTTCATCTACATGATATGCATTTCCGTCTCCTTCAGCAATTTGAATATCCCAATTTGCTAATTTTTCATTATTATTTTCAATGAAATCAATTATAGCTGTTGATTGAAAATTTATATTAGCTTTTAATAATTGTATTTCTTTTAAATAATCAACTACAAATTCATGTTTCACATTTAAAAACCCTATTTTTTTATTTTCATTTGTAATTAACTTATAATTTTCATTAAGTAATTTTTCAATGAACTCTTTAGTTTTGTTTGTATTTTCAATATTTAATTCTTCACTAATACTTAAATAAGGAGTTTCTATTACTCTAGAACTTAAAGTGCATTCCACTAGCTTTTCTTTCGCTGTTCTCATTTTATTTCTAGCTGTAATTATTAGATTATTGTCGTCGCTTCTAACTCGTAAACCAAAATCCAAAGGTGTTAAGTCGGAATCTTTATATCTCAAAATTTCTTTTCTTAATTCTTCAGTCGCTCTGTTTATAGAATAATACCATTCTTGTGCATCATCGGTTAACCAAATACGACATAAATCAGCATATCCATCTCTGTAACCAAACCATCTACCCATTTGCATCAAAGTATCAAACGCTTGAGAATTCCTAAAGAAATAGCTAATAGTTAATCCTTCTAAAGTCAGTCCTCTAGAAAGCGCTACACCCCCTATCGCAATGACACGTAAGCCATTTTCTTTTTCTTTACTATAATCGAAAGAATCTTTTGATTTTTGGTTTACAACTCTATTCTTTATTCTATAAGTTGATTCATATAAGGCTCTTTTTATCATTCCCCAGTTAATAACTTCTCTTGCATTATTATCTGCAATAGTTTTATCTTCACATATTTCTCTATAATCTTCTTTGTATACTTCAAATAAGTCCCTCATATTTTGATCTTTACTCCATTTATTTACATCATCAATTTTAAAGTATAGTTCAATAGACCTATTTAATGAGTTAGTATAATTATCAATTGCATATTTGATTTTATCATGAACATTTGTGTATCTACTTATATTTACCAACATTGATCTATGTGATTTATTATTCCCCCATAAATCTCTAATTACGTTTATTAAGTAAAATTCTAGTATTGCTTTTTTTAAAGAGTATGGAATAGCTTCAAATTCCGAATCTTTTTTATGTTTTAAAGGCAATATTTTATGAATATTTGGTTCTAATATACTATCTTCTGACTCAATTGTTTTAATAAAATCATTAAATCTTTCGTCATCGTCATCACCAAATATATTTCTTGCTCCAATATAATTACTAGGAGCATCTAAGCAGTAAATATAATCCTTTGGAAATAGTGAAGAATTTTCCATTTCTGAATCAGTGTTTGGATTAATAAAAATATTTGCGTATGGAGTTGCAGTAAAGCCAACATAACTTGTTTTTTCAAATAAATCTAAAAGATTAGTAATTTTTTCATTAGTTTTAGTTGGATTTTTGTCTTCATTATTTGTATTTATTGATGCATAATCTGATTCATCATCAACAATAAGCATTGATAATGGTATTTTTTCATTTTGGTTTTTAATGTTTAAACCATCAAGCCATTTAATTAAATTATCCAAAACAGAAACATTTTTCTTTATAACAAAGATAAATGGTTGATCAATGTTATCAAGTGAAATTGTAAATCTTTTTGCTATTTTTTTATCAAAATCATAAGATCTAGTAGTTATACTTACGGGAGCTAGTTTATCTCCAAATCCATTACCCACACCTACATATTCTCTATTAGTTCCTAATTCAAAATCACTATTATAACCAAGTAATCCTTCATCAATTCTTTCCTGGGTTTGTGTTCTTAACTTGTTATCTGTTCCTGTAAGGACAACAACAAGTTTATAGCCTGAATCTACTGCTTTACACATCATTCCAATAAAATTAGCTGTTTTTCCAGATTGAACATCTCCAATAATGAGTCCTCTTCTTTGGAACTCATTATTACCTTGAGGATTACCTACATAATCAACTAAATCATCAGTAACATCATCCATTGATTCTACAACTTTTTTAGGAAACCCTCTATTCAATAAATATTTTTTATATCTATCCCAATATTTAAGACTTAATTTAATTTTGGCTTCTTTAAACCAAGGTTTATAGTCTATTGCTCTTATTACACTGTTTGAATTTTCAATTTTATGTGTCATTCTAGATTTAATTATTTTAGATACCTTATCCATAGTTTTTTTATCCATCGTTTTTAAATGATTATAAAACATCTTTAAAAATTCATTACCATTGGTATAGACTGTGGTATTTATAGATTCTTCTGTAATTGGTTTATCAAAACTTTGTATTAAACTAATAAAGATATTCACATATTCATCAATATTGTAATCATTAGTCATCTTTTAATCTCCATTCATTTAATCTTTTAATTATATATTCATCAAATGCTACTTCATTTTTCTTAGAAATTATATCAACATAAGTTTTTTTTGTAATACTATTTTCAATATTTTTAAAGTCATAAAATCTTTGAACATATTGTTCGAAAAGTAAATCTTTATCCTCTATATTTAATTCCTTATTATCCACATGACCTTTTGCATATTCCTTATATATAAAACTAAGAGGAATATCATTTTCAAAATCTTTCAAAATACTCTTAAAAATATTAAGTTGTGATTTTGAAAGTGAATTCATAAATTTTATTAATAGAGGGTTTTCTTGGTTAACTTTTATTAATAACCCATCATTTTTTCTTTTTTTAATAATATTCCAAGTTTGTATAAAGTCAGTATTTATGGTTCTACCTTTATAATCAAAAACTTCTTCACTAACTGAACAAGAATCGTTTACTGCTCTATATAACATCGGCTTTATTCTCTCAGGTAAATTCACACTACTTTTTTTAACATCTAATTCCCAAATATAATCCAAACTATTTGGAACATCTACAATTACTCTCGCTAATTTCGTTAATTCCGATTTCTCCCCAATTCTAAACCATGTTCCCCAAATAATTAACCTTTTATTTCTATAAATATAAAATCCTTGCTTATTTCTTAATGATTCCTTTCCTCCAACCTGTTCAATTTCTGCTTCTGATAATTTACTTAGGTGTGGTAGGATAATTGGTGTAACTAAAATCTCCTCATTTTCAACTTTTATTTTACTTGTTCTTTTTACCTGCCTAAATGTATTATTTTCTAAAAACGGATCTAGTTTTTTAATTTCGTCATTGTTAACTAAAATTTTTAAGTTATTCCCAATCAATCTATGATATATCAATGATAAGTGGTACTTTGCTTCTATTACTAATTTTCTTAGTGACTCATCAAAATTACTGCTTGATTGTTTTAATTTATCAAAGTTTTCCCACCTTACAACTGTTCCCGATTCAAATTTATCTAAATCATGAAATGCATCTATTTTCTCTATTTGATCATGGCTCAAAATTTTGAGAGTCCAATTATTGGTTTTTTCAATGTAATCTAAATCCCACACAACACCATTAACTTTATTATCTTTTTTACTTATTACAGTAAGTGTCCTACACAAAGAAATAGAAGCCGATTTTAATCCTAATCCAAACCTTCCCATATCTTTTTCATCTCTATGCTCGTTCGGATTTTTACTTCCATATCTTAAAGAGTCAATTAATTCCTCTTCATTCATACCTATACCATTATCCACAATATTTACATATGAATTTTCTTTGTCTATATTTGCATAAATATCTATTAGAGAAGCGTTTGCTGCGATACAATTATCAGTTATATCAGCTAATGCAGTCTCAAATGAATAACCTATCGAACGTAAAGACTCAATTAAATTAGAAGCATTTGGTATTAAAACAACATTTTTCATATTTTCTCCATATAATTCTAAAATCACTTCTTAAATAAACTCAATATATTAATATTAACATAATAATATAATATCTATACTTTACATTTTGTTGAATAAGTAATAATTAACATACATATTAAAGCATTTAACCAGTTAAAAACTCTCTGTATTCCTACAGAGAGTCTTAATTCTACACTACTGACTTTAAGA
>CAYXGK010000038.1:6978-9150 GCA_964464565.1 uncultured Muribaculaceae bacterium | reverse complement strand
TGTCTATTCTTATATCTGAATTATCCTCTACTGTTATTAATTTCATTATGCTCTCCTTTTTTTAATAGATTTAGTATTATAATACCAAATCCCAATACAAGCAATGTATCCGCTAAATTAAATACTGGAAAATTATATCCAAAGATATAAAAATCTAAATAATCTATTACATAACCATTTATTAATCTATCAGCTAAATTACCCAATATACCAGCAAACACAAAAGAATATGATAAAGCTTCTACCTTATCTATTATACTATCTTCAATAATATATTTTACTAAACCAATTAAAGCAATAATTGATAATATAATTAATACTATTTTTGCACCTTCAAACAGCCCAAATGCAGCCCCAGTATTTTTTATATATGTAATATAAAAGAAATTTGATATTATCTTTATACTTTTTGTTATCTCCAATGTGTTTACAACAATAAATTTAATAATTTGATCTACTAAAGCTAAGCTTAAACCTATACCTAAAATTTTCTTATACATAAAATCACCAAGGCTATTGTATCAAAAAAAAGAAAAAAGGACAATGTCCTATGATTTAAGTGGATCAAAATCTTTGACTAAATCTGTATCATAATATTTAGATGTAATCTTATAGTTGTCCTTTTCAATTATTAGTTTATCAAAATCTTTGTTCATATCGTAAATTAGAGTAATTCTAACATCCTCGACATTGTTTTTTACTATTAACTTGTAATCTGATTTAGATTCTATTTCAGGTGACTCTAATAATTTGCTTAAATAATCAAAATCTAACAATCTAAAATCTATATTATCTATTATATTACCTTTGTACTCTACATATTTTTCATTATCTTTTTTATAAGACTTTTTTCCATCGTTATAATATGTTGTAATTTTACCTTTAGATTCTTTACTAGTTAATGTTTTTGAATTAAAAGTCTTACCTTCTAAAGTAATTGTTTCATCACCAATTACAATATCGTGTTTAAACTTATAATTATTTACTATTTCAACATTTACTTTATCGGTAATATTTTTTTTTATACTTTTATCTATTAAATCCTTGTTTGAAATTACCGAGTATCCTAAAAAAACAAATAGAAATGAATAAAATATTAAATATAAAATTTTTTTATTCTTTTCTTCCATACATTACCTCAATACTTTTCCAAGCAACTCTCTTCCATTAATAAAATCTTTATAATCTAATTTCTTTTTACCTTCTAATTGAAGAGATGTTATTACTATATAGCCATCTTTTGCCTTTACATGTATACCCTCTTCTAAGTTTACAATCTTACCATTTTCTTCGTTAGCGTTTCCACTTATTATTTTTGCGTTCCATATTTTTAATATTTTATCATCAAGTAAAGTATAACATCCGGGGAAAGGGTTTAGCCCTCTTATTTTGTTATATATATTAGTAGTGGAATCACCCCAATTTATTTTTTCATCTTCTCTTTTTATATTATATGCATATGTTGCTTGTTCATTATTTTGTTTTATTCTGTTAATATTTCCATTTAATATATTTGGTAATGTTGAAATGAGTAAATCTTTACCTACTAACATTAATCTATCGTGAAGAGATCCTACAGTTTCATCAGGTCCAATATCGATTGCAAAGGAAGAAATAATATCCCCCGTATCCATAAATTCATCCATATACATTATTGTAATACCTGTTTTATCATATCCATCTAATATTGCTCTATGTATTGGCGCACCACCTCTTAATTTTGGAAGTAGTGATGCGTGCACATTAATACACCCATATTTAGGATAATCTAATACTATTTTAGGTATTATTTGACCATATGCACAAGTAATTATTATATCTGGATTTAATTTTAAAATATCTTCATACTCATTTTTAATTTTAATTGGTTGAAATACTTTTATATTGTTTTTTAAAGCGATTTCTTTGATTGGAGAAGTCTTTTCTTTATCTGGTTGAGTTACTACTCCAACAACATCATACCTTTCAATTAAAGCTTCTAAAATTGGTACAGCAAATAAAGGCGTACCCATGAATACTAATCTTGTGTTTTCCATTATATCCACCTAGTTAAAGGCTTTACTCTCTTATTTGGATTATAATCTTTAAAAAATGACACTAGATAATCAATAAATGCTTCAAGATATGTATCATCATCTTTTACAATTGCTTCTACATTTATTTTTGATTGTA
>CAYXGK010000038.1:0-6950 GCA_964464565.1 uncultured Muribaculaceae bacterium | reverse complement strand
TTAGAGAAATAATAATCTCTAATATAATTATACATTGCTTTATCAAGTTCTCTAGCCTTTGATATAGCTTCCTTACAACTAAAATTACAAGAAGAAACATATTTTTTATAATAATGAACTAACTTTCTACTAAAATCGTCACTTTCTAAAAAATCATTTTCTGTTATATCTTTATAATGAATAAAAACCTTGTCCATATTTACCTCCCGATTAGTCTTCCAACATCATTTACTGTTACTAATAACATAAGTATTAGAAGTAGTATTAATCCCACTGCATTAACAGTATTTTCAACGTTTTGTGGAAGTTCTTTTTTTCTTATTTTTTCAATTATTAAAAATAATATTCTTCCTCCATCAAATGCAGGAAATGGAATTAAATTAATAAATCCTATATTTATTCCAAGTAATACCACTAAAGATAATACTGGTTCAAGTCCACTTGCAACACTAGCTTCAACAGTAGAATAAATTCCAACCGGACCAGCTAAATTATTTATTCCAAGTTTACCAGAAAATAAACTTCCTAATACTTTTATCATTCCTCTTATTCCGTTATAAAATTCTTTAAATGGATATTTTATTACATCGACAAAATTACGGCTTTTTTTAGTTACAATTCCAAAACCAAAAATATATCTTTCTTCATCGTCAATTTTTTCTTTAGTTGGAATTAAAAATATATCTTTTTCTTTGGCATCTTTATCTATAACCTTAATGTTTACTCCATCCTTAATATATTCACCATCATATAAAACAAGTACTAAATCATCAATAGTTTTAATTTTTTTATCACCAATTTCTACTATTCTATCACCCGATTTAATTTCGGATTTTATAGCATTATAACCTTCTTTTAAATCACCAATATATGGTCTTTTATCTGTCGCACCATATAATATTCCAATTAAAAATAAAATACAAATTGATAAAATAAAATTAAATGTAGCGCCTGCAGCCATTACAACAAACCTTTGAAAAAATGTTTTTCCTTGAAGTTTCTTTGATTTAGGTACCTTTTTATCATCATCTACTTCTTCGCCCGCTAATCTTACATATCCACCAATCGGTAGTAATCTAATAAAATATTCAGTTTCATCATTTTTTCTTTTAAAACTATGTAACTTTGGACCCATACCTATTGAAAATTCATAAACATATATTCCAAATTTCTTTGCAAATATAAAGTGTCCAAGTTCATGTACTAAGACAATTAATCCAAGTATAAGTATAAAAATTAAAATATTAAGTATTGTCATAACTCTCCTTACAATATTGATATAAAAAATATATATCCTATTAAAACAAACATTAAGCTATCAAATCTGTCCATAATCCCACCATGACCAAATATTATCGATGAGAAATCTTTTCTATTATAATATCTCTTTATTGAGCTAAATACCAAATCCCCTAGTTGACTTAAAATCGATAATAATAGAGTAATTGCTAATAATACATATAAATTTAGACTGTCATCAATATAAATATAATACATTGTAGAAGATACTATTGTTGCAAGCATAATTCCAACTACAAATCCAACTATACTCTTCTTTGGTGAAATCTTTGGTGCAAGTTTTTCTCTACCAGATAAATTGCCCGCGATATATGCAAAAGTGTCACTTAATACAGAAATAGATATTATGAATATTAATCTTCTAATATCAAATTCCCTCATAAATATCGCTAAATTAAATACAGCACCAAAGAATAAAATAATTCCAATTAAATAAACCGCATCTACAATATTGTATTTTTCAACATCACTATATATTATAAGAGGTATCATAAACAATATAAAAATCGCGGCTAATACCCTATAATCTAAATACAAAACATAATTACTAATATTAAATTTACTAAAAATAATAAACAAAAGCGATATAAAAGATAAAGTTCTAACAAAAATTGGAAGTTTATTTTTCGAATCTTTTAAGTCCAATATTTCTTTAAGAGCTAGAATTCCTAGAATAGCAACCATAACCTTATATAAAGTACCACCCATATATAAAGTTGGTATAAATACTGCTAACATTATTATAATTCCAATTATTCTGTTTTTCATTTTATCACCAAACTAATTATAGTATAATTAACAACTTATATCAAGTTATTTTAAGATTATACTAAGTATATCATTATTGATAAATCTTTATTTTTGTGATAGAATAAACCTCTTAATATCGGAGGTATTTATGAATTATAATAAAGACTTTATATTTTACTTATTACCAGCACGAGAAGTATTTAGTGAATATATTGCAATGAATAAAGTTGAAACATACAATAAAAAGGACTTCAATCCAATAATTTACACCGCTGTAAAAAATAAGTTACTTACTGAAGCTAATGTTTATCATATGAAGCATGACTTAATTAATATATTAAAAAAGGAAGGCAAAACAAAATCAATAGAAAAAGTAGAAAAGATATATCGTTCACATATGGGGATATCGCTTATTTATGATTTATATAGTTATTCTATAACTAATCGTTCAAAGAAAAGTTCTGAAGAAGAAAAAATTCAAAAAACACTGCAATTAAATAATTTACCAATGGTAGGTATTGCAAACAAAAAAGCTTAATAATAATTTAAGCTTTTTTTGACATTATTTCTAATATTTTTTCAAAAGAATCATCTTTTGCAACTATGTTTTTTCTAATTTCTCTACAACTTTCACATCTATATACTATCTTGTATGTATCTCTATATTTTTCTATTTCAATTGGTATTAAGTTTCCACAACAAGAAGACGCTCTATCTCCAGGATTAATATCAACATGTTTTGAATATAGACAAAAATTACAATGATCTCTTGATGAATAATTTAATTTCTCTATTTGTTTATTACAATTATAACAAATAAATTCTTCATCAATTTCGTTAAATTTTTTCATTTAATATTACTTTCAAATATGTTTTCTTTCCTTTTTGAATAACTACACTAGAACCATTCACTATATGATTTGGATCGTTTATTTTTATATTGTCAACTGTAATTCCACCTTGCATAACTAATCTTCTAGCTTCTGATTTTGACGGTGATAGTTTTGATTTTACTAATAAATCTAATATATTAATATTATTTTCATTTAGTATAATTGATGGCATGTTATCAGTAAATGTTCCACCAAATATTTTTTCGGAAAGTGTTTTTACTTCTTCTGCCGCTTCTACTCCATGTACTAATTTTGTTACTTCATAAGCCATAGTCTTTTTAGCATCAATTATGTTTTTGCTACACATTTCTTTAATATCCTCTACACTATAATCACTAAAGAAACATAGTAATCTTTCTACATCTTCATCATATGAATTAATAAACATTTGATAAAAATCATAAACAGTTGTTTTATCTCTAGATATCCACAAAGTCCCACTTGAAGTCTTACCCATTTTTTCTCCATCTGCTTTTACTAATAAAGGACAAGTAAGTGCTTGAATTTGTCTATCTTCTTTTTTATCAATATTATCCATTTTACGAGCTAAGTCTACACCTGCAACCATATTAGCCCATTGATCTGACCCTCCAACTTGAAGTGTACAATTGTAGTTTTCATTTAAATGAACAAAGTCATAAGATTGCATTAACATATAACCCATCTCTAAAAATGTAAGTCCACCTTCTTCTAAACGTCTTTTATAAGCATCGGTAGAAAGCATCTTATTTACATTAAAATGAACTCCTACTTTTCTCATGAAATCTATATATGTATCATTCATCCAAGTATAATTATCAACTAATATAGCAGCATTATCTCCTTCTAAATTAACAAATCTTTTTACTAATTCCTTCACTTCATTTTTATTGTGTTCAACTTGTTCTTTAGTAAGAGTCTTTCTTAAATCGCTTCTTCCAGATGGATCACCAATTAAAGCAGTTGCTCCACCTATTAATATAATTGGAATATGTCCCATTTTTTGAAGTCTTCTAACTAAAGTAAGTGCAAAAAAATGCCCAATATGAAGACTATCAGCTGTAGGATCTATCCCTAAATAAAAAGTAATTTTTTTATTATCAATCATATTTTTTATTACTTCTTCATTTGTTGATTGATATACATATCCCCTTTGTTTTAATTCGTTAAACATAATTCCTCCTTTAAAAAAAACACTATAAATCTAAGGACGAATATTCGCGGTACCACCTTAGTTCATAGTATTTCTATGCTCTTAAATATTATAACGTTATAACCGTTCAAATTCATAGTGTGTATATTCTTTTAAATATGTCTTAATTTTCACCACGCATTAAGTCTCTAAATTACATTATTTAAAATACTTTAAACTAATCTCTATTTGATAAATTTATTCTAACACTTAATATATATACTGTCAAATGTCTTTTTCATATAAATTAAGCAATTTTTTATGAATACCTGGTTCTATCATATCTATTGTATTTAGCACTAATTCTAAAGCTCTTTTATATTCTCCATTTAAGAATAATACTTCACTCTTGTCTAAACCTTCTTCTATATATTGTTTAATTCCTCTATATCTATTGCCGTATATAATCGCATTTTCTGCCATTTGAGTAGTCTTTAATAATTCATTAGTAGTATTATAGAATTTAAATACTAAATCTCTTCCCGTGTCTACTCTTGTGTTTAAAGAATCTATTTTTATAGGTTTTCTATCTAGTTCCTTTTTTATTTCCCTAATACCTTCGTATGCTTCTTCTTTTTCAATAAAATAACTATTTGGTATTATTGGAATATTATAGTCTCTTATTTTATATTTAGTGTTTTTTAATAATTCTTCAATTTCTCCTAGTTGTTCTCTTGCTCTTTTTTCATCTTCTTGCATATTACCAACAGTTTGCATATAATCATTTGCTTTATCTTCTAAAACAGATATTTTAACCATTAACACTTCTAATTCCTTTAAAAGTCTAGAATATGGAAAACTAGCTGTATTAGTAGTATCACATAAAAGATTAAAATCTTTATTAGCCTCTTCTACACTAATTTGAATTTCATTTAATTCTTTTATTTGGTCACTTGTAAGTTCATATACACTTTTCGCATCATCAACTTTACCATGAAGCGAATTAGTAATTTCATTTATTTTTGATATTTTTGATTTAAATGTTACTATTTGATTTTCAAAATCTTTTCTAGATACTTTTTCCATTTCTAAATCAGAATATAACGAATCAAAGTATTCTAAAATAGTTTTTTGCTCCAATAATACATCTTCTAAATTCAATACCCTAACCTTTGCCTCAGCATCTTTTATTTTCTTTTCTATTTCTTCAATATTATAATCTACATTTAAGTAGTCAAGTTGAAAACCTTCTTTTTGCATTTTCTTATATGTTAATTTTGATTCTTCAATTCTTTTTGGTATTAGGTTAGTACTCATTAATATTATAGATGGCAATTCATCTAATATAGTTTGCATGTGTTTTATTAATATATCTAAAGAATTAACAATAGTTTTTACATCATCGTATTCTTGTTCTTCCATACATTTTTCAAAAGATTGGAATCTTTTTTCTATTGTTTCTATTTGAAGTTGAACAACTTCTGCTAAATCCTTATAATCCGATTTTGAGCTTTCAAATGTTTGGATTATTTCTCTAAATTTGTACTTCAAATCAGTTACTATTGATCTATTTTTCTCTTCACTTAAAGTAATTTCTTTAATTTCTTTAAAAATTTTATCTCTTTTTTCTTTTGCTTCGTATATTTTTATTTCAGTTCTACTTTTTTTAATAAGAAAATCTTTATAGTTTCTTTGTTCTAGTAAAAAATCTGTTTCTAATATTAAATCATTTATTAAAGGTACATCTTCTTGTTTTATTCTATCTATTCCATTATTCCATCTAACACATTTGATTTTCAACTTCTCGTTTCTTATTAAACTCTCTGCTTTAGAAAGTTCTGTCATTATAGTAGGATCTATTACAATATTCTTTTCTCTTTCTAATTTTTCAATTTCTTTTCTATTTTTCTTTTTCCCAATATTTTGAAGTATGGATAAAACAACTATTATTGATATAACAGTTATTATATATAATGTACCAAATAATAATGTAATACTTTCCATACAACCCTACCTTATATCATTTATTTTACCATATTTTTTGTTTAAAATACAAACATATTTCAGTTGACTTAAATGATATTAAATATTATAATACTAATGCATTAAACAAAGCAGCATTATAATAAAATATATGATGTGAATTTTGAAAGTTATTAATAGCTATTGGCTGCTAGCGAAAATACAATAGATTCACCCTATATATTAGTATTGTAGTTTGGTTTAATAGTAAGAAAGGAGATTTATGGCAAGATATACAGGTCCAGATTATAAAAGAAGTAGACGTGTTGGTATGTCTACACTTGAAACTGGAAGAGAATTATTAAAAAAACCTTATCCACCAGGACAACATGGAAATTCAAGAAGAAGTAAAATATCAAACTATGGAATTCAATTAAAAGAAAAACAAAAAATGCGTTTTACTTACGGATTAGGAGAAAGACAATTACAAAGAGTATATGTATCTGCATCTAAGATGAAAGGTATACACGGGGAAAATATGTTTAAAATACTTGAAAGTAGATTAGATAATATAGTATTCCGTATGGGAATGGCTAACACTAGAAATGGTGCTAGACAACTTGTAAATCATGGACACATATTAGTAAATGGTAGCAAAGTTGATATTCCTTCATACCAAGTAGTTCCTGGAGATAAAATATCTGTTAAAGAAAATTCTAAGAATCAAAAATCTATAAAAGAAGCATTAGATAGAGTTGTAAAAACTATAGACTATGTATCATTTGATAAAGCAAAATTAGAAGGTTCATATATTAGATATCCAGAAAGATCAGAGTTAACTGCTGATATTAATGAATCATTAATAGTTGAATATTATAGCAAATAAAAATAACCTAAATGGTTATTTTTTTAATACATATTTATAGAAATAAGCA
>CAYXGK010000037.1:0-9385 GCA_964464565.1 uncultured Muribaculaceae bacterium | reverse complement strand
GAACTAGGGTTTATATAAATCTTTTTAAAGTGTCCACTTTTAGTTGACTACTTCATAAGTTTAAATCTTACTTCTTTTTAAATACCCATTCTCTTTGAATAATAAAATTTATTACAAATATTATTCCATCTACTATTATTTTTATTAATGTAGTAGATATACTCAATATACTATCTAATTTTGTTACCAATAATCCGGATGAAAACATTTGAACCATTACTAAAATAAAATATTTGTATAGAGAATTTTTTGATGATTTTTTAAATATTAATTTTTTATTTATATAAAAATTATATATAGATGATACTATTCTTGATAGAATAGTAGATATCATAATGTTATTAATAAAACGTAATAATATTGTAAATAATAATATATCTATTATAAATGAACTAAGTGCTGATAATATATATTTTATAAATAATTTATATATTGCAATTGAATCTTTTACTGGATTAAAATGAGAAGTCTTATTATCGTTTATATATATAGTTTTTATCTTTATTTCTTTAATTAATATGTCTTTTTCTTTACAATCTATTAACATATTGGTTTCGTATTCGTATCTTTCTCCTTTAGTTTTTAGAAATGTAGGAATAAGTTCTTTACTATAACCTCTTAAACCGGTTTGAGTATCTGTTATATTTAAGCCAATAAATAATTTAAATATATTTCTTGTTATTTTATTACCAAACATACTTTTTTTAGGAACGTTATCTTTATTAAAGTTTCTTACCCCTAATATAAGTTTATTAGGTGTATTTAATACTTCCTCGCCAACCTTTAATATATCTTCAACTGAGTGTTGTCCATCACAATCAGCAACTACAGCACCTTTAAAGTTTGGATGTTGATCCAAAAGGTAATTAAACGCTGTTTTTAAGGCTCTACCTTTTCCTTGATTAACATGATGAGTTAACACTATATGATTCTTAAATGTATTAAAATAGTCACTAAATTCATCTTTACATCCATCGTTAACAATTATAATTTCTTTTACTTTCTTCTCTAATTCTTTTATAAACTTAGTTGTTATTTTTGTATTTGGATTGTAAGTAGGAACTATTACAAAAATATCTTTCATTATTCACCTACATACCTAAAGTCTACTAATTTCCAAGAAGTATCATATGCAAAATACATTCTATCATTTAAGCTGTCTATCTTATCTTTTCCAGCTACTATCATGTTTTTATCTAACTTAACAAGACATGAAAAAGAATTTTCATTATATATTATACAATCACTAACACTTTTATTAGTAAATGTTGGATTCTTTAGTGTATGTTTACTTACCATACCTTTATCAACGCCATTTGCCCAATCATTAGCGAATTTATACATTTTATTATCTTTTATTAAATAAGGCTTAATAGTATTCCAACCATTTTTTAAATCATTAGTTAAAAATAAACTCCATTTTTCTGCAAAAGCCATAACATCGATTGGATCTCTTATTACATCTTTATAGTTATTTGTTTTCATATATTCATGACTAACTAATATTCCATCTATTTTTTCATAATTTACCTTTTTGTTATCATTATTTAGTATTTCTATTAAAGGTTTAGATTTTAGTTCACTTACTTCATAAATATAATCCATTGGATATAGTTCATTATTTATTTCTTCAAATTCTTCATTAACGTTTTTATCAATAACTTTATCTATTGTTTTTCCATTAGATTTTAAAGTGAAACTAGATGGAATTTTTACTTTATAATAATAGACTCCTTTATCACTAGTTGTAGATATTTTTTTTAAACTAAGTTCATTATAGTTTAATAATCCTAACTTAGTAAAAGATTTTCCTTTTTCTAATTCAACATTAAAAATAGGAGAACCATCAACTAAAACTTCATAATTACTACCAATTTCTTCAATAGTTACTTTTGAAAGTTTTAGAATATCTTTATACCCATCAACATATTCTTCCTTAATATCAACATATTTTTTAGGATTTGCTTTTATTTTATTAACTAAATTTTTTATATATTTTTCTGGTTGATTAGATTCATAACTCATTAAGCTAATATACACATAAGATAGAGAACTAATCATTAATATTACTAAAATAATTGAATATATTATAATAAATTTTTTGTATTTCATTTTTACCTCTTTTCAATTATGAATGCATCTGGAAGTCTCCAAGATGAATTACTATAATATAGTGTAATACTAGGCATCTCATATTCTCCTTCATAATACATTGTAGAAGAACTTCCTCCATCTAGATTAGCTGCATTAACTGCTCCATATTTTTTCATTACTTTAATTAAATCTTTTGCAGTTGCCCCAAGGTGTCCGTTTCTTCCTCTACCATCAGTAACTAACAATAATATAGCTCCATCTTTTCTTTGACCAATAGCGGTTCTTGGATTAGCGCCACTTCCTTTTCCTTCTAATTCTCTTTCTTTGCCATTGACTATTAACTTTACAAAGTGATTATTTTTATCTGTTGCTTCTTCTTGAAATGCTACTGCATCTCTTATCTTTTCTGTTATAATTAATTCTTCTATTTTTTTTGCATTCATTCCATCAACATCTATTATTCTAAGAATATTATCTTCATCTAACCCAATTATGTGAAGTCCTTTATATCCAGGGGAATTGAATAATATTTTTGAATCTGCTACTACAACACCCCTAGGTCTTCCACCTTTATTCCCATCAGATTCATATAGTCCACCATTTACGCCACCTACAGCATTGTTATTATTAACTAATTCGTGAAGTTCAAGTCCAAGCTCTTTCCAAGGATAGATAGTTGCTAATTTTACTCTTGATGGGTCATGTACAATAAGTAATTTAGCTGCAAAAGAATTTCCACCTACCTTTATTAATTCTATTTTATTATCATCTTCTTTTACATCTATTAAATCTTTATCCTCAACTTCATCAAATTCTTTCATTGAGTTTTTTTCTACTATTTTTAGTATTTCCTCTTTAGATACCAATAACGATGCCAAAAACTTCATTTGACCCGTTTCTAATATGGTAGTAACAAAAAGTTCTTTTGCCGAAATTGAAATGTTACTTGTAATTAACTTTAATGTCATAAATAATGTTACTACTATAACAATAATTGTAATAAAGAATACATATATTATTCTTAATAATGGTTTAAATACTTTTTTCATCATATATACCTCTAAGATATATGATAGCATATTATTGTTATTTTTTACCAATTTATATTGTAAAATGTTTCTTTTATGGTTATTATATAAATGGTGATAATAATGAAAAAAATATATTTAATTACTCTTGTTTGTGGAATTATAGTAGCATTTATAGTGAATTTTTATTTTATATATAATAAGAATAATACTGATGCATTAAATGATGAAAAAAATATTGAAGAAAAATATGGCGATTATGTGATGACAAATAAAAATGCTAAGCTATATATAAAAGATGACTCCTTTAAAGAGTTTGGAAGTGTAAGTAAAGATCTTAGTTTAGAGTTAGAAAAAATTGATGGAAACTATTTTAAAATAAAAAATATAGATTATTATATTTATTATAAAGATGTAGATAAATCCGATGTATTATTTTATAACGATAGATATAAAGAATATGTATTATGGAATGAAAATGTAATAACAAAAGATGAAACTTCATTTTATGATGAATCAAATAAACTAATCTTTAAAATAAATAAATCTTTTAATTTACCAGTAATTATAAAAGATAAAGATAGATATGGGGTTGAATTTAACAATAATTTGTACTATGTAAAAGATATAAAAGAAATAGTTGAGCATGATAATACAAGTGTTTCAACAAGAACAAATATAAGAACATTAACATATCATACTGTATATGATCCAAATAAAGAAGAATGTACATCTATAGAAATATGTCACCCAATAAAACAATTTGAAGAACAAATGAAATATTTACATGATAATGATTACTTAACATTAACTATGGAAGAATTGGAAATGTTTTTAGATAAAAAAATAAGAATACCAACAAAATCAATAGCGATTACTTTGGATGATGGTATATTTCTTGACAACTCTATTCCAATAATTGAAAAATATAATATTTATGCAACATTTTTTATAATAACTAGTAAAACAGATGTAAGTAAGTATTTTATTTCATCATATGCTAGATTCGAATCTCATAGTGATGATCTTCATAATAATTATCAATGTCCAAAAAATAGAGCATCTAGTCAAGGTGGACAAATGTTGTGTGAAAAAGAAGAAAAAATAATAAAAGATTTAAAGCTTAGTCAAGAAAAATTAAATGGTTCATATTATTTTGCATATCCCTTTTTTGATTTCAATTTAAGTGCAATTAATGCATTAAAGAAAGCTGGCTTTAAAATGGCATTTATTGGTCAATGGGATTCAAATGGATATAGTACTTATGATACCGAAAGGTTTATGATAAGAAGAAAAACTATATTTGGAAATCTTAAATTAAATAATTTTATTGATTATTTAAAATAAATGTGTATAATAGTAACAAAAAAAGGGGGATATTGTTATGTTCGTTGAATTAATTAAGAAACATATAGAGTCTCTTAAAGAGAAAAAAAGAAAAAAAGAGCAACAAGAAGCAGAAATAATAAGAAAGTATACTATTAATAAAATTGATCACACATGGAGTAGAAGAGAGTGGAGCGATTATAATTACTGGTCTACAAGCGGAGAAGAATGTAATTATGTAACTTCTGCTCAATATCAAAAAAACATCTTAGAACATTATAAAAAATATCTTTCAGATGAAGAATATCAAAAGTATAACAAAGATATTATTGATAGGAGAACAGAAGAAGTAAGAAGAGAACTTGGTCTTAAAAGAGATTCAATTTCAGTACAAAGTCCAATTTTAGAAAAAAAATTATAAAAAAGTTATATATATTATTATATAATTTTTTTTAATAACAGGGCAAATAATTTATAAGTGTATTTTAAATTAGTTTTTTCTTTTTGGTTGTTATATTTTATAACTTATACTATAATATATATAGTATAGAGGTATTTAGTATGAAATATAATCTAAATAAATCAACTAGAAAAGCGGGTAATGTAAGCGAAATTATAAGTAAAATATTAGGTTTATTTATAGTTGTTTTTCTTGTTTCCTCATACATAATACAAAATAATTTTAGAGAAGATTTAGTCTTCTTAAGAAATAGTGAGGCCATACTAAATTCAGTAAAAGTTACAGAGAATAAAAAATATACAATAGAAAACGGGAAATTTGTAGGAGAAGCACCAAAAAAATTCGAAAAATTGCCAAAAAACGGAACAATTGAGATAAAAGATAATAAAATATATATGATAGTATATAACGAGAAATTTTGTGCAATAAAAGAGTTTAATGATAAAAAGATAAGTTTAAGAAGTCTAGTTGAGTGCAAAAAAGTAGCATATAAACAAGTAGAAAAAGAAAAACCAACAAATGAAGAAAACACACAACAAAATCAAACAACCAATAATTCAAAAAAACATAAGGTAACATTTGTTATGTCTAATGATTTAGAGAATATAATAATAGAAGTAGAAAATAGAAAATTAGTTAATAGATTAGATAATCCAGTTTTAATTGGATATAAATTTATAGGGTGGTATCTAAAAGAAGAATTATATGATTTTTCTTCACCAGTTACTTCTGATATTGTTTTATATGCAAAATGGGAAAAAGAAGAAACTACTCAAACACAAACACAAGAGCCAACTCCTAATTTAGAACCAACTCCAAAGCCATGCTTTTCATACAAAAAAACTACAAAAAAAGTGACTATTACTGATTATAATAATAAATGTGATAAAAATGTTAATATACCATCTACTATAGAAAATTTACCAGTTAAGACTATTGGTAGTTATGCATTTGCAAACAATGAATTAACTAGTGTTACAATTCCAAGTAGTGTAACAGGTATAAATTCATATGCATTTTATAATAATCAAATAACAAGCATAAATATACCTACTAGTGTATCAGTTATAGAAGATTGGACTTTTGCACAAAATGCACTAATTAATTTTGATATACCAAACAGTATAACAAGCATTGGAAAATATGCGTTTTATAAAAATCAATTAACTAATATTACAATTCCAACTAGTATAACAAATATTGATGAAAATGCTTTTCAAAATAACAAATTAAATAATTTGACAATTCCAAATAGTATAACAAATATAAATAATTGGAGTTTTGCTCAGAATGCACTAACAAATTTAGATATACCAACTAGTGTAACAGGTATTGGTAAATATGCATTTGCATATAATTCATCTATGAGTAGTGTAACAATTCCAAGTAGCGTAAGTATTATTGGAGATAATGCTTTTGATTCAAGTGGGTTAACACGCGTTGTTATCCCAAATGGTGTAGTAAGTATTGGAAATTATGCATTTAATAAAAATCGACTAACAAATGTATCGATTCCTAATAGTGTAACAAGTATAGGAAATTATGCATTTTCAAATAATAAGTTGATCAATTTAACAATTCCAAATAGTGTTACAGTAATTAATGATTATACTTTTTATAACAATCAATTAACAAGCTTAAATCTTCCTAATAGTGTAACAAGTATAGGAAATTATGCATTTTCAGATAATAAATTAACCAAAATAACACTTCCTAGTAATTTAAATAGTATAGGAAATTATGCTTTTGAATCTAACAAATTAATTAGTGTCTCAATTCCTTCTAATGTAACAATTTCGACAACTTCCATATCAGAAAATTTTTATGAAAGATATAATCAATATAAAAAAGAGGGAACATATACTGCAATAGCACAAAATAGTAATTGGATGAGAAGAACTAATTAATAATATTGATTTTTATAAAAAAACAGTATATAATAACAACTCAAATGGGGGTAATATATGTTTATTGACTTAATAAAGAAACATTTAGATAATAAAGATAAAGAAAGACAAAAGAGATTTGAACTTGAATATCAAACAAAAAGACAATATGCAATAAGTAAATTAAATCACGAATGGGGTTATGAAGAATACATGGAGTATATGGAGTGGTTTAAAAATGGTGCTGTACTTGGTCGAAGTTTTTCTGCATCAGAATATCAAGAAAAGTTATTGCAAGATTACAGAAGATTTCTTACACCAGATGAGTATAATGATTTAAACAATGCTATTATTGATAGAAAAAACAAAGAATATATAAAATTTAATATAGCAAGAGCAAGCATTAAGGGTTTTATAAAATAACAAACCCTTTTTATATAAATGATTAAGGAGTCAATTATGGGTTTTATAAGTATTATTAAAAAACATATTAATAATTATAAATTAGAACAAGAAAAGAAAAAAGAACAAGATTTTTCAAATAAAAGAAAGTATGCAATTAGTACATTAGATCATGTTTGGACTAATGAAGAACATGATATATATGATACTTCGTATACTATAAATCAACAAGGAAACTTTGGCGGATATTCAGCAGCAGAATATCAAAGAGATATTCTAGAAAGATATAAAAAATATTTATCAAATGAAGAGTATTTACAATTTGATGAAATAATAGCCTCTAGAAGAGTAGATGAAAAAAGTAATGTATTATTAGAATCAAAAGATAAAATACAAAAAGAATTAGACAAATTAAATAAAAAAAGGGTTTAATTAAATAGTAAATTCTTTTTTTATGTTATAATTTTAATGGTGATTACATGAATTTAGAACTTATTAGAAATTTTAGTATTATTGCGCATATTGATCATGGAAAATCTACGCTTGCGGATAGAATCTTAGAACACACAAACAGTGTTAGTTCTAGAGATATGAAAAATCAAATGTTAGATTCAATGGATTTAGAACAAGAACGTGGTGTTACTATAAAATTAAATGCAGTACAATTGAAATATAAAGAATATACATTTCATTTAATAGATACTCCTGGACATGTGGATTTTTCATATGAAGTATCGCGTAGTTTGGCAGCTTGTGAAGGTGCTATTTTAGTTGTGGATGCATCTCAAGGAATTGAAGCACAAACTTTAGCTAATATTTATTTGGCATTAGAAAGAAATTTAACTATAATACCGGTAATTAATAAAATAGATCTTCCTAATGCTGATCCAGAAAAAGTAAAAAAAGAAATTATAGATACATTTGGGTTTAAGGAAGATGAAATATTACTAGTAAGTGCAAAAGCAAATATTGGAATTGAAGAGTTAATGGATGAAATAATTAATAGAATTCCACCTCCAAAAGCATCATCTGATAAATTACAAGCATTAATTTTTGATAGTGAATACGAAAGTTATAGAGGAGTTATTTCTTTAGTTAGAGTAGTAAACGGATCAATTAAGGTAAGAGATAAGATTAAGATGTTATCTACTAATGCTGTATATGAAGTAGTAGAACTTGGAGTATACACGCCAAGTGAGTTAAAAAAACAAGAATTAACTGCTGGAGAAGTAGGATATATTACTGCAGCTATTAAAAATATAAAAGATGTTAAAGTAGGAGATACTATTACTTTAGATTCTAATCCTTCAAATGAAATGTTACTAAGTTATAGACCAATGAAACCTATGGTTTATTGTGGTTTATTTCCAATTGATTCAAAAAAATATAATGATTTAAAAGAAGCTTTAGAAAAGTTACAATTAAATGATGCTGCTTTATCATTTGAACCCGAAACATCTGAATCGTTAGGATTTGGCTTTAGAGTTGGGTTTCTTGGAATGTTTCATATGGATATTATTGAAGAAAGAATCGAAAGAGAATTTAATATAGATTTAATAGCAACCGCACCATCTGTAGTTTATGAAGTAACTACTACTGATGGTAAAGTAATGCATCTTCAAAACCCATCTGATATGCCAAATAGAGTAAATATTAAAGAGATAAAAGAACCATATATTACTACTAATATTATAGTATTTACTGATTATATTGGACCTATAATGGAACTTTGTCAGGAAAAAAGAGGAACATTTATTAATATGGAGTATTTAACACAAACAAGAGTAAATATTCACTATGAAATGCCTTTATCTGAAATAGTATACGATTTCTTTGATAAGTTAAAATCATATACAAAAGGTTATGCGTCTTTTGATTATGAAATAATAGGTTATAAATTAAGCGATTTAGTTAAATTAGAAATATTAATAAATAATGAACAAGTTGATGCATTGAGTACTATTGTTCATAAAGATTTTGCATATAAAAGAGGAAAGGTTGTTGTTGATAAACTAAAAGAAATAATACCTCGTCAACAATTTGAGGTTCCAATTCAAGCAGCAATAGGAACTAAGGTATTAGCAAGATCTGATATAAAAGCAATTAGAAAAAATGTACTCGCAAAATGTTATGGCGGAGATGTTTCAAGGAAGAAAAAATTACTTGAGAAGCAAAAAGAAGGTAAAAAA
>CAYXGK010000036.1:0-9411 GCA_964464565.1 uncultured Muribaculaceae bacterium | reverse complement strand
CCCTTGACCCCCTGCGTGCAAGGCAGGTGCTCTAGCCAGCTGAGCTAATTCCCCAGGCAAAGAGATTATAACACAATTGATTTTAAAAAGTCAATCAAGTTATATCTTTTTTTGTCATAATATTATATGAAATGTAATATAAGATAGATGATATTAACATATATATTGTTATTACTATCGGTACATTTATAGTATCGTTTTTTTGAAGTAACATTGACCCATCGCTACTTATATCAGGATCATCGCTATTAAAAAAGTACCTACTTGTAAATAAACTCAACATATTATCGCCAAGTTCGTTTTCTTCTTTACCAGCTTCTATTAAGTACATATATGTATTACCAAGATGCGCATTAATATCAAAATATTGAAAATTTGCTTTTTGATAATCTCCGTTCTCAATAGTTATACTTCTAATAATGGGTAATACTCCATATATTCCTAATATTAATAAAATAAATATTACAATTGCTGGTGTTTTTTTTCTAAATACCGAGGATAAAATAGTAGTTAGTGAAGTAACAATTATTATTATAAATAAAGAATATATTATAAAACTTGGAATTATATTTATTACACCAACAAAAACATCTTTATCTAGGCCTAAAATAAGCGAATATAAAGCGAAAGATATTATTAATGATGAGATATAGTAAATAAATATACCTATTAATATACCCAGTATTTTGCCCATTATAATTGATTTTCTTGATACTGGTTTTGCAATTAAAATACGCATTGTTCCTTCATATTCTTCAGTTGCAAATATATCTAAACCAAAAATCATAATAAGTAGAATTAAACCAACACCTGATAAGAATAAATAATTAAATATAGAATATGTTATTTTTATTTGTTCTATTTGATTTATTATACTTAATGAATTGCTCTTTAAATTAGAAATAGAAATTATTACCGTAAAAAATAACACAATCATAAAATAAATAATAACTAAAGTTGGTTTATACATATTTCTTAATGTTTTATTAAGCACTACTCTCATAATATATCCTCTTCTTTGTTAGTAAGTATCTTAGAGTATACTTCTTCTAACGATACATTAGCGTCCATTAATGTAATAATATCTATATTGTTTTCATACGCTATTTTAATAATTTGTTTTTTAATTCCTAATATATTCGACGTAGATATATTTATCTCGTTCTTATTTATTTCTATATTAGAAATATGCTCTTTATTAATATTTTGAATTATAAATTCATTGTTTGATGTTGATAAAACCAATAAATCATTATTAAGTAATCTTTTGGCATTTTCTATTGGTCCAAAGAATACTAATTTACCAGAGTTTATCATTATTACATCTGTTATTATTAGTTCTAATTCGGTTAATACATGAGAGCTAATTACTAGTGTTAAATTTGTTTCTTTTACTAATCTTTTTAATGAAGTAATTATTTCCATTCTAGACGTTGGATCTAAGTTTGCGGTAGGTTCATCAAGCAACAATACTTTAGGATTATGTATCATCGCTTGAGCTAATCCTATCTTCTTTTTCATACCAGTTGAAAATTTAGATACTTTCTTATACATAGAATCTTTTAAATTCATGAAATCTATTAATTCAATTGATTTTTTTAATGCATCTTCATAAGATAGTCCACCAAGTTCGCCCATATATATTAAGTAATCTATACAATTCATATCTGAATAAAATGAAGGAAATTCCGGACTATATCCTATAAGTTTTTTCGCTTCAATTGTACCTACTTTATTTCCTTCAATAAAAGCTTCACCACTAGTTTGTTTAATAAGATCAGATAAAATTGACATAGTAGTTGTTTTGCCAGCTCCATTTGGCCCCAAAAACCCATATATTTTGCCGGGTTCTAAAGATATAGTTAAATCATTTACAGCGGTTAGGTTACCAAAACGTTTAGTGAGATTTTTTGTTTCAATTATATTCATAATACCCTCCTTAAACGTTTATTTCTCTTTATTTTATATCCTACTGATATATATATTATTATCAGAATAAACATAATAGATACAATAGATATTATAATCAATAAAGGATTATTCTTATTAATTGTAATATTAAGATTATAATTTTGAGTTTTACCATATTTATCAAATGATTTAAATACTAAGTCATATGTGCCTTTTTTTAACTTTAAATCAAAACTATCATCATATTTTATATCTAGTAATATTCCTTTATTATATATCTTTACTAATCTCATATCAGATATTGACACTTTATTTAATTCTATCTTTAAAGGAGAAGTTGAATTATCGTTATCTTTATTAACTTTAAAATCGTTTTTATAGTTTATATATATTGGATTGTTTTTACTTGTTACACCAAATATATTATCGTTTGATGTTTTAATAGCTTTTAATATATTTGAACTAATTTCGGATAAGACCTTATTACTTTTTGCATCATATACATTTACTGTACTTGTTCCTGGAAGTTTTACTAAATATAAACCATCTCCGTTTACTACTTCAATAATCTTATAATTATAGTCTATCTCATCAATAATCATATCTTCTCTATAATAATTTGTAGTTTCAAAATATATATCAAAGCTTCTTATTGGCTCTAAATTTTTGTTATAAATATCATACGCTAAAATAGTTAATTTGTTTTGGGGATAATATTCTGATTTAAGTAAAAATATTTCTTTTTTTGAATCTTTATTTAAATCTATTCCTAAAGCAACACTTCCTACATTTTCAGTATAATTAAATGACGTAACACCAATAAAATCTGGCATAATATCTTCTTTTATTGTAAAATCTTTAACATTTTCATTTGTTAATGGTATATCAAGCAATATAGATCCATCTTTACCACTTAAAAATCTATATGACATTCCAAATCTTTCTTCATAAAAATCATTGAATCCGTCTTCGTTTATGTCTTGATTTAAGAATATGTGCGTGTATCCATATTCATATTGAGCTAAGTCTTTAATAGTAAACATATAAGACAAATCTTTACCAGATAGTATTTTAAATATTTGTTTATCGGATAGTTTATCATTTATTACAATTTCTTTTATTCCATCATTATTTAAATCTGGAATTGTAATACCAAGTTCTATATTATTCATTTCCTTAGAATATTTAACATTTTTATTTGTCTTCTTATAACTTATAGAATTTGATTGTATAATCGATTGATATATACTTATTTGAGATGTTTCAAATACTGCTAAATCTGGAATTGAATCCATATTAATATCTCCAACAGAATATATAGTAGACAATTGCGTATTTATTGATTGATCAAAAAATCCTATAGTACTTATTTTTGACCCATCTATTACATAAGAATCCAATATCAATTCAGGAATACCATCTCTATTTATATCTTTAATTGGAGTTAAATTATTACCCGTTAAATAAGTATCTATTCTTTTGCCAGATTGATAATAACTACCCGTATGTATTGGTTTAAATTTTAATACATTTCCTGTTTTAGAATCTAATATTAAAAAATATGTTGCTATTGTATTATTGTTTTCATCAACCTTGTTAATTAATGAAGTAACATCAATTATTCCGTCTTTGTTATAATCTTCTCTTGCAGATATAGAAAATAATCCGTTATTTAAGAAATCTTTTGGTATATTATATTCCCAAAGTGGAGTATTATTATTTAGATTATCATATCTTTCTATTTTGTGAATTATTTCATTAGATTTATAACTGACTATTAATTCATCATTATTACTTCTTATTAAATCTGCCACAGAGTAACTATTATTGTTTTTTACTATAGACTTTAATTCATTATCTAGTATTAAACTAGATGTATTTTTTTGTTCAAGTAATATACCTTCATTAATACTATTAAAATATATATTATCTTTTGAATCAACACTTAGATAATTAGATACATATATTTTTTGCTGTTCTACTTTAGTCGAATATTTATTAATAACTAAAGATTTATTTTTTATTTCAATTGGAACATATATAGTTTCATCAATTACTAATGGTTCAACATTGACCAAAGACATTTGATCTATTTCAAATTCATTTATTACTTTAAAATCTTCAATAACAATTATTTTTGGTTTATTATCATCATTTAATGGTTTATTTCTATCTATTGCGTTAAAAAATTGAGTAACATAAATACGATTATCTTTTATAATCATTTCAAAGTTATTATAGTATTCGCTCTTTGAGTATGTTTTATATAGTAGATTATTTCTATATCTCATATTATTTAAATAATACTCTTTTATTTTTTCTTCATCAAAATTATTTAAGACAAGTTTATTTATAATATTACCAGTCTTATAATCTATTGAATACAAAATACCGTTTTCAGATATCGCATATATTTTATTATCTAGAACTTCAACTTGCCAAATATTTCTTGCTGTTTTAAAAGTTATATTATCTTCTTTAAAAGTTAAATCTTCAATTACTTTTTTATTCCATAACATTTTTCCAGTTTTGCTATCTATTAGTTTTACTTCTCCTAATTGATTAGATAATACTATTTCATTAGATAAATTATTATTTGTATCTTTTACTTCTGCTACACCCCATATATTATCTTTATCTTTATACTTAAAAATTAAATCTCCCGTATTGTTATCTAAAACATATATTGAATAGTCACTTAAAACAACTATTTTATCCTCAATAGACTCAATTTTTTGAATTCTAATATTGTTGTAGTTCAAGCCATTAATATTGCCAAATTTCTTCTCTAAAAGGGCTTTTTTCCATAATACAGTTTCATCTTTTCCAGAAACACCTACAACATTATAGTTTCCATCTTTTGTATTAGTTGCATATACTATATCTTTAACATTATCAGAATTAATATCATCTATAACAATTACACTAACTAAAGAAGAATCTGTTTTAATATACCTATATTCATTACCTTTTTTTATATATATTCCAGTCTTTGAAGATAAAATTAAAGAATCTTCAGTATCATTTGAATCCAATTTTATAGATATACTTTTTTGTATTATTTTACCATCTATTCCATTTGAATAATCGTTTATACTCTCCTTGCCCTTAACATTAATAATCATAAATAAAGACAAAATCAAAAGTAATTTTTTCATTAATTCTCCTTTTTATTCTCAAAAGCAATTATATTATTTCTTACGTATTCCAAACCATATATAATCTTTAACATTTCAAATGATTCAATACATCTACCTATTCCATCACTTGGTATTATAGAAGAAAATATCACTTCTTTTTCTATATTGGTATATTTTGATAATAAATTTTCAATATCAATCTCTTTTTCATAATAAGACATGCCTAAAATCTTTATATTCTCTATATTTTTCATCAAATGTTCTTTTACTTCATCAAGAGCTTTTTTATCTTTATTAAGCGCATTCTTTGAACCCTCAAAATTAAAAATTTTATTAGATACTTCCATATACATAATATATGATCTATATTTATAATATAATTTAATAAAATTTAATATTTCATCTATTTTTTTTATAAGGTCTTCTTTGTCATATCTATCAAATCCAGAGTTCGTCTCTTTTTCCCAATAATCTAATTCTCTTAAAATAATTTCTCTATTTTCTATTATTGAATAACTAGTTTGAGTTCCTCTTCTATACATTACCCATTTTATATTATTTTCCATTTTTATTGTTTTAACACTATCAAAAGATTCAACATTATAGTCAAAAATACCATTACCAACCTTTAAAGGTTTTATTTTTTCGTTAAGTGAAGTAATAGTATTTAGCATATTAGATAAAGTCGATAAGTATTTTTTTCTTTTTTCGATACTATCTACTTCGATATAGATAGTTTCTAATTGCTCTTTTAGCAACAAATTATATGGTTTTAATCTGTCGCTATTTTGTGATTTTTCTAAATAATTATATAAATTTAAAGAATATATTCTCTCTTCTAATTCTCTTATCTTTAATATATCCTCATGATTATTAATGGGTTTATTATGCGCAGAATTCAATTTATATAAAACATTTAAAAATGCATGCGCTTCTTCTTTAGTATTTATATTGTTTTTATTATTTTTTACTTCATTTAAAGTAGACTCATTGATTTTTTCTAAATAATCAAAGTCTAGCGAATTATAATCTTTATCAATTTTATCTTTTAGTTCTTTTAATGATGGGTTTGGTCCTAACATACATATATTAATTAACTTATTTAATAGATTTTTTAAATTTTGGATAATGTATGACTTATTATTTATTTTGAATCTTTCTTCTATTTCTTTTTCTTTATTTAATGCAAGTAGTATTAATTTTCTATTGTTTTCGTGTTTAAAAATCAAAGATTCCTTTGTAATAACTTGAGTTGTATTTAATTGGTTTTCCGCTAATTTATTTGATGAAATTAAAAGTTCTATAACCCTTAATGTATTTTCATTAGAAATTGTCTTTAAGCTCAATAAATTATTAATAAATTTATTTAATTCTTCTTTTTGATCTTGTATAAATCTATTTCTTATTTCACTCATAGATTCGCTAGAGTAAGCTTCTTTTATATTTAAGTTATCTTCTAGTAAAAACGAAATATCTCTTGATATGTCAAACAATTCTATTACAAGGTTAATAGAATTAGAATCAATCTTATTATGATTAAAAAACTCACTAATAAATTCTAAATATTCCATATGTTCTCCTAGTATAAATAATATCATTTTATCTAAAAAAATACAATTAAAAAGAACCTATATATTAAGTTCTTAATTATTGTTTTGATTTCCTTTTTTTAATTGTTCTTTTTGTTTTATAAGCGATTCTTTTTGTTCTACATTTGTTTTATTATTTTCTGTTTTTGTTTTTTCTATACGATTAAATGATGCTTCTTTTATCAATTTTTGAATTTCTTCAACTGATTTTGTAACTAATTCTTCTTCTTTTAACTCACTATTTAATTCTAACGCTTTTTTTACTAACATCATATGCCCGTTTGGAACCTCATATTTTGTTGCTGCATCTTTTATCTCGTTAGTAACCCCTTTTACTGTAAGTGTAGCATTATAATTTTTAGTTTGAATATGGTTTTCTATTCTTTGTCTAATTCTATTTTCTAATTCCAATCTTTTTTCTTCGTTTTGATTAATTACTACTAAATCTATTGTGTTATCTATTTTATTTATTTCTTCTGTTTCATCTATTATAGTATTTGTTACCTCTTCTAAAGATTTACCAACAAGATCTAAATCAGAAAGCAAAATATCAGCATCTTCATTTAAAGAATTAATCTCTCTTACTATTTCATCTTTATCAAAAGCAAGCTCCAATGAAGGATTAATTGTTAAAATTACATATGAATAATCATCCGTTTTAATTTGTCTTTGAATTAAATATACAACAGCAACAAGCATTAACACACCCAATATCCCAAGAATAATTTTTCTCATACATTTCCTCCTATTGTATATATACTAATTTTTTATTTTAGAAAATTTATATGAAATTACAAAACTTATACCACACAATAATACCGATAATAATCCATGAATATCAAATGTTAATCCAGGATATATAGCTATTATAGATCCTAATACAAAACCAATTATTATGCTGTATGTATTTCCATAATGTTTATTTAATAAATAACCCATTAATTTTATAAATATTATTACACCTGTTACTACACCAAGAGCAAGTGGAATAATATCAGTTACGTTGTTTAATAGTGTTCCAATTGGATCTACTATTATTTTTAAAAAATATTCATATGTACCAATTAAAATAAGCAAAAATGAACTACTTATTCCTGGCACTATTTTTCCAGTCGAAAATATAAATCCTGTTAAAAATATACCAATAAATGTATTGTTATTAACTGATAAAGATATAACTGAATCTTTACCTAATATAAACAACGTCAATGATAATACAAAAGTGGTTAACATTAGTATATAATTTGGATTTCCTTTCTTTTTAGTTTGATTAATTAGTTTTGGAACACTACCTAAAATTAAACCTATAAAAACAAAATATGTTTCAATATAATTTTTTTCGAATAATAAATAGTTTAACAGTTTACCAAGTAAAGATACTCCAATTATTATTCCAATACCAATTGGAATTAAAAATTTTAAACTTGTCTTTGGATCTTTTAACAATTTATTCATTGAATAAATTAATCTATCGTAAACATTTAAAACTACCGCTATTACTCCACCGCTAACACCAGGAAGTATTAATCCTATACCAATTATTAAACCTATCAATAAATTTGAAATCATATATCTCCTATTCGAATTTTGTTGTTTCTCCTATTGGTTGAATTTGAATATATGTGTTACCATCATTTACAGTAATTTCTTTTCCATCTTTATATTTATATACTGTTTTTGATTCTCTAGATGTTTTAGACCACATAATAGGTCTAGAATATCCATTTGTAATATAATATCCTGTACCTGTTCCAACATTATCTAATGTTATTCTACCTTTATCTGAATTATCCGGATCTGGATAACTCTTTACATTTGTTACAATTATATTTTTAGCAGTTAATTGTTTTTTTGATTCTACATCTGTATGTTTTTTACCATTTATAAATCTATTATATATTTTTAAATTTGAATCATATTCATATTTAACTGTATAGTTACTTGAATATCTAATAGTAACTTTATTTGCCTCTACAGATTCTCCTTCTACATTATTTATTTCAACTGCCTCAGCCGAATAATTTAAAACCGGTTCCTTATCAGTAGTTTTTCTATATTTACTTCCTAATTTATTAATTTCTTCAATCGATGTAAATACATTATGTGGAGCAATGTGTCCCCATGTACCTTTTCTATTACCTGGAACAGCATTATTAATATTAAATTTTGATATATCTCTTTGCGCTTGAGGACTCCATCCATGATGTGTATATATAGCATCATTTTCCATAGCATAATCTAAAAAATAGTGTCTTGAACTTCTAACTGGTCCAATAAAATTAGCATTGCTATCTTTAAATAAAGCAAACAATCTTGTTAATCCATATTCAACAGAAATATCATATACTAAAAAAGCTTCTTCTAATCCTGCTTGTGGCCATGCACCGTCTACATTGTCTATCATAACTCCAATAGTTCTAGTATTGGATGTTAAATCTATAATTTTTATTTTTTCTTCTTTCTTAGGAGGTTTTACAACTTCTACATCTTCTTCTTTTTCATCATCTTTAATTACGGGATCCTTTAATAAATCCTTACCTAAAAAAATAAAAACTCCAATTAGTACAACTGTAATTAACCCACTTATTAATTTTGTATTTAATTTCTTCATATATCCTCCATAATAATTATATATCAAAATATTATATTTTGTATATTATAAAATCATTATTTTACATACTAACAAAAAAAAAGCACATAGTGCTTTTAAATACATTGGTTGCGGGAGTAGGACTTGAACCTACGACCTCCGGGTTATGAGCCCGGCGAGC
>CAYXGK010000035.1:0-9475 GCA_964464565.1 uncultured Muribaculaceae bacterium | reverse complement strand
AATTGCTAATTCTTGTTCTTGTAATACAGATTTTACTTTAACAAGTTTATTTAATTCACCCTTTAAAGTAGCTTGCTTATCTTGCAGTTCTACTGTTTTTAAATTTAGTTCTTCGTTTTTCTTTTTATTATCCGATATTTTTATCTCCATTTGATCTATTAAATCATTATTATATTTAGATATTTGTTCTGTAATAGAATACCTATATATAAAATCTTCAATTGTTTCTGCCCCAAAAATATATTCTATATAAAACGAACCTTCAGTAGTTGTTTGATAAGCTTTCATCAATTCTTTTAATTGCTCATCTTTGTTTTTTATTTCAACACCTAAAGTTTCTATTTCATTACCTATACGAATTATTTCTTCTGATATAAATTCCATATCATTATATATTTTAGATATATTACCTTTAGTTTGATTCATTTGAGATTCTGTTTGTTTAATAGAATTTGTTTTCTCATTTGCCTCTATTAATAATTTATCTAATTTTTTCTTTAAATTTCTAATAGTCTCAGCTTTAGCAGTATTAACAAAAGAAAACATCGTAGTAAAAACTAAAATAATTGCTATAATCTTTTTCATAATCCTCCTATTTTTTTATTATAACATTTTTTAAAATATATATCAAAAATAATATAATTGTTTACACAATAAAATACAGATATTTCTATCTGTATAATAGTAATGGATTAATAGCATTTGCATCACTATATGTTCCTCTATAAACACCAAAGTGAAGATGTGCTCCAAACGAATATCCAGTATTACCTATTTTTCCTATTTGCTCTCCTTTTTCTACTGCTTGACCAGTAGATACAGAAACATTAGACATATGATAATACGCAGTTAAATATCCATTGTTATGATTGATTAATACATATGATCCTCTTCCATCATTATATCCTCCAGAAATAGCTGTAACAACATTACCATCATTTGCAGCATATACAGGAGAACCATGAGTTTGACCAACTATGATTATATCTATTGCCTCATGAAATTTTCTAGAACCATTTAAGTATCTCCATCCATATGTACTTGTTAACATGTGTGGAGACTTTGTAGGCCATGCCCAGTTACCAGCATCGGCAATTACTATTGGATCATTTACAACACGAGCTCCTCTTACTTCAATTCTTTCAACTGGAGTTCTAAGAGACTCTGCATCCGTCATTTCTGCTCCATCTATTACCCCGTTTTGATAACGAATCTTCTTGGTTACTCTATCTAAACCATCTATGCCTTGTTGAGTAACTTCTAAATAACCTTGAGGTTTTGTAGAATCATACTTGATTGTTGTCTTATATTTAGTAGATATTTCTTCAACTAATTGTTCTTCTTTTACTACATTAATTATTGGTTTCATAAGTCCAACATTTACTTCCTGTCCTTCATATAAAAGATTTGTATCACTAGTAAATTCAGGATTAATAATCAAAAATTCTTTAACACCTAATTTATGATTAAAGGCAACACTCTCTATTGTATCTCCTCTTTTTACTTTATATTTATCTACTTCATCTAAATTTCCAAACAATAAATAGTGATTTAATGTTTTAGAATCCTTAAAAATCAATTCATTAGAAGGTATTAAAACATCTCTTTTAATAGTTACATTCTTTAATGCTTCTTCTTCAATATATATATCTTTTATGGTACTTCCTATATCAAAATTAGTAGATACATTTCCATCCATAAATATATTGTAATCATTTTCATTTATAAATGTTTTTATAGTATTTTCAACAGCAGTTATATAATCTTTTTCGTTTAGTACATTTATTGTTATTTTCTCAAACGTACCGTCTTCTTTAGGTTTCTTTATAGTTATAATAGATCCTTTTACTGTAAAAGGAGCTTTTTCTTTTATTGAATTATATATTTCTTTTTCATCTATAATATTTGAATTATATCCAATATATTCTTCTATATTTAAATTGTTTGGTAAATATACTACATCTACTCCCAATTCCTCTTTAAATTCCTTTTGATCTTCATCTATATATTTATGTAACTTATCTTTAGAAGATATAGTTCCAATTTCTTTTCCATCCAAGTAAACTTTATATAGTTTATTTGGTTGCTCACTTATTTTATGGTTCACCTTAAACGAAGGAACAATTGCAAACAAAGATACTACTAAAGTTATAAAAATACCTATAATCTTATCTTTTAATCTCATAATGCCTCTTTTCTATTAAAAAATTATAGCATATTTCTATAATTTTTTCAAACTAGATAACACAAGTTGATATTTAGAAATATTTCTTTCTACTCTTCCTTTTACATACATAATAGTACCCATTTCTATTTTTTCATAAAGATTAGGAAACATTACCACTTCTATACTTCCAAATTCATCACTGCAATTTAAGAAAGCCATTTGTTTATTGTTTTTTGTTTTAATTTCCCTTATATAATCAACATATAAAACCATATCTATTTCTTTGTTAAAAAAATTCTTAATATCATTAGTGTTTACTATATTATCAAATTTTGCTTTGTAATTTGAAACCGGATGATTTGTTAGGTAAAATCCGAA
The DNA here is from genome assembly GCA_964464565.1 of uncultured Muribaculaceae bacterium. Lineage (GTDB taxonomy): Bacteria > Bacillota_I > Bacilli_A > RF39 > UBA660 > JAAYGD01. Next base: position 6,930 of record CAYXGK010000035.1, on the reverse strand, counting down.
TATATTTACCTCTCTTTTAGATAACTCTTCTTTAGAAAATTCATCGAAATATTTCATTATTGGTTTTTCTATCACAGATTCATCCAAAGTTTTATATACTTCAGCATAATTTATTGCCAAATCAATATTATTTATTAATGTATTGTGGTTATAATTAAATAAATCAAAGGCACCTGAATCTATTAATGATTCAATTACTAACCTATTAACTGACGGACTATAAGTTCTAGCTACAAAGTCAAAGAAATCTGTAAATGGACGATTGCCTCTTATTTTTATTATTTCATTAGATGCATTTACACCAATATTTTTTATGCTTGAAAAAGAATATCTAATACCATCAACTTCTATTTTATATTCACTATTACTTTGATTAACATCAGGTTTTAATATATTAATACTCATTTTTTTACATTCATCTATATATTTTTTTGTTTTTAAATCTTGACCAATTACATCTGTTAATAATTCACTCATAAAAATAAGTGGATAATTTGCTTTTAAATATGTCATTCTAAAAGACATAATTGAATATCCAACTGAATGTGCTTTGTTAAATCCATAATTTGCAAATTTAAAAATAAAATCGTATATTTTTTTTGCTAATTCTTTTGAATAACCATTTTCTACCGATTTTCTTATAAACTTAGCTTCTTCTTCAATTAATACTTCCATCTTCTTTTTACTAATCGCTCTTCTTAAAACATCAGCTTCTCCAAGGGTATAATTTGCTATTTTATTAGCAATTTGCATTATTTGTTCTTGATATATAATTATTCCATATGTAGACATTAATATATCTTTTAAATCTTCATGAATATAATCTATTTTTTCTCTGCCATGTTTTCTTTTTATGTAAGAATCAATATTAGATGATGGACCTGGTCTAAATAAAGCAATAGCTGCAATAATATCGTTAAAACTATCTGGTTTTAATTTCTTTAAAAAGTTTTTCATTCCATCACTTTCAAATTGAAATATACCATCAGTATATGCATTTTGAAAATAGTATAAAGTTTTTTTGTCATCTAAAGGTATATTGTAATAATCTACATCTATTTTTTTTAATACATTATCAATTAATGTTAAATCTTTAATTCCTAAAAAATCCAGTTTTAACAAACCTAATTCTTCTAAATGTTCCATCGAATAACCACTTATATAATTGTCATTATATTTATTAAGAGGTATATAATCACATAATTCTAAGTTAGATATAACAATACCTGCAGCATGAATAGATATTTGTCTTTTTAAACCATCTAGTTTTAAACTAATTTCCATTAATGTTTCTAAATTGTTAGATGCTATATATTTTTTTAATTCCATATTATTTTTATATGAATCATATAAACTATTAACCCCAATATATTTAGAAATTATATCTAATTTTTTAGTATCTACTTCAAGAATCTTTCCTATATCTCTAATTACTTGTCTTCCAGATAATGATGAAAACGTAATAATTGGAACAACTCTTTTATTAGAATACTTATCAATTACATAATTAATTACTTTCTCTCTATTATTTGATTCAAAATCAATATCTATATCCGGCATACTAATACGTTCTAAATTTAAAAATCTCTCAAATAACAAATCATATTTCAAAGGATCAACTTCAGTAATTCCAAGAGCATAGGAAACTAAAGAACAAGCCGCACTTCCTCTTCCTGGACCCACTAACACATTGTTTTTTCTTGCATATTTAACATAATCATACACTACTAAAAAACAATCATTATAATTCATCTTATCTATTACTTCTAATTCATATAACAATCTATCATAATAACTTTTCTTTATTTTATTTCCAAATTTTTTAACTAAACCTTTTTTTGATAATTCTAACAAATATTCTTTAGAGTCTTCAACATCATATTTTGGAAATAAATTATGATTATATGGAAAAGATATAGAACACATACTAGATATTTCTTCTTCTATTTTATAATTGTTTTTATTATGATATTCCAAATAACAAGTATGGCTTATATTATACGAATTAATATTATCTATTTTTTTTCCATCTCTTATTAAATATAAATATTTAATATAAGCTATATCTTCTTTATTAATTGATATAACTTCATTAATATATACTAAGTTTTTAGTAATATGTTTTTTTTGTTCATAATCATTATTATATCCTAAATATAAATTAACATATACTTTAGTTAAAGAATTATATATATCAACTTCATTAGTAATACATATTAGATTACTACTATATTTATTTAAATCTTCTATATCAATTTCTTTATCTTGCATTATAAAATTAAGTCTACATAGATTTTGATATCCTTTATAATTTTTAGCATACAATAATATTTTACAGTTATTATAAATTACTTCAAAACCAATTATAGGTTTAATATCATTTTTTATACATTCCTTATAGAATTCCATTACTCCAAAAAGGTTATTATCTGTAATGGCAAGTGCTTTTATACCAAGTTTTTTAGATGATGAAACTAACTTCTTTATATCACATAGAGAACGAAATATGGAATAACTAGTTTTAATACATAATGGTATATAGTTCATAAACACCTTCTTATTTAATTCTACACTATTATTTTTATTATTTCAATTGACTAAAACAACATAATGTGATAACATTACTCTAGTAATTTATGGAGGGACATATGGCAAATACAAAGACAACTAGAAAACCTTTATTTGGTAATAAAAGATCTCATGCACTTAATGCGACAAATAAAAAACAATCATTAAATAAACAAAAAGTAACAATAGATGGTAAACAAGTAGTAATGAGCGCTAGAGAAGCCAAAAAAGAAAAAAAAGCAAATAAATAAAACAGTTCTATGAACTGTTTTTATTTTGTTTTCTTTTACATCTATAATATTCTTTTATAATTAATTCTCTTCTTATTTTTTCCTGTCTTCTCTTTTTTAGTGTTTTAGTAAATTTCTGATATATTTCACATCTATCATATGCTTCTTTTAATCTTTTTATTGAAGGTATTACTTCATCTCTATAAATAATTAATGCTTTTCTCACCTCTGCAGCATGCTCTATAGATAAGAATTTACCATTTAAATTTTCTTCTCTAATTAAGTGGAATTTTATATTAGAATCATCTAATTCTTCTACATCCTTTAATGCTTTTTTTATTGCATTTCTTCCATACATAAATTCAAACATATTATCCATATCAATCGCTTCTTTATAATACAAAAAAGCTTCATTCAAATATGCATAGATTTTTGGATCATGTTCTTCTAAAGTGTTTAGAAACGAATGATAACTTCTAAGTATTGGAACACCATTGTAATAAGTCTTTTCTCCATCAGAAGAGTCTTTAATAATATGGTGATACGTTATAATATCTTTATTACTCATTTCTTTTTTAGATAAACCAATTGTATCTTCACCTTTAAGATAAGACATAACACATCTACCTCTAGTTAAGAAAATTAATTCATCTTTTATCCTTAACTTATTGGGTACAAATGTTCCTTTTCTATATGTATATAATGATTTATTTTCTTCCATATCTGCCTCGACTTATTTATGAATATATTATAACATCTATTAAATATTTTTAAATAAAAAAATGATTAAGGCAGGTAATGGATTATATCATGTTATAATTAATTTAGGAGAAAGAATGAAAAAAATTTTTATAATTATAATTTTAATAATAATAATAATAATTAATACATATTTTTTTATAAATAATAATAAATATAACAATACAAATAAAAATATTAATAATAAAGATGAAAAGAAAACATATTCAAAATATAATATTGGAGATATTATTATTATTCAGGAAGAATCTTGGTATGTAATAAATGAATCTAATGAATCTATGGACTATGTATCAATTATAAATTTAAACTACGACAAAAAGATTAAAGATTGTTTTACAAAATATGATTATTTAACTGAAAAAAAATATTTAGAAGGTGAATATTTAAATAATCTAAAAATAAATACTAAAGAAGTTAATGGTTATAGAATAAGGCTTATAACAATAGATGAATATAAAAATTTAGTTACATTAACTAAAAAACCTATTGATAGCATAAAATATAATTATTTGGTAAAATATACATATGATTGGGTAAAAGAAATAAATACTTTAACAATGGATGATGTTGATTATCATTCAGATAATGAGACATGTGCTAGTTGGTATATACAAAGTTCAATAAAAGAAGTTTTTGGATATAAAGAAGGATTTATAGAGATAAAACCAGTTATTAATTTAAAAAAGGAGAAAATATGAAAATAGTTGGAATAGTAGGTTCACTTAGAAAAGATTCATATAATTTAAAATTAGCAAACATTGTAAAAGAAAAAATAGATATGGAAATCCTAGATATATCTAAAATACCATTTTTTAATGAAGATATAGAATACCCTACTCCAAAAGAAGTTGAAGAATTAAGAGAAAAAGTAAAAGAAAGTGATGCTCTTTGGATATTTTCACCGGAATATAACAATTCTTATTCTGGAGTACTTAAAAACGCAATCGATTGGTTAAGTAGACCAATTGATGAGAACAACAAACAAGTATTGAGCAATAAAAAAGTTATATTATCAGGAGCAAGTCAAGGGCCATTTGGAACTATAAATGCATATAATGATTTAGTTCAGTTATTTACTTTATTAAATTCAAAAGTACTAACCAATCCAAGATTAACAATACCCGATGCAATAAACAATGTAAATAAAGATAATAAATTTATAAATATTGCAATAGATAAAGCAATAGAATATATAAAAATATAGTTTTTAAACTATATTTTTTTATCTTAATAATTTTGATATTACTATATCATATATTTCTTTGTGTATATCTTCAATAGATCTCATTTTGTTATTATCTACACAATTAATTATTATATGATTATTTCTTTTTGCAAGCTCTAAATATGCTTTTTCAGCATTTTTTAAATGTTCTTCACTTGTCTCGTGTTGATCTGGCGACTCTTCTCTACTCTTTTTTAATTCTAATGCATATTGATATGGTACATATAATAATACAGTAGCATCAGGTTTTGGTAAATCCCCTAAGCCATATTCTAACTCTTCTAACCAGTTATACATTTCAAATCTCTTTTCTTTATCTAATATTTTACCACCTTGATGTGCCATATTTGATTCAACATATCTATCCGATAATACGTTTGTCCCATTATTTATTAGATTTGTAATTTTATCTTTATTATATATTCTGTCAGCTACAAAATATAAAGCAGCAACCTTAGGATCTACATTTGCAGCACCTTCTTCAAAGTAACCATCACATACAGATTTTTTTCCAAGATATGGTCCACGTACAATTCTTCCGGTTGGAGTATCACACATTGGAAAAGTTACTTTTTCTACTTTTACACCATCTTGTTGTAATCTAGACAGTAATAAGTTTGTTTGAGTTTCTTTTCCAGAACAATCCGTTCCTTCTATTACTATAAATTTTCCTTTATTCATATTATACTTTCCTTTTTAATATATTTATTTCAATTTATTAATGTCCATTATTTATTATCTTTGTTTATAATATTAATTAAATAAATGGTGCCATCTGCAAGAATCGAACTTGCGTTTGTTGCTTACCATGCAACCGTTCTACCACTGAACTAAGACGGCATAAATTAATTATATCATATAGAATAATCTGTGTACATTTAATATATTTATGATATAATTTTATTGTAAGTGAGGTGTATTATGAACAAAAAAAATGTTTTAATAATAGTTGGGGTTTTAATAGTTGGGGTTTTAATATATGTGTTGTTCTTCAGTAATATATTTAAAAAGGATTCCGTATCCTTTAAAAATGAATATCCTAAAGTATCTAACAATAATAAATTTGTATATAAAAAACTTGATGAAGTAATAGATACATTAAAAACAGGCACTGCAATAATTTATTTTGGATTTCCAGAATGTCCATGGTGTCAAGAATATGTTAAATATTTAGATGAAGTTGCTAATGAATCTGACATAAAAGAAGTAATATATTTTAATATATTAAATGATAGAAAAGACAACACTAAAGAATATCAAGAAGTAACCAAAATATTAAATGATTATCTAGTTAAAGATGACAATAATAATCCTAGAATATTCGTGCCACATGTAGTAGCAGTAAAAAACGGTAAAATATTAGATAATGACAATGAAACAGCTACTATATCAGGAGATGGAATAACTCCAAATGATTATTGGACAGAAGAAAAATCGGCAGCATTAAAAACAGTTTTAAAGAAAATGTTTGATGATGTTACAAGTACTATATGTACAACTGATTGTAATTAAAAAACTCAAAAAAAAATTGAGTTTTTTTTTATATTATTTTTTCTAACATATTTATTATTTTTTCAACTATAATCTTTTTATTTTTTTCTCTACTACAATTAAGAGTTTTAATAATTGCTGTATAGTATTTATTATTATTTCTATCGTAAATACTTACAAAGACTTTGTTATCTTCACCATATGGGTTTAATTTATCAATATCATTTATTTTCCCTGTTATACCTACTCCATAATCAGAATTTGCAAAATCACTAATTTTTATACTCATTTCTTTTGCTGTTTCTATGCTATATACAGAATATTTTTCTATTATTTCAATGTTTACTCCCATCTTTATTTTATATTCATTTGAGTATGTTACTGCACTAAATTTCAATACATCACTAGATCCAGAAACATTTGTAATACAGTTTACTAAATATCCTCCTGTACATGATTCCATTGTAGAAATTGTTTTATTTTCTTTTTTTAATAATTTTACTATTTCTTTCATAATTCTTTCCTCATTTATATGATTATTGTAACACAATATTTGATTTCATAAAAAAAACTCACCCTTAAGGCAAGTTTTATTTATAATGGCGTCCCTGATTGGAATCGAACCAACGACCTATCCCTTAGGAGGGGATTGCT
>CAYXGK010000034.1:0-9479 GCA_964464565.1 uncultured Muribaculaceae bacterium | reverse complement strand
CTCCATATCGAATTTTTAATGGAGGTCGGCACTTCGGACTAGCAGCAAACGTTATGCAACATATAGTTTTTTATCTTATCTACTTCTTCACGAATTGACTCCAAACAACGGATTTTGGAAAGGATTTTCAAAAAATAAAAGGGGGGCGAAAAATAATAACAAACAACCGTCAACTAAAAATTAAAATTTACTATGGAAAACAATAAATATTTTGATAAGATCTCTATAAATTTATCCATAAAAACACAGATGACAACAATTCAAAAGACGAAAACAACGATTTACAAGCCATTCATCAAACGAGTTTGAGGGAAAAGACAGCTTTTATCACAATTAGAAAAATTTTATCCTAAGTTCTTCAACAAATATTTCGAACCATTTGTTTGATGATGAGCCATGTTTTTTGATTTGAGAAACAAATTTTGAACAACATTTCCTGCACATCTTTTTGATATCAATGAAGAAATGATAATTACTTACAATACAATAAAAAATAATGTCCAATGACTCATAAAGGAATTAAAAACATACAAATACGATAAAGATTTTTTTATGGAAATAAGAGCTTGGGACAGACAAGAAGATTTTCAGAAAAGATCCGATATTCAGAGAGCAGCAAGATTTATTTATCTAAATAGAACGGGATTTAATTGACTTTACAGAGTAAATTGAAGTGGATTTTACAACGTTCCCATGGGAAAATATACTAATCCAATAATTTGCGATGAAGAAACTCTTTTCGCTGTGCAAGATGCATTAAAAAATACAATAGTAAAAAACGAAGATTTTGAAACCATACTAAAATATGCCGAAAAATGAGACTTCATTTATTTAGATCCTCCATACGACACACTAACTGGCACAGCAAATTTTACAAGCTACAATAAGTGAGGATTTGGGAAAGAAGAACAAATCAGGCTTTTTGAAACATATAAAGCATTGGATAAAAAAGGTTGTTTTGTAATGTTATCAAACCACAATACTCCATTTATCAACGACATGTATATGGGCGCTGGATTTAGGAAAGAAACTGTTTTGGCTAAAAGAGCTATAAATTCCGATGCATCAAAAAGATGAAATGTGGAAGAAACGGTTATTTTAAATTACTAATTTTTTAGACATGAAAAAATGAGGAATTTGAGGAGCTAATACCAACAAAACAGGATTACCATTTGAAGAAGCGGTAGACATATACAACATAATTAGCCAACTCGATAATTACGAAATTAAAAACTGATACGAGATTTTTTATCTTAGCAAAAAAGTGTGAGAAATATACAAAAAACATGATTTGTACAAATATCTACTTAAACCCAAATGAATAGACTATAAAGAATATCTTTCATCAAAACTATTGCCAGATAGTGCGATATATGTGATAATAAGAAATACGCTATATATTATTGAAGTTAAAAAACAATGAGGCACAGGATCTACTGACGAAAAATTACAAACAAGCGATTTCAAAAGAAAACAATATCAAAGACTAGTTAGTTCCTTATGAATAAAAGTCGAATTCTGTTTTATTCTTGACGAACGGTTTAAAGATAAAAAATATAATGATGTCTTAAATTATATATTAGCAATGTGAGATAAATATTTTCGATGAACATTGCCATTAGATTATATATCGATATTCAAATATGTTTGATTACCTACTCCTAAATAATGACACACAATCAGACAAGTTCAAGCACCTTTGAAGAAAGAAAAAAACAAGAAGATAAAGATTTTAAATCAATCATAAGTTTTTTTGAAAGATCAGAATTTAGTATTGCTGATGTACACGAAAATAAAAAATATTTTTACGATGATATAGATATTGTAATATTTCAGTGAAAGCATCAAATAAGCGTGGAAATTAAATTTGACGATTATTTAGATAAATTTACCGAAAATTTTTTCTTTGAAATTATAAGTAATGAACAAACATCATCACCATGATGTTTTTTAGTATCTAAAGCCGAAATACGACTTTATTATTCAAAAGAGAGTAAAAAATGATATATATTTCCATTAAAAAAATTACAAAAACGATTTTTTGAGGTAAGAAACAACTTTAATGATCCTAAAGAGGTTGATATGTTCTTTAAACTAAAATCAACACATACTAAATACAAAGACGGTAAATACAAACACACCACTATTTGAAGGATCATCAACAAAGAACTTCTATTGAAAGGATGCAAAAAATATGGTATTAAATATTTAATAAAGGACATTTCTAAAGATAAGATAGAACTTTATGAAATTAATTCACTGTTGGATGAATAAAAAAACCCCAAATCCTGAAAATTTTGAATTAGAAACATCCACAGTCCGATCTTTTTCTCGTCGCTGAAATTGGGCAACTCACAATAGTAAATATCGTTGAAATTGGTCTCCTGACGTAGTCAGAAACCTTATTTTGAGATATTCCAAAGATTGAGATTTATTGCTCGATCCAATGATTGGATGATGAACAACAGCAGTCGAATGTAAACTATTAGATAGACACCTATTAGCATACGATATCAATCCAAATGCTCTAGAAATAACCAAAAAAGCGTTAGATTTTGAGTACAAAAGTAAATCAAAAATAGAGTTAAAACTGAATGATACAAGAGTTTTGAATTTCCTAAAGAGTGAAAGTGTAGATTTTATCCTCACTCACCCACCTTACGCCGATATTATCAATTATTCTGATAAAAAAATAGAAGAAGATCTCTCAAATTTACACGATATTGATAAATTTTGCGATGAAATGGAAATTATAGCAAAAGAATATTTTAGAGTATTGAAACCATGAAAATTTTGTGCGATCTTAATGGGTGACACAAGGAGGAACAAACTCTACCAGCCGATGGCTTTTAAAGTCATGGAGAGATTCTTAAAAGCAGGATTTCAACTCAAAGAAGATATTGTAAAAGTTCAACACAACTGCAAAGCAACTGGATTTCGAGTGAAGAAATCACAAGAAGCAAACTTTTTGCTAATTATGCACGAGCATTTATTTATATTTCAAAAGATTTAAAACAATGAAATTTTTGTCGGTAAAGTAGGAGCTTTATCTTTAATGTGTTGTGGCTCATAAAACCAAAAATTCAAATTTCATTGTGAGTTAAACGTTCTAAGACTATTATTAGTTCAAAAACTAATTCAACTTTGAATATTTTTACATATCCCTAAAAAAACTTTAAATACTTTAAATTTAGCAGCTTTTCATCTACTCAATCAAACATCATCACTAAAAAGAGAGTTTTGTCACATTTCTTTTATTATTCGATTAGATATTTCTCATCAAGACTCAAAAGATAGCCTAATGAATCATGTAATTATATCTATAAATTGAATCAAAACATTTTCACAAGATTTTTTTTCTTCTATTTCTAAGCTCAAATATCTAATGAGATCTTCTTTTTCTCAGAATAAAGTTCATAAAGAAAGATATTTTTTATTTTGATTTGTATTTTTTAATATCTGTTTAAGTTCTTTATCCCAATCTACAGCCGAATGTTCGTCTGGAAAAAATTCAAAATTAGATAAATCCCACCTTTCACAACACTTAACTAAAGATTTATAGTACATTCTTTTGAAATTTTGAATATCATCTCTTCTCTGAATTTGATGCCTACTATCATAAATATCTCGCGTTAATACATCAATCTTCAAGCCATAATCATTAACTATCATCATTCATTTTTTTAGCATTTCGATACAACACTTTGTTTTATTAGAATCTCAATCTATATTTTTATATTCTAAAGAGGTTCTATTATAACTTTGTAATACATAATCTAACTCTGTTTCTAATATAAGCAGATCGGTGTCAATTCAAGATAATAGTCATATTGATTGATATCTTTTATCTGGAACTCAAGACTCATCACTATAGATTTGAAGTATATTTTTAACATCTCACATAATTCTCGTACAATTAAATATAAATCAACTGTTTAGTCTACATTTTACTTATATTATTTCAATTTATTGTATGTATATAAGTTTTTCGCCCCCCCTTTCGCTCTTCGAGCGATCTCCAATGAGAAGACAAAATCCTTTCCAAAATCTTGCAAATAACGAAGAAAAGACTACTTTTGAAGTAGATAAAAAACTATACGCAAGCCCTCACAAGTTCGGGTTGCATAACAGCCGCTACCGTACATTCCTCCTTTAAAATTCTTCGGAGGTCGGGACGTCCGTCTAGCGGCAAACGTTATAGGTCATTGCGTTTAGCTTAAAATCAATGTTTTTACTTTTTAAACACATATTCATGAAAAAATTAATCTTATTAGCATTACCTTTACTGTTTTTGACTGGGTGTTCATTGACTAACAATCAATCAACAGAAGTACAAGAAGCAACAACTGCACCAACAGAGACAGCTCCGATTGTATCTTCTACATTTGATTCATCCAAAATAGTTTTAGAATGAGCTGAAATCTCTTTTGAATGATACCATCGCTATAAAGACGTTTCTAGTTTTAAAAGTTGAAGTATCTGAATCCAAATGTGAGGGCAAGACTGATATTGAATCATGTTAATATATACCGAAAATTGAAAAGTAATTAAAACTAGTTCTCCTATATTCTGGTATGATAGACGATATACTGATAAAAAAATCAATCAGTACTGTCAATGATCACTAGACACATGTCCTTTAGTCAAAACTATCGATTCCTGTATTTCAGACAAAAACACATGAAATGCGATAGATTGCATCAATAAAGTTTTTGAATATGTGTTTAACCTAATACAATGAAATGAAGTTAATAGTTATTTTACACAGAAATTAGAAGATTTCAAAAACAGTTTATAAATTCAACGCAACGAACCTACAACAGCCTCTGTCTAAATATCCTGACAAATATTAATTTCCAACGGAACGTCAGGACATTAGACTAGAGGCGAACGTTGTAGGTCATAGTCCTATCTATAAGAAAATAAGAGAACGGAAGGGCTTTTTTATTTTAACTTAATTTTTTTTAGAAAATGACTTCTCTCGTCCGACTAACTGCTTACTAATAGACTCAATCATCTGATTGATAACAACAAAATCTTTCAAATCAATTTCTCTCAAATCCTTGCACAATCTTATCAATAATCTCACCACTTCGACATGACCTCTCGCCTGTTCTAGATAATTCTGTTTTTTTATGTGTGAATTAGCACGATAGATAGAGATTATCAAATCAATGACTTCTTTTTTGATCGTTTCTCATAATGTGTATTTGTAATCTCTTTTGAAATTACGTACGACTAAAAACAATTTTTGAAGTAAATCATAGGAAATTTTATAGACAGGTAAATTATCGTAGGTTGCCATTATAATATCATTGAGGATAAAGATTTTTTACTTCGAAAGACTTGAGTTTTCTTATATTGGGAATAGCTTTTGCGTAAGATTTCGTGAAATGGAATTGCGACCAAAATTTGTTGAAAAATTTACCGAGAACTTTCTTTCTAATTTTGTAGGTTTTGTAATGATTGAGAATTCATAAGTATGAATTAACGATTGACTGCGTAAGCTCTTTATGAAAAACTGCACTTTTATTCACTTCCTGCACTTTTTTGTAAAAATTTCCAATCGTTCTTTTACGGATATAGGTGCGATACGGCTTGATATATGCACCAAGAAACTGTACTCACTTATTATAATACTGAAAATAAATTTTCTTGGGATGTAAAGTTAAGCAAAGCTTATCGCTTAAAAAATCTCTAATTTTGGGAATTACAGAAAGTAATTTTTGTTTGTCGGTATCGATGATGACGAAATCATCGACATATCTCCCACAATACGAAAATCCGAGTTCATACTTAATATATTTATCCAAACTATCCAAGTAAATATTTGCAAATAACTGACTTGTTAAATTTCAAATCGCGAGTCCTGTGTCTTTAGGAGAATGGAACAAACTTTTATCATCAGGAAGTCACTCTCGGTCAGATTTGAATCATTTGATGATGCAATTATTCGTGGAATCATAGAAAATAACTTGATAAATAAGCTTGATGAGGAAATCATAATCAATAATCAGTTTGTCTTTTTTCTCAGAAAGAAAAGTCTCAATTTTTTCAAACAAAATATATTTGTCGATGTGCATAAAAAATCATTTGATATCAAGCTTGAGAATACAAGCATCACGACTATAATTTTGCGTACACGAACGAATGAAGTGTTCTACTCTTTTGATACCAAAATGTGTTCATTTTTCTAATCTACAACTATAACTGTCGTAAATAAAATGACGGTCAAAAAGTTCGTAAACATAATTGTAAATCAGATGATGAATTATTCTATCACGAAAATCAGCAGCGAAAACTTCTCTTTGGACGGGATCTTTGATAATAAAGCAAATGCTCGGACTAATGGCGTAAGTTCCATTCACTAAATCTTCTCGCAGTTCAATGATTTTTGATTCATAATTCATTTCAAAAGTCAGTGCAGTATTTGTATTTCTTTTGTGTTGACGAGTATCGTAATATGCTTGAAAAAGATCTAGTAAAAGTTTTTCTTTATCTAACATTTTCCATAATCATATAAAAGCTGACCACGAGGATCAGCCTGTAGGAGTGCTTGAGGACAGGACGGACTGGCAAAGCGTTGTTTCTATTATTTCGATTAAGTTTACCTTTATCTTTATTGAATTTGAAGTTTTGAGCGTTATTATTGTCTTTCGAAGAAGCCGACCAACGATACCCATATTTACCTTTATTATTCAATTTGCCGTCACTATCACAATAGCCTATAAGGTTGCAACTCATTTTGTCATACTATCGTAACCAATAATATGATCTTTTACTACTACACACATCAAGTGTATAGTGTGCAACTGAACTCCTGTATGCACACTCTCTATTCCCATAAGAATAGAAACTCTGGCAACAAAACATATAGAGAAAAATGAACAAAATGCAAAGCATTTTGTTCACCGATATTTTACTGAACTAGATTTTTTGGTTGAAATAGTCGAATAGACAAATAGTCGAATACCGCCTCTGGCGGACAGGAGTTACTTGAGGACAGGACGGACTGGCAAAGCGTTGTTTCTATTATGTCGATCAAGAATACCTTCATCTCCAAGGAATGAGAAGTTTCGAGCGTTACTAAGGCCTTCCGAAGAAGCCGACCAACGAGACCCATACTCACCTTTATTATTCAATTTGCCGTCACTATCACAATAGCCATCCATTGACATATTTGTAATAAGAGCTAATATATTTCATCACTCATACCGATTTGATTTTGAATAATTACCAGGTAAAGCTTTCATTGATTTTTCATAAGCACTATTCAACGGTATTTCCATATTTTGTTTAGCAAGTAAATCATTTTGTTCTTTAATCATATTTTCACTTCGTTTGAAGTACGTTACGTTGTTGTGCTGGAATATATTTTTTCCATTTGGCTTCGCCGAAATATCTTTTCTTGCTCGCTTAACACCTCAGATTTCAATAGATTCTTGTGTATAAACGATAGCATCAAGTTTCTGTAAATTCTCTGAAGTATCCATTTTTTTCTCTACGAGATAATCAATAGATTTTTGCATTCATTCCTTGTCTTTTGCTGTCATATTTGGCTTATTGAGAAGATGCTCTTTAGTGATTTCGTTTGATTCTTTCTTTTCGGTTTTCTTCTCAAACTTTTCTCCATATTCTTCACTCATTGTAGCAAGCTCTGCTTCTTTATCTCCAAGAAGTTTCTTTTGTTCTGCGACTATCTCTTCTTGTTTCTTTACGTCTTTTTTCTTTCCTCTCAACGCTTGTTTCTTGCTCTTAGCGCCTTGATATTCTTCTGTTGCTCTTGTATCATCAAGTTCTTTGTAGAGTTTGTCCTTTACGACCTTAATCGCTTCTTCTTTATGAGCTTCCAAAAAATCAGGATTTTCTTGTATCCTTTTGATTTTTTCGTTGGTGTCTTTTCTCTTAGTAGAAAAGTCTTTTGATAAGCCGTCTCTATAAGTTTTTGGTGTTTTGGTCATGGGTATGAAGTTACGAATAAATAAGTGTATGTAGTAATTATAGTCAGAAATAGAAATAATGCAAATTCTGGGAGGAGAAATTTACTCTTGATTTTAATATTAAAATCATCATACAATAGCAAGATTTTAACACTTAAAAAAATATCATGTTTCTAAGAAAATCGTATATAAACCAAATCAAGACTATCGTATCCAAAGAAAAGCTTCTCGTAATCCTCGGAGCTAGACAAGCAGGAAAAACATCATTACTCTATCTTTTGAAAGAAGAAGTGAGTATCAAAAAGAAATTCAATACTATCGTATATTTCAATTTTGAAGATATTTTTGGCAAAAAAGAGTTTATCAACAAACAAGATTTTTATGATTTCATCAAAACAAATACTGGTGCTGATATGCAAGATAAAAAAACACTCATCATGCTAGACGAAGTGCAAGAAGTCAAAAATGCTCAATGATTACTCAAATCATTGTACGACGACAAAAAATATCAAGCGACAATTATAGCTACATGATCAGGTATGTGGCAATTATCTAGCGGATGATCATCTTTAGTTGGCAGATGAGGAGAAGTTACTGTCTATCCTTTTAGCTTCAAAGAATTCGTAGAAAGCAAATGACTTGTTTTTCCAACAAAAATAGAAATTTCTCAGAGCTTACAAGAGCAATTCGCTAATTTATGGAAAGAATTCTGTACACGATGATGATATCCTGCGGTAATCTTCGCTAATAGCCAGGAGGATAAAATTACTGAACTTGGAAAGATTTTGACGAGGTTAGTAGAAAAAGATATAGCTTTTTGGCTTAATAAACAAGAACTTCCCGCATTTGAAAAGGTTTTGCAATATGTAGTTCGCAACACATGAAATCTTCTAAAATATGAATCAATATCACAAGAAATAGGAATAAGTAAAAAAAATATAGAATCCTATGTTTATTTTTTGAACAAAAGTCAGATTTTGTATAATGTATATCCATTTTTCAAAGATAAAACCAAAGAACTTACTACCCATCCAAAACTATATTTGTGAGATATCTGACTAATGACATTTTTGACCAAAAATTATGATCTTGCAAATGATGGTCGTGCTATTGAAAATAATACATTTTTGGAAATTTTGAAAAATAAGAAACATATACACGACGAAATAAAAATTTATAGAAAACTTAATAACAGCGAAATCGACTTTATTTACCAGTACACATCTGGAGAAATAATACCTATAGAAATCAAATCAGGGAATGAAACAACAATACCAAAAATATTTTATTCTTTTGATGAGGAATATCCAAAAACGAAGACATATATCAAAACAACTAACAATATTTCTACAAAAAAGAAACTAGCAGACACTGATAAAAACGTTATTTTTTCACCAAATCGAAATATAAGTAATTGTATCTAATTTTTTAACTTTTTTTTAATTTAATTTAGAAGAGCCCTTCCTTTTAGTGATTGTGGTTTCAATTACGGACTACGAACCTATAACACGCACTATCCGATATCCCCGACCTAATAGA
>CAYXGK010000033.1:6351-9499 GCA_964464565.1 uncultured Muribaculaceae bacterium | reverse complement strand
TTACGTCCGATAGGACATCTACCTTCACCACCACCGTGAGGGTGATCGCAAGGGTTCATTACAGAACCTCTAACTGTAGGTCTAATTCCCATATGTCTTTTTCTTCCAGCTTTACCTATAACTACGTTACCGTGTTCAGCATTACCAACTTGTCCTATAGTAGCTTTACAGTCTATTGAAACGTATCTCATTTCTCCTGATGGTAATCTTAATAAAGCTTTTGTTCCTTCTTTAGCCATTAATTGAGCAGAAACACCAGCAGATCTAACTAACTGAGCACCTTTTCCTGCTTTTAATTCTATGTTGTGTATCATTGTACCAACTGGCATATTTTTTAATGCTAATGCATTACCTGGTTTTATATCAGCTTCTGGTCCTGACATTAAAGTATCTCCTACTTTTATTCCAACTGGAGCTAATATATATCTTTTTTCACCGTCAGCATAGTTTAATAAAGCTATGTTAGCAGTTCTATTTGGATCATATTCAATAGCAGTAACTGTTCCTTTAATACCATCTTTATTTCTTTTAAAATCAATAATACGATATTTTCTTTTAGCTCCACCACCACGATGTCTAACTGTAATTTTACCTTGATTATTTCTTCCAGATTTTTTGTTTAACGGTGCTGTCAAATTCTTTTCTGGAGCCTTTTTTGTTAAATGCTTATTAACCAAAGTGTTCATATTTCTAGACGCATTAGTTAGTGGTCTATATGTTCTTATCGGCATGTCAATATCCTCCCTTATAAATCTATCTTATTATTTGGAGCTAAAGTTACTATTGCCTTTTTAGACTTATTTGTAAATCCAGTATAACGTCCTACTCTTTTTTTCTTAGGATGAACATTAACTGTATTAACACTATCAACTTTAACTTTAAATATTTTTTCTACAGCTTGCTTTATTTGAGTTTTATTTGCTTTTGTATCTACTTCAAAAACATATTTTCTGTCATCGCTTGCTATAGCTGCACTTTTTTCAGTTATTACTGGTGCTTTAATTACATCTCTATAGTTTGACATATTATATTAGCACCTCCTCTATTACTTTCAATGCTTCTTCAGTTACTACTAAATTTTCATAACTCGCTAAATCTAAAACATTCATTTCAGTAGGTAATATTACTTTAATTCCTTTTACATTACGAGAAGATAATAATAATTCTTCTTCTAAATCTTTTGTAACAAATAAAGTACTTTTACTTAATTTTAAATTTTTCATTATTCCCAAGAATGTTTTTGTTTTATTGTTTTCTAATTTTAAACTATCTAATAAACTTAAGTTCTTATCTAAAACTTTATAAGAAAGCATTGATCTTATTGCTAATTTTCTTTCTTTTCTATTCATTTTCTTAGTATAGTTTACATTCGGTGTAGGTCCAAATACTATTCCTCCACCTTTCCATTGTGGGCTTCTTATCGAACCTTGTCTAGCGTTACCAGTACCTTTTTGTTTCCAAGGTTTTCTTCCCCCACCTCTTACTTCTGCTCTTGTTTTTGTGTCATGTGAGCCTTGACGTTCTGAAGCTCTAGCTAATACTACAGCATCATAGATAACACTATCATTTGGTTCAATTCCCCAAACTTTATCTTCTAAGTTAATATCTTTTATTTTTTCGCCTTTTATGTTTAAAAGTGCCACTTTAGACATACTTCCTCCTTATCTTAAAGAACAAAATTATTCTTCAGTTCCTTTAGATTCTTCTTCGTTTGATGCTTCAGTTGCTTCTTGTTCAACTGATTCAGTAGTATTTTCTTCACTAGATTCTTCCAATAACTCTTTATCGTTATTTACTAAATCTAATATTACTCTTTTTTCATCAGGGCATTTAACTGATGTTCTTATCATAACTAATGATTTTTTAGGTCCAGGAACATTTCCTTTTACTAAAATAATATTGTTAGCTAAATCAACTTCAACTATTTCTAAATTTTGAATAGTAACGGTTTCAAATCCCATGTGACCGGGTAAATTTTTACCCTTTAATACCCTCATTGGTCTCATAGTACCAAGAGAACCTACTCCTCTATGATATTGAGAACCATGACTCATAGGACCGCGAGTTTGATTATGACGTTTAATAACACCTTGGAAGCCTTTTCCTTTACTTTTACCAGTAACGTCAACTACTTCTCCTGCTTCAAATACGTCCGCTTTTATTTCTTGTCCTATTTCATAATTAGCTACTTCTACACCCCTGATTTCTTTTAAGAAGCGCTTAGGTGTAGCGTTTGCTTTTTTTGCATGACCTTTTTCAGGTTTGTTACTTAAAGCTTCTCTTTTTGATCCAAAACCTAATTGTATTGCTTCGTAACCATCTTTATCTTTTGTTTTAATTTGCATAATTACATTTGGTTCAACACTAATTACAGTTACAGGAACTAAAATACCATCTTTAGTAAATACTTGAGTCATACCTTCTTTTCTACCTAAGATTCCTTTTTTCATTGTTTCCTCCTATTTTATTTGTATGTCAACGCCACTAGGTAAGTCTAATCTTGTCAATGTTTCGACAGTTTCCTTACTAGGATTGTTGATGTCTATTAATCTTTTATGTGTACGCATTTCAAATTGTTCACGTGAATCTTTGTATTTGTGAACAGCTCTTAAAATGGTATACTTTTGAATTTCTGTCGGTAATGGAACAGGTCCACATATTTCTCCGCCAGTTCTCTTTACTGCTTCTACGATTCTTCCTGCTGCTTGGTCCAATACTCTGTGATCGTAAGCCTTAAGTTTAATTCTGATTCTATTTGCCATCTGGATCCTCCCTTCGCTTATATCAATTGTATAAACTTGCTCCGCGTAAATCTCCTATATTACACCATCAACTTTGCCTGGTGTATCAGCAACCTCACGCATCTAAGCCACAACTTGCATGAAAAGTATATCAAAATATAAAAATAAATGCAATACCTAAATTGCACTTATTTAATTATTATTATTTTTCTGTTATTAATACAGTCCCGGTCATTTCTTTTGGTATATCAATATTTAGAAGTTTTAACATTGTTGGAGCTATGTCGCCAAGTTTTCCGTTTGATAAATCATATAATTTATCAGTAATAATAAATGGAACTTTATTTGTTGTATGTGCAGTTAATGCGTTCCCATCTTTATCGATCATTTCTTCACAATTGCCGTGA
>CAYXGK010000033.1:0-6341 GCA_964464565.1 uncultured Muribaculaceae bacterium | reverse complement strand
TAAAATTTAGTTCTTTTGCTTTTTTATAGATTAAACCCAAATTATAATCAACCGCTTCTACCGCTTTAATCGATGCCTCAAGTTTACCTGTATGACCAACCATATCCCCATTTGCGTAGTTTAATATAATACAATCATAATTATTCATTTCATTTAAAAGGGATGCGGTAATCTCATTACAACTCATTTCGGGTTTTAAGTCATATGTGGGGACTTTGGGACTATTTATTAGAATTCTGGTGCAATTAGGTAATTCTTTCTCTATTCCTCCATCGAAGAAATAAGTTACATGCGCATATTTTTCAGTTTCTGCGATTCTAAGTTGTTTTATGCCATGGTTGGAAATATATTCTCCAAAAGTATTAACTAATGGTTCAAGCTTAAATGCACAAGTACTAATTACGGTATCTTTTACCGGCATCATAGTAACCAATTTTATATTGTTTAACTTTTTTGTTTCCATATTAACTAAATCCGGATTAGTAATAGATGTTAATATTTCAAAAGCTCTATCTGGTCTATAGTTTGCCCAAATAATTCCATCATTGTCTTCAATTAATCCTTCTTTGTCAAATATTCCAGGCACAATAAATTCATCATATATTCCTTTAGTGTAGCTTTCTTTTATTAATTCAACATAGTCTTTATACTCTTCGCCAACTCCATTTATTATCGCATCATAGTATCTTTTTATTCTATCGTAATTATTATCTCTATCCATTGCATAGTATCTTCCTGAAATGGACGCTATTTTACCAGAATTGTTAGCTAAATTATTATTTAAAGTCTCTATAAATCTAATTGATGAATCTGGAGGTGTATCTCTGCCATCAGTTATTACGTGTATATACAGCTTTTTTATATCATGTTTTTTTGAAAGTTCAATTAATGACAGAATATGTTCTATTTTTGAATGAACGCCACCATCACTAAGTAACCCCATTATATGAAGTTTTGAGTTATTACATTTAACATGTTCAATAATCTTTAAAAATTCAGAGTTTTGATAAAAAGAACCATTTCTAATAGATTCATTTATCAATTCTAATTGTTGATACACAATCCTGCCTGCTCCAATATTCATATGTCCAACTTCGCTGTTTCCCATTTGACCTTCCGGAAGGCCAACATGTTGTTCCGAGGCATCAACCAAACTATGTGGATATTCATTCCATAGATAATTTAAATTAGGAGTATTAGCTAATTTAATAGCATTTCCATACTTCTCTTCTCTATATCCCATCCCATCTAATATTACTAACATTGTTTTTTTCATTTTATCACCAATATAATTATAGCATGCTTTTTAGTCTTTCTACCACTGTTGTTATTAATTCAAGGTTAGTTGGATTTCCTCTTTTGCAGCACAAACAACTTCCAAATATTTTACTAACCTCGTCTATATCGTTATTTACAAAACCAAGCTCAATTGCTCTACACATTCCCCTTTCTATACAAGAACAAGAAACATCGTATTTCATGGCAAGATTAAAGTATATGTCCTTTATAGAAACAGGATTAATGGAATAAGCCATAATGGCATCTTTCAGGTAATGGTAACCTTTATATTTTGGAGATATCCCAAGCCGATGTAAAAATTCCACAATATAAGATTCGGATAATTTGTTGGGAAAATAATCTAAGTGAATTTCTTTATTGTTTATGTTTTTTAATATTATGTCTAAAACTTCAGTATTTTCGCACATAATCATAATTTTTATCATAATTCTCCATTAAAAAAATTGTAGCTAGCTACATTTTAAGCCACAAGGGCATCGATTTCTTCCGAGGTTTTTGGTTCATAATAATTATGATGAATTATTTCTTGAGTCCCATCATTATATGTTGAAGAAGAAGCATAAGGTGACTTAAGCGCTTTTACTTTTGCCTTATTAGCGGTAATACTTCCTTTTGAAAAAGAACCCAAAACTGAGTTGTTAAAATCTTCTTTATATTTATCGTCAGCATTTTTATATTGAGGCAAATTCTTTATTTCGCTTTCTTCTAAAACAAAGGATTTTTTTTGTGACGATAGATATAAAATTCCAACTCTCATTTCTCCATAAAAATCAATCATTTTATCACCTACTATATTTTTTATAACATAAATAAGTTGCAAAAAAAATAGGAATTGTACTTGTATACATCCCTATTTACATTGTTCAATCATTTTTATTAAATTATTTGGATCAAGCGAAGCACCACCAATTAAAAATCCATCTATATATTCTGATTCGTTAAAAGATTTAATATTATCTAAATTAACGCTTCCTCCATATAAAACTATAGGATTAACATTATATTTTTTAAGAAAATCTTTTATATATTTATGTACTTCTTCTATTTCGGTTATATTTGGAGTTAATCCTGTTCCGATTGCCCATACAGGTTCATAAGCAATTATAGGTTCATTAATATTTGTATCTTTAAAAATATCAATAAGTTGTGAATCAATTACTTCTTTAACTCTATTTGATAACCTTTCTTCTTTTGTTTCTCCAACGCATAATATTGGTTTAATATTATTATTTATAGCTTGTTTATACTTTTCTTTTACTATTTCATTAGTTTCATTAAACTTATGTCTTCTCTCACTATGTCCAACTATAGAATAATTAACACCAATACTTTTCAATTGATTCAAAGATACTTCTCCAGTATAAGCTCCTTTATCTATTTGATAACCATCTTGTGATGCTATTAAATAATTTTCACTTTGCATATCTCTTAAATAAATATAAGATGGTGCGATTATTAAATTATCATACTTAGTATTAATTGTTTTTTTATAATTTAGAATTTCATCAAATGTTAAATTCATTTTTAAATTAGCAATGATTAATTTCATTATTTCTCCCAAATTACAGCTATACCCGGCAATTCTTTTCCTTCTAACATTTCTAAAGAAGCACCACCACCAGTTGAAATATGTGAATACTTATCTTTATATCCAAATTTAGCAACCGCCGCTGCAGAATCTCCTCCTCCAATTATTACATTGGCATTTATGCTTGAAAGAATTTCGCACATTTTTCTAGTTCCTGTAGAGAATTTTTCAAGTTCAAATACTCCAAGCGGACCGTTCCATATTACAGTTTTTGCATTCATTAATATTTTTTTATAATTATTTATTGTAGCAACACCAATATCTAATCCCATATCATTATTTCCAAAATTTTTATAGTCAATTAGTCTAGCGTTTGTTTCATTTGTAACCGATGTTCCAACTACTACATCTGCTGGAAGAATAATTTTATCCTTGTTTTCTTCATATATTCTTTTACAAAACTCTATACTCGCATCATCTACAACTGAAAGTCCAATATTAAATCCTAGCGCTTTAAAGAAAGTATATGACATACCTCCACCAATCAATATGTAATCAGCAATTTTTACAGCATGTTCAATTACTCCTAATTTATCAGCAACTTTTTTTCCACCTAATATTATTACAAGCGGTCTTTTAGGATTAGAAATTGCATTTCCCAAAGTGTCTAATTCTTTTTTTATTAAGAATCCTATTCCATTCGGTAGGTTACTTGCAATACCGACATTTGAAGCGTGCTTTCTATGAGCAGTCCCAAATGCATCATTTATAAATATTTCTCCTAAAGAAGCCCAATATTTACCCAGTTCTTCATCGCATTTACTTTCTTTTTCTCCATCCAAGTCTTCAAACCTTGTGTTTTCCATCATTAAAATTTCACCACTATTTAATGAGTTAATAGCGATTTCTAATTCCATTCCACGAGTAAATGGCACAAATACTATTTCTCTTTTTAATAATTCGCTCATTCTCTTGCAAACCGGCTCTAAAGAATTAGTTAATTTGTCTTCTTTTGTTTTTACTCTTCCTAGATGAGACATTAGAATTACTCTAGCGCCTGCATCTGAGGCAAATTTTACAGTTTCCAAACTTTCTATTATTCTAGTTTCATCAGTAATTATTCCATTATCCATGGGTACATTTAAGTCGCATCTTATTATTACTTTTTTACCATTTAATTGATAATCAACTATTGTTTTTTTCATATATACCTCCAAAATTATTATATCATACAAAAAAGTAGACTTCTACATTTTGCAGTTGTCTACTTACTATTATTTTAGTTTTTTAATGTTATTAAATATTTAGCAAGTCTTATCATTTGACAAGTGTATCCCATTTCATTATCGTACCAAGAAACAACTTTAACCATTTGACCTTTTTCAGTATTTAACACTTTTGTTTGAGTAGCGTCAAATATTGAACCTTCTTCTGTACCAATTACATCAGACGATACTACTTCATCTTCAGTATAACCAAATGATACATTTTTAGAACTTTTCATTGTATTATTTATTTCTTCAACAGTAGTTGATCTAGACAAGATACATGTTAGTTCTGTTAATGAACCGGTTGGTACTGGCACTCTTTGAGCAACACCATCTAATTTTCCTTTTAATTGAGGAATTACTAATCCTATTGCTTTTGCAGCTCCTGTTGAATTAGGAATAATATTTTCCGCTGCAGCTCTTGCTCTTCTTAGGTTCTTTTTGTGCGGAGCATCCAAGGTATTTTGATCATTAGTATATGCATGAATTGTAGTCATTAGGCCATATTCTATTCCAAAATTATCTTGTAAAACTTTTGCCATAGGCGCTAAACAATTTGTAGTACAGCTTGCTGCAGATACTACTGTTTCACTTCCATCAAGTATATTATGGTTAACATTATATACTATCGTTTTCATATCATCATCTTTACCAGGTGCAGAAAGTATTACTTTTTTTGCTCCCGCTTGAATATGATAACCACACTTTTCTAAAGAAGTAAATATTCCGGTACATTCAAATACTACATCTACTTCTAAATCTCTCCATGGTAAATTAATCGGTTCTTTTTCCGAATAAACCATTATTTCTTTTCCATCGACAATTATTGAGTTTTCATTTGAAGATATTGAGTTTACCTTATATCTTCCTTGTACGGTATCATATTTTAGCAAATGTGCCAAAGTACTTGCTTCTGTTAAATCGTTTATTGCAACTATTTCAAAGTCACTATCATCAAACATTTTCCTAAAAGCTAGTCTTCCTATCCTTCCAAATCCATTTATTGCTACTTTAACAGCCATATTAATCCTCCTCCTATCTAAAATAACTGTTTCCTATAAACTCTCTTAATATAGAGTCGCTAGGTATATCCACCCCAGAAACTGGGAGAACCATCATTAGTAAATTAATCAGTCTTATTGCTTCATTATAGTTTGGATCATCTCTTTCTACGGAAAACAATAAAGGCTCCGCATAGGTTTTTAAAACACCAAACTCATATAATAAAGATGTATTAAATACAATATCGTTTTTGTTTTGGAAAGGAAATACATATTTTTCCTCGCCCTTTCTAACTGATGCCCACTTTTTTAATGTATCAGATGCATCATAACCTCGATTCATATTATCTCTAACCATTCTTCTAAGTAGTCTTAAGTCGGTAGTAGATACTCTGTTTGAATTATCAATACCTAAAGTACTAAGTGGCGAAATATATATTTTGTATTTATTATCACTATTTATCGAAGAAGTTAACTCGTCATTTAACGCATGCAACCCCTCAATAATAAGTATACCATTTTTATCTAATTTAATTATTTTTTTATATTCTTTTTTACCTTCTATAAAGTTAAATGTCGGTATTAACACATCTTCATTGTTTAGTAATTTTTTTAAATTGTTATTGAATAAATCTATATCTATCGCTTCAACACATTCGAAATC
Organism: uncultured Muribaculaceae bacterium; assembly: GCA_964464565.1. Taxonomy (GTDB): domain Bacteria; phylum Bacillota_I; class Bacilli_A; order RF39; family UBA660; genus JAAYGD01. The sequence continues at coordinate 581 of CAYXGK010000033.1, read as the reverse complement.
AAAATTACCATCTTTATCTTTTGGACTCTCATTTCTTTCTTTAAAATAATCATCTACCGATAAAGGTTGTGGTTTTAACCCTAAACTTTTTAGATATATTGCTATTTTTTTAGATGTGGTGGTTTTTCCAGATGATGAAGGCCCACCAATTAAAACTATCTTTATTCCTTCTTTATTTTTTATTTCTTCTGCTATTTTGAATAATCTCATATTTTGATTTGTTTCGTTCATATATATTAAGTCTTGTATGTCACTATGAGTTATTTCTCTATTTAAATCTGATACATTAATAATATTTTGTGTTTCTGCCCAAGTGGAAAATGTTTTATAGGATTCTAACACTTTGTCCTGATGATTATATTCGTTAACATTTCCACCCTGATAAATATTTGGTAACATTAAAACAAAGCTTTTTTGATCTAAATATTTTATATCAAAATATTTTATGTAAGAAGAATTTATGGGCATTACTCCATAGAAGTAATCTAACATATTATTAAAATTGTATAATACCAAATTTTCTTTCATTACATATCTTAATGACTCTACTTTATCAAATCTACCGATTTTTTTATAATAGT
>CAYXGK010000032.1:0-9526 GCA_964464565.1 uncultured Muribaculaceae bacterium | reverse complement strand
ATATGATGTTTTTGCCAATGAGAAGCAGTTCAAATAAGGCCACACTATGGCACCATTAAGAAAAACTCGAACTGCTTAGGTAGTTCGTTTTTTAATAATTATTATGTTGTGATATAATAATTATACGAATTTGTGCGGAGGTGTAATATGAAATCAAAAGATATTAATGAATTAATTATTAAAAGCAAAAGTGAACCTGATTTTTCAACTAAAGAAATTAGTGATGGTCATCATACTTTTGGAGATTTATATGAACAAAGAGTAGTTCTTTTTAGTGTTATTTGTAATCAATTTCCAGATATGTCATGGAAATCAAAAAAACATTATGATGAAGAAGATGATTTAGCTTTTGATGGTTGTTTTATATGTGGAATAAACACCTCAGAAGGAGTTGCTACTTATCACTTTAAAGAAGTTTATTGGGATTTGTTTGACATTCCAGAAATACCAAAAGCACCTCAATATGATGGCTATACAGAAAAAGATGTTATGATGAGAATACTAACCCTAAATAAAAATAAAAATAATGATTATATAAAATTAATTTTAGAAAAAAGACAATAAAGTAATGCCTAACAAAAAAAACAGATAGTATGTTGTTAACTAATGAGAACTGTGATTTATCAAAAGTTCAAATAAGAAAACACAAAGGCACAATTGATGAATCAAGTTTAACTTAATGTTTGACTTGTTTTTTTATAAAATATACAATTCTGGTAAAATATGATACTATACTTTTAAAAAGGAGGTTAATTTATGATAAGTAATGATAAAAAACACAAAGAATTGAGTACTCATATGGGACAAAAATATCGTAGTTTATTTATGTCTTCATTAGCAAAACTTAGTGTTGAAAACCCATACGATGATAAAGGAATAATTAAACTTAAATATATTTTAACTGAAAACCAAAAAGAAGCATTAAAATTTATGGATATACCATTAGCAATGGACATTTCTACTCCACAAACCAATAGAAATATTGAAGAAGGAAAAATAGATGATTATGATCGGTTCCTTAATGAAGTAAATACTTATACTAAAGGTATTGTTGATTCAGCTAACTTCTCAAAATGTCCTAACAAAAATGTTGTATGGAATATTGAAGGTGTTGAATTTGGCTTTGTAAAAGGCATATACGATATATATTCAGATAGAGTTAAAGAGCAAGCTTTAAGCGAAGTAACACCACTTAGATTAAAAGAAGGTTCAACCTGGAGATATGAAAGAGATTATAGAAATGCACAAATTAAATTAGGTTGTTTAGTGCATGCGGGTTCAGTAGGATCTCAAATTTTAAATTTAGGTTTGTATATGGAATTACTTTATAAAAAAGGATTTCCTTGTTTTATAGACTATGATAAAAATATATTCCATTTCAATGCTCTAGAAAAAGATGTTAATAGAGGGCTAATAAAATAATATGATATTTACAAAGTAACTAAATTGAATGTCTACTTTTTAATTTTTGTTTTATATTTAAATTTTAAATTCAATCATTTCTTGCAAAATAATTAAATAATCGAACTTCTTGTGTAGTTCGTTTTTTATTTAGATTATGATATAATTTTCTTGGGGGATGGGAAGATGTTACAATTAAAAAAATCAAAAACTACTCAAGGATATGATTCCTTTACTATTATTACTAATGAAGGATCTTTTGATATTGCATTTGAAAATAATTTAGATTTGTATTGGTATTTTAAACCAGAATGTAATGTAATGGATTCTATGGAGTCATATGCTTTAATAATAACCAAAGAAGATTATGAAATATATAGAGAATTTGATTTTTTATACAACTCAATAAAAAATAAAACTCCTTTTGCAGGAGACTTATTTGATGATAAAAATAGAAGTAAAGTAGTTGATATAGATAAATATACTGATAACAAGTTATTTATAAATGATATGGTTAATTGGCATTCAGATGACAGCCCGTATGAAAATGCTAGTTATGTTACAATAAAAAAAGGAAAATGAATCATATATAATAGAGTTCCATAAAAGTAATAGTGAAGATTTAGTTGATACTTTCTCAATAAGGTTTACAAATTCTGGAAGTAGATACAGGCCATATAATGTTTTATTTATGAACATGTATAATAACCTTAAAAATTATAATTTTGAATTTCACCAGATTCATATTGAAGAACATACTTATCAAAAAAAGTTATTAAAGAACAATAAAATTAAATAGGTGATACTAAATTCACTATTTAAAACATATCAATTCAAAATAAAATTGATTTTTTTATTTCAAAATATAGACATTTTTCAAATAAGTGGTAGAATATACAACTAAATGAGGAGGTTTAAATAATGCATAATGAATTAGTTATAAATCAGCCAAATAGACAAGAAATATTTATAGAAAGACAATTACTATATTATGATTCTTATGTAAAAACAAATGCTGAATTCTACGGTTGCCCAATAGCACATTTTAATTTTAAAAATGTAAAAACAGGAGAAAACGTTATTTTGGGGTCATGTTTCTTTCATAAAGAAATATCAAAAATTTTCCCTATACTTTACTATAGAAGTATATTAGATGCTAAAAATGATTTTGATATTATATGGAAAATATCTGATAATACCATAAATCCAGTATCTAATACTTTAGAAGAATTACAATCCGAATATAGAAGAATGTTGATAGAAGGTGTATCTCCAAATAAAATTAATGAAGTTATGGTTGAACAATATTCGGAAAAAGAAAAAAATCGTTAAAAAGGAGAAAATAATGGAAAAAATCGAAATGTTTACAATACAATATGATGGATCAACATTTAAAATACCAAAATCTAGTGTAAATTTTGAACACGGATATGCTGTAGTTGATTATGAAGCAAATAAAAACTCTAGTGTACCAAATAGAAGATATAAAATTATGGGAGTAGTAGATAAAGATTATGAGACTGTATTACCTTTTGAAGAATGTTATACAGATATTAAACTCTTTGATGAAGGTAATATAATAGTACAATTTATAAGAGGTAAAGGAGATTTTGAAGAATACAAAGAAAAAATCGAAACTCATCATATAAAGATGTATGACAAAGTAGCGGTACACGTATGTGAATTAAATGTTTGGAAATATGAAGTAGTAAATGATAAAACTATTAAATTAATAAGTTTTTATTCATCTCTATATGACGTAACTTCAAAGTTGGAAATATCTGAAAGATTTACGTCAATTGGAAACTTTGAAAAATTAAGAGAAGATTTAGATGAAAGATTTGCTGAAGCTAGATATTGTTTCCCGGTATCTGGAAAGAATAGAACATTATACTGTTTAATTAATGAAGAGGGAAATATTAGAACTCCTCTATTTGATCAATCTACAAATACATATATTGATACAAGTTCAAATGAATTTAATTTTGAACAAACCATTGAAAAACTAAGAAGAGAAATGAATCAAGAAGTTCCCGTATCTGAAGTAGGAAAACATTTAGCAAAAAAACTAAACAAGGAGATTAATAATGGAAAATAATGAAAAATTTGCAATACAATATGATGGTTCAACATATGAAATTCCAAAATCAAGTTTAGACTTTAAACACGGATATGCTGTTGTGAAGTATGAAGTAAATGAAAATTCATGTGATAGAAAAAAATGGAATGGGTATAGTTACACATTAAGTGGCGTTATAGATGAGGATTATGATACAGTATTACCTTTTGAAGGATATTATCGTGATATTAATGTGCTTCAAGAAGGTAACGTTATAGCAAAAGTACATATTACTGGTGGGTGTGGTGATCAATCTTATATAAGGTATGTAAATCGTCATTTTAAAATAGAAGGAAAAGAGAGTCTTGAATTTAAAGAATTTGATTCTTGGGAACATAAAGTGATAAATGACAGAACTATTAAAATAGATGTTCCTTCATCAGTGTTATATGATGTTGTAAAAGGAAAATATGTTTCTGATTTCTTTTCTTCAATTGGAGATTTTAAAAAGGTTAGAGAAGATATAGATGAAAAATTCGCAGAAGCAAAGTTAAATATTAAATACCCAATATCTAAGGATTATTTTTTCTCGTTAGTTTGTTTTATTGACGAAAAAGGAAAAATTAGATCACCAATATTCAATACATATACTGGAACGTATATAGATACATCAGAACCAAATTTTAGTCTTTTAGGAACTTTACTATCAATAGATGATGAAATAAGACAAATTGAAAAATATAATAACAACGTTAGTATTCCATTAGTAAATGCTATTAGAATATAAAATAAACATACTAGACGATATAATCTATTTAGTTGACACCCAATAAAAAATATAATGTGTTAATATTAAGTCAATTATAAGGGTACTTCATCCTAATGTTTATTTTTTTTAATTATATATGGACATTTTTTTATTAAATGGTAGAATATAAACACGTTAAGGGGGGTTATATGCCAAAAGAAGAAACATTTAATATTGAATATAATGGTTCCACATACTCAATTCCAATATCAAACTTAAAGTTTCAACATGGATATGCTGTAGTTACTTATGGTGTAACTTGTAGTACTTGTTCAAATAGAAATTGGAGAGATCAAAATTATACATTGATGGGAGTAGTAGATAAAAACTATGAAACAGTTCTTAATTTTGAAAGATATTATAATGATATTAATATCTTTCCCGGTGAGAACTTAATTGCAACAACACATACTTTAGGCGAAAAAGGAAATAGAGTTTGTGAAAAATATACTAACTATCATTATAAAATATATAATGGTAAAGCTGTATATTATAATAAATTAACATCACAAAATTTTGAAATTGTTAATGACAAAATTATAAAATTAAAATGTGATTCAAGCGAATCATTATACAGTGTTGAAGAAGGAAAAGAAATTTCTGAAAGATTTTTTTCTATAGGTGATTATAAAAAATATAGAAAAGATTTAAATGAAAGATTTGCAGAAGCAAAATATAGATTGGAATTACCACAATTAAATAAAAAGACTCTACTTGCTTGTTTAATAGATGAAAAAGGTAAAATTAGATCACCTCTTTATAACACAACTACAAAAAGATATATTGATACTTCATCTCCTGAATTTAATTTTAGAGTTGCTTTAATTTCAATAATTGATGAAATAACTAATAATACGGATAAAGAATCAAGTATTTCTAGTATATTATCTGATGGTATTAAACCAATAAAAAAATAATATATACTAATCATGTTTTATGCTATAATATACGACTAAGTGAGGAAAATGTATGGAAAATAGTGAATTGTTTTACATAAGGTATGGTGATGCGTTATATGAAATACCTAAGTCAAAAGTTGAATTTATAGAAGGCTATGGAGTTGTAACTTATGAAGTAAATAAGAATTCAAATTTACCAAAGTATTCAATAAGTGGAGTAGTTGATGAAGATTTTAATACAGTTTTAGATTTTGAAAAATATTATACTGATATTAGAATATTTCCAGAGGGAAACTTTATAACTAATATTCACATAGAAGTATTTAAACCTGATGCAGCATACGATAAGTATAGAATGCGTCAATATAGAGTAACTATTGATGATGATGGAAATGAAAAAGCAAAACTTGCAGCTGAGTTTAATATTTTTAATTATGATATTATAAATGAAACAACCATACAAATTAATAGTATTTTTAAAACATTTTTATATAATGTAGTAGATAGAGAAGTAATATCAGAAAACTATTGTCGTATTGGTGAATTCAAAAAAGTAAGAGAAGATTTGGATGAAAGATTAGCTAAAGCAGAAGCAAGAATACATATTGACGGAGTTCCCGATTCTTACTACTTAATTGGATATATAAATGAATCTGGTGAGATTAGATCAAATCTATATAATACTTTTTCTAAAACATTTATTGATACATCAGGAGAAGATTTTGATTTAACTGATACTGTAGTTACAGAATATAGAAAAATGCGTCAATGTATACAAAACGAAAGAAATGCAGATGAAATATTGATAAGTAATATTGAGCCAAAAAAAGAAACTGGAAAAACATTAGTAAGACAACCAAATTTCTTTGGAAATAACCCTAAAACAAACAATAATTAGTTTGTTTTTTTTATGGTATAATAAAAATATAATATATAAGGAGTAAATTATGTGGATTAGTGTTTTAGTAATTTCTTTAATTGGTATTTTAGCTCATTTTTTATATGAACTTAGTAATCATAATAAAGTAGTTGGACTTTTTACCGCAGTAAATGAAAGCACATGGGAACATATAAAGATTGTTCTTACACCATTATTTCTATTTGGATTATTCGATGGATTTAGATTCGGAACATTTGATAATTATTTTATTGGTAAATCACTTAGTGTGTTATTACCAATAATATTTATTCCTATAGTGTTTTACACTTATAGATATTTTACAAAGAAACATATTTTAATGGTAGATATTTCTATATTTCTTGTTTCAATTATATTAGCTCAAATGACTTTCTATTATTTTATGGATATAAAACCATTAAATTTTATTTATGAATATATAGGTACTATATTGTTGTTTACAATATTTGCATTCTATATGGTTTTAACCCTAAAACCTATGAAGAATTTTTTGTTTAAGGATCCAATTACTAAAAAATATGGGCTAAAAGGTCACAGTGATGTGGTATGGGGGAAAAATGACAAACGAAATAATAAATCAAATTAAACAAGAAATAATAAATGAAATAAATAAACCAAAAAAAGTATTTATAGAAGTATGTAGGGAAGATGTTGAAATACCAAAATATGCTCATATTGGAGATGCTGGAATGGATATTAGAGCTGCTATTGATGTTGAATTGTTACCTGGAGAAACAAAAATTATTCCAACAGGTTTAAAAGTAGCAATTTCAGAAGGCTATGAGTTACAGGTTAGACCAAGAAGTGGTATTTCATTTAAAACTCCTCTTAGAATATCTAATTCACCAGGAACAATTGATTCTGGTTATAGAGATGAAATAGGGATAATTATGCAAAATACTTCTTTAGTAAAAGAAAATGAAGAATTAAACACATATACTTTAGAAGATAAAGACAATAAACAAGGTAAGTACATAATTAAAAAAGGAGATAGATGCGCTCAAATAGTGTTATCTAAATTTGAAAATATAGAATTTGTATTTAACAATGTAGATGATATAGATGGTAATAGGAATAGTGGGTTTGGTGGTTCTGGGATAAAATAATTATTATATTATATAATTTTGTGTGATAAAATATAGTTAATTACATATAAAAGGAGTTTATTATGAATTATGATATACAAAGTATTATTACTTTAAATGATGATAAAAAATATATGGTTATGAGTAAGGCTGATTTTGAAAGTATAACTTACTTATTCTTAATGAATACAGAGGATGATAAAGATTATAAGTTTTGTCATTTAAATGAAGAAGGTAAACTGTTTGAATTGAAAAATGAAGATAAAATTACTATAGTAGCACCTTTATTATATAAAAAGTTATTAGAAGAAATAGAAAAAATATGATAACAATCGATGTATTAGATTTTGATTTAAAAAGTTCTATCACAAGTGGTCAATTTTTTAGGTATGAAATTTTTGATGATTACTACATTGTTATATTGTCTGATAGAGTAATTAAAATTAAACAAATAGGTAATAGCTTAATGGTAGAATCTAATATATTAGTCAATTTAAAAGAAATTATTATTGATTTCTTTTCTTTAAATGTAAATTATAAAAATATTAATATTGAAATACAAAAAAAAGATAGTTCAATAAAAGATATAATTGATTCTTCTTTAGGATTTAGAATTCAAAAAATGCCAAAATTTGAGACACTAATATCTTATATGATATCTATAAATAATAGTGTTACCAATATAAAAAGATGTGTTGATAAATTATCAGTAAAATATGGTCATCAAGTTGAATTTGATAATAATATCTACTATTTATTTCCAAGTCCACTTGAGTTAAAGGATGTTACAGAAGAAGATCTTAGAGAAATAAAATTAGGATTTAGAGCTAAATATGTTAAAGAGATGATAGATAAAGTAAATAACAATCTCATTGATTTAGATATTATTGACAATATGGATACAAAATCAGCACTTGATTATTTAATGGAAAATAAAGGAATAGGTTTAAAGGTAGCTAGCTGTATATTGTTATTTAGTTATCAAAAATATGATTCATTTCCAATAGATGTATGGGTAATTAAAATAATGAAAGAAAGATATAATATTGAAGGAATTAATAATATTAGAAATTATATTGAAAATAAATATGATAAATATTCTGGAATTGTAATTCAATATATGTTTAATTATAAAAGGAATATATTATGAAAAATGGGGATATTTTAGAATTAAAAATAATAAGACAAGATAATTTTGGAAAAGGTATAGCAAAATATAATGATTTTGTTATTTTTGTTCCAAATTCTTTAATAGATGAGTTAGTTAAAGTAGAAATTGTAGATATTAAAAAAAAATATGCTAATAGTAAATTAGTTGAAATAATATTAAGTTCTAAAAATAGAGTAGATGCACCTTGTAAATATTATAATTTATGTGGAGGATGTAATATCTTACATATGGATTACAATTATCAAATAGAATACAAACTAAATAGATTAAAAGATACATTAAAAATAGATAATATAGATGTTATTTCTTCAAATCAATTTAATTATAGAAATAAAATAGTGCTTAGAGTTAAAAATAATAAAGTTGGTTTATATGAGGAGCTTACAAATAGTGTAGTTAATATCGAAGAATGTTTAATATCAAACAAGAAGATAAATGAACTAATTAATAGATTTAATAAATTTAACTATATTAACAAAATAGAAACAATTACAATTAGAGCATTAGATAAAACTATGATTAGTATAGTTGGAGATGTTAAGGAAAAGTATTTAATAGATAGTTTTAAAGATATAGATTCTATTTATTTAAATAATATATTAATACATGGTCAGGACTATATTGATATAAACGTCTTAGATATAAATTATAGGGTTTCAAATGAAAGTTTCTTTCAAGTTAACATTGAGATGATGAAAAAGCTCTATGAAACAATAAAAAGGTATGCTAATTTTAACGAAAACGATAGTCTACTAGACTTATACTCTGGAGTTGGAACTATATCGTTATACCTGTCTAAATACGTTAAAAATGTAACTGGTATTGAGGTTATAAAGGAAGCAGTAGATATTTCTAATATAAATAAAAAATTAAATAATATACATAATGTAGAGTTTATTTGTAATAAAGTAGAAAATGTTATAAATAGTATTGATGTTTGTGATGTAGTAGTTGTAGATCCTCCAAGAAAAGGATTAGATAACAAAGTAATAGATAAATTATTAGAATTAAAACCAAAAAACATAATATATGTATCTTGTAATCCTGATACATTAATTAGGGATATTAAATTATTAAATAATTATAAAATAAATAAATGCACACTTGTAGATATGTTCCCAAATACATACCACGTTGAGACGGTAGTATTGATGTCAAGGGTGGATAAGTAAGGGTGTAGTAAG
>CAYXGK010000031.1:0-9541 GCA_964464565.1 uncultured Muribaculaceae bacterium | reverse complement strand
AGTATAGAAACATCGAATGTTCCACCACCTAAGTCATATACTAATATAGTATGATCTTTATTATGTTTATCCAATCCATAAGCAAGTGCTGCAGAAGTTGGTTCATTTATAATTCTTTCTACTTCTAAACCTGCTATTTTACCTGCATTTTTAGTTGCTTGTCTTTGCGAGTCATTAAAGTAAGCAGGAACTGTAATTACAGCTTTTGTTACTTTTTCTCCTAGATAACTTTCTGCATAATCCTTCATATAAGATAAAATCATCGCACTTATTTCTTCAGGTGAATATTTTTTACCCTCAGCTTCTACTTTCTTAGATGATCCCATAAGTCTTTTTACTGACATTATAGTATTTGGATTTGTAACCATTTGTCTTTTAGCAGCATCTCCAACTATTTTTTCGCCATTTTTAAAAGCTACTACCGAAGGAGTTGTTCTTCCACCTTCAGGATTTGGTATTATTTTTGGTTCTCCTGCTTCAAGTACACTTACACAACTATTTGTTGTTCCTAAATCGATTCCTATTATTTTACTCATTTTTCATCTCTCCTTTTATATTAACTTTAACCATTGTTGGTCTTATTACTTTATCTTTATAAATATATCCTTTTTGTAATACTTCTAATATTACATTGTTATTTTTTTCTTCTACATTATCAGTAATCACAGCTTGGTGATATGTAGGATCAAATTCTTTATTTAATGATTCAATTTCTGTTACTTCATATTTATTTAATATTTGGATTACACTAGTATATATCATTTTAAATCCCTCTAGAAATTTAGATAATTCATCACTTAAGTCTGTATCATCTAATTTTATAGCTCTCTCAAAATTGTCTATAACTGGTAGTAAATCTAATATTAAATCCTCATCACTATATTTAAGCATTCTACTTAATTCTTCATCTTTTCTTTTTTTATAGTTTTGAATTTCAGCTAACGATCTAAGTAACTTATCATTTAAATCGGCATTTTCTTGTTTTAACGTTTCTAACTCATCGTTATTTTTTTTTATTTCAACATTATTCGTTTCTTTTTTCTTTGACATTATTCCCTCTCAATCTTACTTTTTACATAATCTAAATAACTAACTACTTTATCGTATTCCATTCTTTTTGGTCCAATAATAGCAATTGTTCCTTCTTGTCCATCTATATTATATTTTGTTTTTATTATTGTAACATCACTATCAATATTGCTTTCATCTCCAATATATACGTTTATTCCATCTTTAGTTTCTTCAACATTATGTATTAAGTCTTCATCATTTAATTTTTTAATAATATTTCTCATTTTGTCAGTATCATCAAATTCCGGTTGAGATAACATGTTGGTTTTGACAGATACACTATAACTACTAGATTTTTGACTAAATTCACTAAATGCATCATAAAACATTCCATATATTGCTTCGTGTTGTTTTATATAATTACCAATTATTGGTTTAATTTCAAATTCTAGTTTTTCAGATACTTCATCAATTGGAGTACCTACTACTAAGTTGTTTATTAAGTCTACTGTTTTTTTTATTTCATCGATAGATATCTTTTCGTTTAATACCATTTGTTTATTTTCAACATGTCCCTTATCTGTAACAATAATTGCTATTAATTCAAGTTCATTTAATGGAATTACTTCAATTTTCTTTAATTTATTATCTAGTGATGCTTTTCCAAGTACAATAGATGTATAAGAAGTCATCTCAGATATTATTGCCATACTTTTTGTAATAGCATTAGATAGTTCCAATTTGCTATTTTTAAATATAGTTTGTAATTTTAAGACATCTTCTCCGGTCATTTTCTTTGGTTCCATAAGTTCATCAACATAGAATCTATATCCTTTTTCTGAAGGAATTCTGCCTGATGAAGTATGAGTCTTTTCTAAATAACCTAAATTTTCTAATTCTGCCATATCATTTCTTATAGTAGCCGAAGAACAATCAAGTTCATCACACAACGATTTTGATCCAACCGGTTTAACAGTTTTTATATATTCTTCTACTATAATTTTAAGCAAATCCTTTTGTCTATTAGTAATCATATCATCACCTCAATTCAAAACCATTAACATTATAATACAACATTTTAGCAATGTCAATAGTCAAGTGCTAAAAAAAGAAATAATTTATATTTCTTTTTAAAACCTTAATTATATTGAATTTTATATATAATTTGAAATAGCATACGATATTATAATTACAGCTAAAACCGAAATTAATAATATTAAATATTTAAATATTTTATTCTTTCTAGCATATGCTCCCAAGATATCTAAATAAGGTACAAAAATATTAGATATTATTATTGCAACAAGTATTCTCTCAGGATTCATACTTAAGAATCTTACCAAAACAGTAGAAATACCAAGTATAATACCATTTAATATTTGCCCTGTATTAGTAGATGAAGTTGTAACGGGATCGTTCATAAAAACTGCTGCGAATAATAAACTACCATTAAGTATATTAAATACTGGATACCAAATTGTTGCTCCATTTGCATCCCCAATTATATATGTCATAACAAATACCGTTGCAATATATACAATAGTTATTTTCCACTTTATAACTTTAAGCAATGACATCAATAAAAACGATAACAATATTAAAAATGAATTTGTAGTTCCTATTGCGCCTGGAACAGTACCAAATAAGAAATTAACCAAAGAACCAAACGGGGTAATTAGTTTATCATAATCAAAGGATGTTAAATTATTTATTGGTAATGTTAAATATTGTTCTTTTTCAATTAAGTTAAAATAATTACCATAATTTGATAATGTTGTTGAAAAAATTAATAGTAAAAATATATATGCAATAGCTGTCGGATTAAATAAATTTTTACCAAATCCGCCATATAACATTTTACCTAAAAGTATACCTAAACAAGAACCAATTATTGGAATATAAAGCGGTATATTAATTGGTAATATTAATGCTACATATAACCCTGTAATGCCAGCATAAAAAGGATTAATTCTTCTATAGCCATTTCTAAAACTATCTATTTTTGTATATATTTTTTCTGATAATATTGCCGCAAATACAGAAACAAATATTATTAATAACGGATGAATAACTTCAATTAATGGATATTTATTTTCAATTAATACTAAGAAAACATTTTTATAAATTGAAAAAAGTACTATAGGGATTAAAGCAATTAGGAGTCTTTTATAAACTGAATCAATATTATAATCTGTTTTTATATGTGGACCACTATCTATTGCATATTTCATTTAACACCTCTTTTAGCCTTTTTAATAAAGCTTCTTACATCTATATTAGATGGGCATATGTAGGAACATAGTCCACACTCCATACACTTCTTTGGGTTCAGTTTATCTGCTTTTTTATTATTTGAAACCTTATCTTTTATTAAAAGCGGTACTATATCAACAGGACATACATCATTACATTTACCACACCTAAAGCATGGATATACTTTTTTATCTGTAAAGTCATCCATAAATAATATAGCATTTAGATTAGGAGTAATTACTAAATCGTCAATTGGAAGTGCTCTCCCCATTAAGGTTCCACCCGCAATACATTTTATAGTATCATCTTTAACTAATTCTATACTATTCATTATATCTTTCAAATTAGTGCCTATTTTTACCTTAGCATTTACAGGCTTAATAACTCTATCTCCACCTATTGTAATTATTCTACTATCTACTAAAGAATCATATTTAAAAGCTTCATAAATAGAATATATAGTAGAGATACTATTTAGAATAATTCCTTTTTCAATTGGATAATTTTCGTAATCTATCTTCAATATATCTTTGATTAAATATCTTTCCCATCCATAAGGATATATATCTTTAACACTTACTATGTTAATTTTAGAATAATTACTAGTATATTCGGAGTATAAAGTAATTAAATCAGAGTGTTTCTCATTTATTGCAATATAACATTTTTTTATATTGTTAATATCCATAATATAATTAATTATCTCAACTATTTCTTTATACTTTGCTTTAGAAACATAATAATCACTAGTTATATATGGCTCACATTCCACCGCATTTACTATAATAGTGTTCAAAGAAGCATCATATTTTAAAAATTCAGGAATTCCAGACCCACCCATACCAACAATATTATATTTTTTTAAATGTTCAATAAACTCATCTTTTGTTAACTTTGGAAGTTTATCGAATTCTTTTAATACATTTTGTTTTCCTTTTTTTTCAATAACAATAGTATCTACTTTACTTCCATCTAAATAAGTATATTTTTCTATTTCTTTTACTATTCCATTAACAGGAGATAATACTTCATAATCAATTACATTGCTTTTTATAATAGGAGAATCTCTTTTTACCTTATCTCCAACCTTGACTAAAGGGGTACAATCATATGATCTATTTACAATCATGGGTATATAAAATGTTGAAATATCAGTTAAATCAATTAACTCACCCTTTGATAAATAGTCTTTATCTACAAATCCAATTTTCTCCATATATACTCCTTCTATAATACTTATAATGATAACATTTTTTAATAAAAAAATAAACCATTATGTTAGTTTATTTCTTTCATATACAGATATATCATTATTTATATATATCTTTACATTTGTTTTTTTACTTACTTTAAAAAAGCATAAATCAGAAATTACTATTTCTTTATTGCTATCTATTTTAAATTTTCTAAAATTATTACTGTCAATTTTAAAAACTTTTTCTAGTTTTAACTTATCAGAACCAAATATTACTATACTGTTTTTTCCTATAGAATTACATTCTATATACCCATACTTATCTATTTTTATTATTCCAATATTCTTAAATTGAAATATCATAGGCTTTATTTCTTTATTTATAGTGAGATTTTTAATATCACTTAATTCAACTGTCCTAAATATACTTCCATTTTTTATTATTCCTGGAGTATCTATTAAAGTAATATCCTCATTTAATTTTAATTCAATTGTGTTTAAAGTTGTAGAAGGATATATACTTGTAGTTACTGATAAATCATTATTTGAATAATTTTTAATCATTTTATTAATCAGAGTAGATTTTCCGCTATTAGTATATCCAATTACATAAACTTTATTAAAACCTTTAGATAATATTAATTTATATAAAGAATCAATGTTGTGGTTATTTGTGCTACTTATTATTATATAATCCATATATCCTGGATAAAATGTTTTTATATTGTTTAATATATTATTTTCACTTTTTGATTTTGGAAAAATATCTCTCTTATTTAAAACCAAGATGCTATTTTTCTTTTTATCTTCTAGTATATCTTCACTAGGAATATTTAATATGTCTACAAGATGAATAATTAGAGAATCGTTTTCTCTAATTATCTTTTTTATATCCAAATAATAGTCTTTTGAATCAAAGGTTAAATATTCACCATAATTCTTTAATCTAAAACATCTTTTGCATAAATAATCATCAATTGATGCAACATATCCTAAGGATTTTTCATCGGTGTTTTGTAAAACTATTCCACACCCACCACAATTACTCATAATATTTTCCTTTTTCAAATCCAACTTTTTTTAATCTTATTCTAATTATTTTTTCAAATACTCTATTTAATTTAGTAAATATATGTTCTTTACCACTTATTCTATCTACTAATATAGTGTATATTCCAACTCTATTGCCCCCTAGCATATCGGTAACTAATTGATCACCAATTAAAGCTATTTCGTTTTCAGAATATCTAAATTCTTTTATTACTTTTTTAAATTTCTTTTTAAAAGGTTTACATGATTTTGCCGAACAATCAACTTCAAGAATTTCCTTAAATGGTATTAACTTTTTCTTTGAAGCATTAGAAAATATTATTATTCTAAATCCAATCTCTTTTAAATTACCAATAAAATCTATTACTTTTTTACTTGGTTTTTTAATATCACCAGTAATAATTGTATTATCTAAATCAAAAAGCAAGCATTTTATTCCCATGCCGTTTAATCTCTTATAATCAATATCATATATGCTCTTTTGATACATATCTGGTTTAAATTTGTCTAACACATAATCACCTATTATCATTATACTAAAAAAATCGAGATAAATAAATACTAAAAAGGCTTTATTATTAACTTTTTGTCCATGTTCCAGTTTGAGATGACGCTCTATAAGTACCTGCTGTTTTTGAATATGTAGTTACATATGCTGTATTAAATGAAGTGGAAATTGAATCAGCTGCTATATTAACATTTGTTAAAAAATTATCAGTAAATGCCCAAGAATCCATAAAAGTTACAGTACTTGGTATAGTAACACTTTTTAATTTGTTAACTGTGAATGCTCCCTTCCCAATACTAGTTAATCCACTTGGCAAACTAATACTTTCTATTTCGTTATTTGTAAATGAAAAGTTTTTTAATGTTTTAATCCAACTTGGAATTGTTACACTTTTTAATTTATTATATGAGAACACTCCCGCATTAACATCAATTATTCCAGCAGGAATTGAAACTGTATTAAGGCTGTTATAGGCAAATGCCCAATCTCCTAAATAAGTAACATTACTTGGTAAAGTTAGAATAGATATATTGTTATAAGAAAAAGCCCATTCCGAAATAATATTTACACTGTTTGGAATTGTTAAATTATATATTTGATTTTCATAAAAAGCTTCCACACCAATACTTAATAATGTGCTAGGGAAATTAACACTAGTAATTTCATTTTGCGTAAATGCCCAATTTCCAATAGAAGTTACTCCCTCAGGAATAGTCAAATTAGTAAATTGATTTCTACTAAAAACACCATTACCGATTGTAGTAACCGATGAAGGTATATCAAGTCTATTTAATCTATTTACTTCAAAAGAAAAATCATTTAATACTGAAATGTTTTTTGGAAACACTACATTCGTTAATAGATTAGATGAAAAAGCTCCATTTCCAATATATGTAACACTATCAGGAATAACGACATTTGTTAAAAAGTTAGCTTCCATTGCCCATTCACCAATTGTTGTTAAAGTATTCGGAAATGATATACTTGTCAATCCAGCACGATTAAGTCCTCCGTCACCTATTGCTCTAACAGGAAATCCATCTAATGTTTTAGGAACTATTACATTTTTTGAGCAAGTAGGACTATATCCAGTAATAATGACATAAGTACCATTGTTTGTTCTTGAAAAACAAGAATCAGCTACTACTTCTGGAGTATTAGAGATACAATCTGGATCTTTATAAGCAATTACTTTTTCATCATATAAATCTTTTCTAATACAATAATCACCACTTAATCCAACTAACGAAGAAGTCCCATCTGGATTTATGGTTATTTTTCCATTTTCTGGAAGTTCACCAGTTACAGGTATGGATTCTCCAACAAACGCGCCATTTGTTATAGTATATGTCTTAGAAACATTTGGCGAGTCAAAATCAGAAGCAAATTTATTCATGGCTCCCTTTATTAAAGTTTCACCCTGGATTTTTTTAGATTCTATTCTTGAAGTTTCAATAACGTTTATTACCCTAGGTACGCCAACAACCATTATTATTGATAATATTACAACAACAGCAAGTAATTCGACTAATGTAAACGCATTTTTTTTCATCTTAATCCTCCTTATTATAATAGCATATATTTTTTATTTATCTAGTAAATTCATATAGAGCAATTCCAATAGCAATTGTCAAATTTAAACTATCTATTTTATTATTATGAGGTATTACAACCGAATTATATTTGATATAACTATTGTCTAGTCCACTTGATTCATTCCCAAATACTAAAGAATAAGGTTCTTTTTTTATAACGTTTGAAATACTTTGTTTTCCATCTAACATAAAAGTGTATATGTTTTGATTTTTATATTTTAATCTATATTCTTCAAAAGAACTAAATAATTCAAAATTAATATTAAATATTGCTCCCATAGAACTTCTAATTAACTTAGGATTAAACATATCTACTGCAGGAGTAATAATAACTAAATCTTTATAATTAAAACCTACCATAGTTCTTATAATAGTGCCAACATTACCCATATTTGATGGATTAACTAATACCACATGGTTTCCTCGGGTAATTTTATTGTTTTCTTTTTTAAATATTCCTATAACATAACAATTTTCTTTTTCACTTACTTTTGAAATAAATTTATCATCATATACATATTCAATATTATTATTTTTACAAAAATCTATTATTTTATATTTTATATCACTTATATCATTAGATAATATAATCTTTATTACTAAACCGGGAGCATTATTGATCAACTCAATAGTAGGAAATATTCCTAATGTATATGAATAATCTAATTCTTTTTCATATTTTTTCATATTATATCCACCAATATATCATTCATCTTATATATCCAATCATCTACTATTCTTATATATCCATCTTTTATCTCTAACTTATTTTCATTTATTAATTTACAAACTAGATTTTCTATATTTGTTTTATATCGTTTATTAAATTCTTCTATATTAATTCCATCTATCTTTCTAAAGCCCAACATCATTCCATACTTAATATTTTCTTTTGAAACATCAATATAATTATCAACATAATTATTAGATAAATATTCATTTAAACTTTTTGTGTTATCTATTCTAATATTATTAATATAAGATGAAGCAGACAGACCAAATCCATAATATTCTAAATTATTCCAATATACTAAGTTATGTCTAGACATATAATTTGGTTTTGAATAATTACTTACTTCATAGTGAGTATAACCGTTAGCTGTTAATCTATTTTCTATTAATTTATACATTTCATAATCCAAA
Source organism: uncultured Muribaculaceae bacterium (assembly GCA_964464565.1). Lineage (GTDB taxonomy): Bacteria > Bacillota_I > Bacilli_A > RF39 > UBA660 > JAAYGD01. The sequence continues at coordinate 786 of CAYXGK010000031.1, read as the reverse complement.
TCTTCATCAATTTGTTTAACTTTATTAATATATAATTTAGTATGAGGTTCAATCATCAAAGAGTAACAAGAAATATGATTAGGATTTAAACTTAAGTATTTATCCAAATCATCATTTAAATGTTCTAAAGATTGATTAGGTATAGCATATATTAAATCCAAATTAATATTATGAAAACCAATTTGTTTAATAAAATCTAATATTTCATATACTCTACTATTGTTTCTGTTTATACCCAATAAATTTAAATTTTCTTCTCTAAAGGATTGAATTCCAATGCTAAGCCTATTTACGTTATTTTTCTTTAGTAATATTAATTTTTCTCTATCTAAACTATCAATATTACACTCAAAAGTAAATTCCTTTATTTCTGATAAATCAAATATTTCTATTATTTTAAACAAATAATTCAATTCAGATATTGATAAAGAAGAAGGTGTACCTCCTCCAATATATAAAGTGTATACTTTTTCTTTATTATATCTTTCTTCAATTTCTTTTTTTAGAGAATCTAAATATGGCATTATAAAAGATTCTTTGTAGTACATCTTAGTAAAATCACAGTAAGAACATATATTATTACAAAATGGTATATGAATATAAACTGATTTCATAATTACTCCTCATCTTGACTTAATACTGATAAAAATGCTTCTTGCGGTATTTCTACACTACCAATAGTCTTCATTCTTTTTTTACCTTCTTTTTGCTTCTCAAGTAATTTTTTCTTCCTTGAAACATCTCCTCCATAACATTTTGCAAGCACGTTTTTTCTAATTGCTTTTA
>CAYXGK010000030.1:4441-9669 GCA_964464565.1 uncultured Muribaculaceae bacterium | reverse complement strand
GTTATAAAATAAGGAGAAATTATGGAAGAAACTAACAAATCAAAAAATGTAATAATTATATTATTAACTATTCTTTGTATATCTCTAATCGTATTTATAATATTTATGGTGTCAAAAAATAATAAGGATAATAAAAAACCTGTAAAAGAAGATCCTAAAGATATAATAATGAAAGAGACTACAAAATCTAGTATTTATCAAGTAAATAGTAATTTATCAATTAATTATTTAGATAACACTATGAAGGCTTTTGATAGTCCTTTAGCTAATAAATCTAATGATTTAAAATATGATTTATATGGATATTACTATAGAAGAAATAGTGTATTAGTTGAAGATTTAAATTATTTTGCTTTAGCGTACATTGGTCTATACCATCATTCAGTAGAACAATACAAAAGAACTGATTTAGAAGTAGGTAAAGAACTTTGCGTATCTAGAGATACTATTCATAACATAGTAAATAATAAATTTAGAAAATTAAACTTTGATGATTTAAAGCCTAATGATGAATTAATGGTTTATGGAGATACTTATAAGTTTAAAATTGATGAATATTGTGCCTTTATTGGTGGTGGTAGGGGTGGACCTAATGACCAAATTGAGAATGTAATATATGGATATAAAGAATATACTGATAAGATTGAAATATTTGCTAAAGTAATATTTATATATAATAGAAATGCTGAATCAATGGGAGAAATACCAATAGTAGTGGATTTATATAAAGATGTAGATAGGATGACTAAACTATTAGAAAAAGAAGAAGATTTTAATGTAAGTAAATTAACTAAAGAAGAATTAGACTTATTTGATACTTTTAAGTTTACTTATAAAAAGGATAACAATAGTTTGTATTTTTATTCAGTAGATAAGATAAGCGAGTAAATACTCGTTTTTTCTTGCCCAAACACATTTAATATAATATAATTACAATGGTGATAATAATGTATTTAAAGAAAGTAATAGCTCAAGGTTTTAAATCTTTTGCTGATAAAACTGTAATTGATTTAGAACCAGGTATTACTGGTGTAGTAGGTCCAAATGGATCTGGAAAGAGTAATATAGTAGATGCTGTTAGATGGGTGCTTGGAGAACAGTCGGTTAAATCTCTAAGAGGAGAAGGCAATATGACTGATGTAATATTTTCTGGAAGTAAGACTAGAAATCCAGCAAATAATGCATCAGTATCTTTAATTTTTGATAATAGTGATAAGTATTTAAATATAGATTATAGTGAAATAGAAATAAAAAGAATAGTATATAGCAATGGTGATAATGAATATTTTCTAAATAAAGATAAATGTAGGTTAAAAGATATATTGGATTTATTTTTAGATAGTGGGGCTGGAAGGGATTCTTATAATATTATTTCTCAAGGGGATATTTCTAATGTTTTATCTGATAAACCTGAGGAGAGAAGAGTAATATTTGAAGGAGCAGCGGGAGTATTAAAATATAAAAAAAGAAAAGAAGATGCTCTAAGAAAGTTATCTAGAACCAATGATAATATAAATAGAGTTAATGATATAATGATTGAATTAGAGTCTCAATTAGAACCTCTAAAAAATCAAAGTATTGCTGCAAAGAAGTATAAGGAATATAAAGATGAGTTGGAAAATATAGATATTTCTTTAATGGTATACGATATAGAGAGATTAAATATTGAATCAAAAGATAATAAAGATAATACTAATTCCTTAATACAAGAATGTTTAAATATAGAATTTGATTTAAACACTAAATCAAGCGAATTAGAGAAGATTAAATTAGATAGTATAAAGCTAAGAGAAGATGTTAATAAGCTTAATAATGAACTATTAAATAGTGTTAAACAAGTTGAAAGAGTTAATAGTGAGAAATTAATTATTACTGAAAGAAAAAAACTAGAAATAGATGATTCTAAGTTGCATGAGTCTATTATTTCATTAAAAGAAAATAAAAAAAATTTAAATAATAAAATAGATAGTTTAAATAATGATATAGATAAAATAAATAAAGAATTAATAGATATTGAAAATAATAAATTAGAACTAGAAAATAAATTATCTACTTTAAACAAAGAAAAAATAAATAATAATATAAAATTAAATAATTTATCTAAGAACAAAATAGATTTAGAGTATAAAATAAATACTATAAATAATAATATAGAAAACAATTCTGATCTTTATTATTCAGTAGCAAGTATATTAAATAATAAAAATTTAGATGGAATAAATGGAGTATTAGGTAAACTAATTAATTTTGATACTAAATATTCTACATCTATCGATATATCTTTATCTGGATCATCTCAATTTATTATTTGTGATGATGATTTATCTGCTAAAGAAGCAATTAGGTATTTAAAAAGTAATAATTTAGGTAGAGCTACATTCTTACCACTTACTGAAATATCTCCAAGATATGTAGATGAAGATACATTAAATATTGTTTCAAAATTAAATGGATTTATTGATGTAGCATCTAATCTTATTGAATATAATTCAAAATATAAAAATGCTATATTAAATCAATTAGGTAATATTATTGTAGTAGACAATATTGACAACGCTAATATAATAAGTAAGAGAATAAATCACAGATATAGAGTAGTAACGTTAGATGGTGAATTACTACATGTTGGTGGGTCTATAACTGGTGGCACAATAAAGAAAAACAGTTCATTAATTAATGATAAATTAGAGTTAGAAAATAAGAATAAAGAACTTGATATTACTATTAGAGAAATAAATTCAATTTTATCAAACATTAAAGAGCTAGATAATAAAATATCTATGTTAAAAGAAAAATTAGATGCATTAAATAATAAAGAAATCTCTCTTAGACAAATAAATAAAATTAAAGTAGAACTTATCGAAGAATATTCAAACAATATTAAGAATATAGAACTTGATCTATCTACTAAGGAAAACATCACTAAAGAAGAAGATGAAATAATTAAAGAATACTATGAAGCTTTATCTATTAAAGATAATATAACTAAAGAATTAAAAGAAAAAAATGATTTGTTAGATAGTATATCTTTAGAAATAGATACTTTAGAACATGATATAAAAGTACTTAATTCAAAACTAAATAAAGCTTCCAGAGATAAAAATAATTTAGAAATAGAAATAACTAAAATAGAAATGAAATTAGAACAATTATTATTATCTCTAAATGAAGAGTATAATATGACATTTGATAAAGCAAAAAGAGATTATGTATTGTATTTAGATAAAGATGAAGCAAGATCTAGAGTGGATGAGTTAAAACAAATAATTAAGGAATTGGGAATGGTTAACTTAGGTGCAATAGAAGAATTTGATAGAATAAATACCAGATATGAATTTTTAAATAATCAAAAGAATGATCTATTTAAAGCAAAAGAAACATTAAATTCAATAATAGATGAAATGGATCAAATAATGAAAGAATCATTCTTAACAACATTTAAAGAAATACAAAAAGAATTTAAAGATGTATTTAAAAAACTATTTGGTGGAGGAGATGCAGAATTAAGATTAACTGATACTAAAAACATTTTAGAAACAGGAGTAGAAATTATAGCACTTCCACCCGGAAAAAAACTTACATCTATATCATTGTTAAGTGGAGGAGAAAAAGCTTTAACTGCAATAGCACTTTTATTTTCAATACTTAAAGTAAGACCTGTTCCATTTTGTTTACTTGATGAAGTAGAAGCACCACTTGATGATGTTAATGTTAATAATTTTGGAACATTCCTAAAAGAATATGAAGATAAAACACAATTTATTATTATTACACATAAAAAGACTACCATGGAATACGCTGATATATTATATGGTATAACTATGCAAGAATCGGGTGTATCTAAATTAGTAAGTGTAAAATTAAAAGATTTATAATACATACTTTGGTATGTATTTTTTATAAATATATTTAATTAAAGTTAACAATATGATACTATTAACATAGTAAAGGTAAGAATTATGATTAGAAAGAATAACACAATAAATATAAACGCTTTTACACTAATAGAGATATTAGCCGTAATCGTTGTCTTGTCAATTATATTAGTAATTGCAGTACCAAGAATAATTAATGTAATTGAAAACTCTAAAATAGAGGCTTTTAGAATATCTGCTGAGAAACTTCTTAAAGGAGCAAAGAATAATGTAGCTATTAATTCTCTTAATGAAACACAATCAAAAAAAATATATACTATTTTTAATGGAGAATTTGTTGGAGATTCAATTTCTGTTAGTGGAAAACTACCTGAAAATGGGAAAATATATGTTGTTTCAAATCAAATAGCGGCTATTGCTGTTAATAAAGATAATTATTGTGCAATTATGCAAGTTGGTGAAGAAAAAGTTAGAGTAGAAAAAACTACCAATTGTGAATTGAATGTTCCTGGCATAGTACCTGATTCTTGCTTTACATATGGTACTTATTTTCAAAATGCATACATTAATAATTATGATAGTAGCTGTCCAAAAGATCTGGTAATTCCATCAAGTATTAATGGATATAAAGTTATTGGAATTCAATCAGGAAGTTTTGCAAATAAACAAATAACTAGTGTGGAGATGCCATCATCTGTTGAATTTATTGAATGGAATGCTTTTGAAGGAAATCAATTAGAATCAATTGTTTTAGGAGATAATTTAAATGAAATTGGGTATAGAGCTTTTGCAAATAACAATATAAAAGGAATAGTTTTTTCAAATGCCTTAACTACAATTAGAGCTGAAGCTTTTATGATAATGAAATTACATCATTAACAATTCCAAATTCAGTAACTAATATAGAATGGAATGCTTTTAAAAATAATCACATTTCTAGACTTCAACTTGGAAATGGGATTACAGAAATTTCTGCTTATTCTTTTTGTAATAATAATTTAGAAGAAATAAATATCCCCTCATCTGTAAATATGATTTATGAAGGTTCTTTTTCAAACGATTATAATGTTTCAAATATATATAGAAATAATATAAAAAAAGTTTCTATTCCAAATGGAGTAACTGTAGAAGGCCTAGCAATATCAAGTAGTTTTTATGAATTTTATGATTGGGCTAATGCAAAGGCTGGTGGTACATATACAGCACCTGGCATTTCTGGACCATGGACAAAGCAATAAAAAAATACGATGCTATATTGGACGCATCGTATTTTCATCTTTGAAAGGATTATCTTTATTAATTCTATCATAGAAAAGTATTGCTTTTTTGATAAAGTCTATTTGCTTTCAGGAA
>CAYXGK010000030.1:0-4431 GCA_964464565.1 uncultured Muribaculaceae bacterium | reverse complement strand
TTTCGTGTTGGAAGGCAATAGAAACTTCTTCTCTTGCTCTATATGTTATTTTATTACCATCTATATCATAACCTTCAACTGTAACTCTAGCATATCTTGGTATTATTCCTTCAACTTCTCTATTAATACTTAGACAACCTTCACCAAATTCAGCATATATTAATTCTTCTGAATGGCTTACTAAAGTAGGATTAACTATTATATAAGTTTTAAATGATTGTTCTAAATCTTCTTCTTTTGTTGTTTCTTCAACTATTACAAAATATCTTTTTGCAACTCCAAGTTGTATAGCGGATAATCCCATACCAGGTCTTAAATCATATTTTTCACTTAATTCTTCTATTTGACTATCTGTTAGATATTTAATCATGTCTTTAATCAATTTTTTATCATCTTTTGTAAGTGGAAAAGAGACTTCTTGACTAACCGTCCTAAGTCTTTTATCAAATTCACTTAATATATCTTTTGTTTTGATCATAAAAATCACCAAATAAATTATATCATATATTATAAATTATGACTATATCTCATGGTATAATGTTCATAGGAGTATAGATATGGATTATAGTATTGTTAAAAAATTATTAGATAACAAAACATATTTTGACAAGCTTTTTATAAATGTAGATCCCTCTGTTGTATTAGATAATCAACAAAGAATTGCAATACTTACAGATGCTGAGAATTTATTGGTTATTGCTGGGGCGGGTTCCGGCAAAACAATGACTATGATTGGTAAGGTTGTTTATTTAATACAAAAAAAAGGATATAAAGAAACAGAAATATGTGTTCTTGCTTTTACTAAGAAAGTAAAGCAAGAACTAGAAAGAATAATACATGGTAAGTTTGGTTATAAAAATGTTCATATATTTACTTTCCATGGACTAGGTTTAGATATTATTAAAAGAGGCGGAGAAAACGTTAATAAAATAGTAGAAGATGCTGGTCAGTATAAGATTATTGCTAATTATATTAAAAATATATTTAAAGATAAAGAAAAGTTTTCGATTTTTTTAAACGCTTTTTCGAATATGTTATATTTCGATTCCAATTGGAGAGACTTTGAAACATATGAAGAATATCATATTTACAAATATGAAGAAACCTTTAAAAAAATTGGTGATATAAATAAATATAATTCGTTTTTAATAGAAAATAGAAGATTATATAAAAAGGCTATTGATGGTCAATACTATAAATCTATGGAAGAAGTTGATATAGCAAATTTTTTGTTTATTAATAAAATAGATTATGAGTATGAAATGAAATATGATAAATATCTTAATGAAAAGAAATGGTATCATCCGGACTTTTATATTCATCAAAATGAAAAAGAACATTATATAGAACATATTGGAATTGATCAAAATGGTCATAATAATATGTATACTAAAGAAGATTTAAATAGATATAAGAAAAGTTTTAAAATTAAAAAATCTTTTTTTAATGAAAAAGAACACTCGGAATATATGATTATAACTTATTCGAAATATAACAATGGAAAGACATATTTATCTGACATAGAAGAACAACTAATAAAAAAAGGTTATGTATTAAGCAAAATGAGCGATGAAGAAATATATAAAAAACTTAGAGATACTAGTTATGATAAATATATTGCAAATTTTATTAATACAATTCCATTAGACTTTATTTCTAAATATAAACAAAATGGATATAGCGATAGTTATTTTGATGAGTTAATATCTAACAATGATGATAACTTGAAAAAACAACTAATAGTATTAAAAGACATGTATATGTATTATCAAAATGAACTTAAAGAAACAAATTGTATTGATTTTGAAGACATGATTCATAAAGCATATTATATAATTCCTAAGTTAAAAGAAAAAGATTTAGGGGTTGATTATAAGTTTTTAATAATAGATGAGTATCAAGATATTTCTAAACAAAGGTTTAATTTAGTAAATAGATTATCTAATCTATATCATGCTAATATAATGGCAGTAGGTGATGATTGGCAAACTATATATGGGTATTCCGGTTCTAGAATTGAATTGTTTAAAAACTTTGAAGAAGAACTCGATGGAGCAGAAAGTGTCTTTATTGAAAAAACTTATAGAAATAGCCAGGAATTAATTGATGTTGCAGGAGAATTTATTCAAAAGAATCCTAGTCAAATTAGAAAGAGATTATTTTCTGATAAACGCATAGATAATCCTATTATATTATGTAAGTATCAGGTTCAAAAAGCTGAAGATGCAAATAAAGTTAGATCTATGTTAATATCTAAAATAATTGATCATATTGTAAAAGAAAAACCTAATGCTAAAATATTAATATTAGGAAGATATAACAATGATAGAAACAAATTCTATAATCAAGATATATTTACAATATATGAAGAAAAGATAATATATAAGAAGCATCCAAAACTAAAAATTAGTTTTATGACGATACATAAAGCAAAAGGGTTAGGATTTGATTATACTATTCTACTAGATTTAGTAGATGAGAAGAGGGGATTTCCTTCAAAAATTGAAGATGAACCCGTAATTAAATTAATTATACCTAAAATTACAGAACCAATTTCTTATCCGGAAGAAAGAAGATTGTTCTATGTTGCTTTAACTAGAACTAAAAATAAGGTATTTATATTAGCCCCTCAATATAAAACATCTTCATTTGCATTAGAAATAGAAAAATATGACAACGTAAGAACAAAAAAATTTCCAAACAAGGAGGAACAATGAATTTATTAATAGGATCTCATGTATCTTTTACTAAAGATACTCAGTTAATTGGAAGTATTAATGAAGCACTTAGTTATGGTTCAAATACGTTTATGATTTATACAGGAGCACCTCAAAATACTAATAGAGTACCAATAGATGAAGAGTTAAGTAAAAAAGCAAAAGAATTATTACTTGAAAACAATATAGATATTAATAACATAATAGTACACGCACCATATATTATAAATTTAGCTAATAATAAAACAGACGAATTTGTTGATTTTACTATTAATTTTTTAAAACAAGAAATTTCTAGATGTGAGATGTTGGGTTTAACCAAGTTGGTAATACATCCAGGTTCTCATGTAGGATTAGGCGAAGAGGTTGGATTAAATAACATAGTAAATGCTCTTAATGTTGTATTAAGTAAACCAACTAATGTTAAGCTATTACTTGAAACTATGTCAGGTAAAGGTAGTGAATGTTGCTATAAATTTGAACATATTAAATATATAATAGATAATGTAATAAATAATAGCAATTTATTAGTATGTATGGATTCTTGTCATATGAGTGATGCTGGATATGATATAGAGAATTTTGATGAATTATTAGATGAGTTCGATAGAGTAGTAGGAATAAGTAGATTAGGCGCTATTCATATAAATGATTCAAAAAATAATCAGGGTGATAAGAAAGATAGACATGCTAATATAGGATTTGGCCAATTAGGTTTTTCTAAATTGTTAAATATTATTTATAATAAAAGATTAGAAAATATTCCTAAAATATTAGAGACTCCATACATAGATAATATGTATCCACCATATAAATTTGAAATAGAAATGATAAAAAACAGAGTTTTTAATCCCGATTTAATTGAAAATATTGTTAATTACTATAAAAATGTTTGATATTTTGGAATAATTTGATATAATCAATATTGATAAAAAAAGGAGTGATTATTATGGCAAAACCAGGTAATAGAGAAAGAATTACTTTAATGTGTACTGTATGTAAAGAAGAAAATTATAGAACAGTTAAAAACAAGAAGAATACTACCGAAAAATTAGAACTTAATAAACATTGTTCAAAATGCAAACAAACTACACCACATAAAGAAAAGAAATAAACTAATGTTTATTTTTTAATGGAGATATTATGGTAAACGTAAATGATTTTAAAACAGGGATGACTATAGAATTAGATGGAGAAATATTCGAAGTTTTAGAATTTTCTCATGTTAAACCAGGAAAAGGGGCTGCATTTGTTAAGGCTAAATTATATAATCTTAGAACTGGATCTAATACAGAAAATTCTTTTAATTCATCTACTAAAGTAGCTAGAGCATTAATAGAAAAAAAGCCTATGCAATTTCTATATTTAAATGGAGATAATTATGTATTTATGAATATGGAATCATATGAACAAATTGAAATACATAAAGATCAATTAAAAAGAGAAAAAGATTTTTTAACTGAAAATTTAGATGTTTTTGTTATATTTTATGGAGATGAATTATTAGGTGTTAATATACCTGAAAAAGTTGAATTAAAAATTACAAGTTCTGAACCAGCTGTTAGAGGTAATACATCATCTTCTGCTATGAAGGATGCTATTACTGAAACTGGATTATTAGTTAAAGTTCCTTTATTTGTTAATGAAGGTGAAACAATCATAGTATCTACTAAAGATAGTAAATATGTATCAAGAAAATAACATAGAAATATGT
>CAYXGK010000029.1:0-9873 GCA_964464565.1 uncultured Muribaculaceae bacterium | reverse complement strand
TATTAGAGGTGTCGTTATATGATATATGAAAGAATGAAAGACATAAGAACTTACTTTGGGAATACACAGAAAGAACTTGCTGGTATTTTAGGTGTAAGTAGATCAACTTATGCTGGATGGGAAAATGGGCTTGATGCTATTATTCTCCCAAAACTAAATGATTTTTGCAATTATTATGGTGTGAGTTTAGATTATATTTGTGGGCTTACTAATACCAAAAAATATGATGTTATCAATGATAAAATTGATAAAAGTGTTTTAGGTAATAATTTAAAGGAAATAAGAACTAAAAATAAGCATACTCAAGAAAAGGTTGCAAATATCATCAATGTAGATCAATCAAACTACTCTAAATGTGAATTAGGTAAAATGTATATTCATACCTATGCTTTAATTGAATTTGCGAAACATTATAAAGTATCTATTGATTGGCTTTGTGGTAAAACAAAAGACTCGGAAATTAAATAACCGAGTCTTCATTACTCTTCTTTATTTTTATATATCTTATAAGAAATTTTATAACTTATAAAATACATTAAACATGATAGCAAAACAAGTGCAACTAACCCAAAATTATTTAATATACTTTCTAACTTTTCAATATCTACACTTAGTCCTGCTTGCTTTAAAAGAAATCCTGCAAATGCTCCAGTTATAACTAAAACAAATAATACTATAAACATTTGTATTCTACCTTTTTCAGCACCCCATTTAAAGATACTAGGAATTTGAATTGACTGAATTAAAGAAATACCAAACATTCCTCCAATAGATGTAGCAAGTAATGGTTCAATGTTTATATCTATCAAATTATCAGGTCTAAAATAATTCATAATATTACCAACTAATAATGTTAATATAAAACCAAGTAAACCACCTAAGATAGTTGCTCCAATAGCCAAAACATATTTTTCTATAACAATTTCTTTTCTAGTAACTGGTAAAGTTAAAATATATTTATTAGATTTTGACATTTCATCATAGCTAAATGTTGATAAAGAAATCATACCAACTATAATTCCAATCACTACTGAACCCCAGTATATTGCATCAGTACCAATTATCGCAATTCCACAAAACAATACAACAATAATTAATGTGGTTTTATAACTTGCTAAATTGTATAAGTCCTTTTTTAATAATCCTTTTATCATAACTATCTTTCTCCTCTTATATAAAATAACATTATATCTTCAATAGATGGCTTATCTATTGAACTAATATTATATTTCTTTTTAATCTTATTCTTATCAGATGTAAGTACCTCATATTGATATTTACTTTTTCTATAACTGATATAATCATCTTCAGAAATCTTTGCAAATTCTTCTTTACTACATTTAATAATTCCATAATTTTCTAACAATTCATTTGTTGGAACATTTAAAATTGTTTTACCTCTATCAATAAAAATTATATAATCAGAAATATGTTCTAAATCAGTAGTGATGTGTGAAGATAACAAAATTGATCTTGTTTCATCTTCTTCAATATATTTTCTAAATATATCAAGTATTTCATTTCTAACAACAGGATCTAATCCACTTGTAGGCTCATCAAGTATTAATAGTTTTGGGTTATGTGAAATAGCTGTCGCAATTTTTAATTTCATTTTCATACCACTTGAAAAATCTTTAATTAATTTATCACTTGGTAAACCAAATTGCTTTAACAAATTATTGTATTTTTCTTCATTCCAATTTTTATAAAACTCTTTCATAACTGAATTTATATATTTTGGAGTCAGATAAGTTGATAAAAAACTATCATCTAATACTACACCAAGATCTTGCTTTATTTCTTTTTCATTTTGATTAATGTCTTTATTAAATATTTTTACAGTACCTTCTGATTTTATAATATTTAATATTGACTTAATAGTTGTAGTTTTACCAGCACCGTTTTCCCCAATTAATCCTACAATAGAACCAGCTGGAACATTAAAACTTATCTTATCTAATAAAAAACCATCATACTTTTTAGTAACATTTTTAATTTCAATATTATTCATTTACAATTCCTCCTCAAAAATCATTTTAAATAATTCACTAATTTCTTCTTTAGAAATATTAGAAAGTTTAGATACTTCATAAATCTTTTCTATATAATCCTGAACCTCTTTTAATTTTTCTTCTTTAATTAAATCCAGATTTTTAGGTGATACATAACTTCCTTTTCCTTGCACTGTTTTAATAAAACCTGCTTTTTCTAATTCATCATAAGCACGCTTAACAGTCAAAAAACTTATTTTTAAGTCATTAGCTAAACTTCTTACAGATGGTAACATTTCTCCTTCTTTAAGTTCGTTAGAAAAAATTGCTTCTTTTATGGCATTCTCTATTTGTTCAAATATTGGAATACCACTACTATTAGTTATAATAATATTCATTTTTTCACCTCACCGTTTCATCTGTTATGTTTTAATTATAACACTTTATAACAGTTTGTCAATACTATACTATATAGAAAATAAAAAAACTACTAAATTAGTAGCCTTAATCCATTTTATTAAAATTACTTTTTGGATAAATAATTTCAATCTTAGTCCATTCTTTGTACTTTGAATATATATTGATTTCAAGTCCTAACTTATTACAAATCTTTTTAGAAAGATATAAACCAATACCTGTAGATTTTGATTTAGTTCTATCACTACCAGTAAAACCCTTTTCAAATACTCTTGCTAAATCACCATCTTTGATTCCACAGCCATTATCCTTTATTGATAATATCACGTTATCTTTATTTTCACTTGCATCTATTTCAATCTTTTTATCTTTCTTATTCATATATTTAATTGAATTTTGAATGACTTGAGAAATAATAAATATTAACCATTTCTCATCACTATATATTTTCTTTTCTAAATGATTTACTTCTACTGATATTTTTTCATCAAGTATATATACCCTATATTTTAATAAAACTTTATGAATAACATCAGATAAGTTTAGTTCTTTTATAAAATAATCTTTTTCTGGATTCTCACTTCGTGCATAATATAAAATCTGATCTATATACATATCAATTTTATTTAATTCTTTTTTTGATATTTTATCTTTACTATTATCAAATGATAAAGATAATGCCGAAATCGGTGTTTTAATTTCATGAGCAAAACTTTCTATATATTCTCGATAATCTAAATTTTCTTGTTCCAATTTACTTATCTTATCATTCATTGATTTTGTTGCTTGTTTTAAAGCATAGATATATGCCTTATTTTCTACATTACTACTTTTAGGAATTATCTCTGATATAAAATACTTTTCATCTAAAGCATCAACTAAATCAGTAATTTGCAAATATTTTTTCTTTTGGAAATGATAATCACAAAATAAATAACTAATTAGTAAAACTAATAAAATAATATTAATTAAAGTAATATAAAACAATGGTATTTCAGCAAAACCTAATAAAACTGATAATACAATAATGGTTGATATTTGAAATAGAATATAAAATATTTTATTCTCTAAATAACTCGACAATTTCATAGTTTATATCCCTTTCCTCTTATATTTGTTAAAAAGTCAGTAATTCCTATCTCTTTTGCTTTATTTCTTAAACGATTAATATTTACTGATAAAATATTATCATCTAAATAATACTTATCATTCCAAAGTTTTTCTAATAATTCATCTTTAGTAATAAGTCTTCCTGAATTAGTGAAGAAATAATAAAGAATACGAAACTCGTTACGTGTTAATTCTATTTCTTTATCTTGATATTTCAAGATGGATAAATGCAAGTCCAAAGTATAACCGTTTTTAGTTAGTTCTCTAAAATTAATAGGATTATTTAATTTTAATGCTCTTTTGATTTTTTCAAGTAAAACAATTTTATTATATGGCTTTGTTATAAAATCAACGCCACCTACCCTAATGCTTTTAATTTCATCTTCTGTTGTATCACGACTTGTAACAAAGATAATTGGTATGTTTGATTTTTCTTTTATCTTTTTACATATATCATAACCATCCATATAAGGTAAATTAATATCTAGTAAAATCAAATTAGCATCTATTTCTAACAAATTATCTACGACATTTTCAAAATTTTCTATCAATGTAGTTTTATAACCAGCATCTTGCAAAAGTATAGATAGTTTTTCTCTGATAATTGGATCATCTTCCACAATTACAATATTCATAACATCACCACATTTCTATTAATATTATACTATAAAAAGAGTTAGATTACATTCCCCTCTAACTCTTATCAATGTTTCTTTTAAATCCAAAATAAGTTGCAATAAAGTAAATTACATATATCATTATAAATATCAAGATACTTATACCAAAACAACTTAAATAAAATGTTGGACTTGGTAATATTGCTTTATATACTCTATTTAATAAGTACACTATAACAAAACTAATTATAATTGGATAAATTGCTGGTACACCAAATAAAACATATAACTGTTTTCTAATAGTTTTATAAAGTTTTTCACCTTTTACTCCAAGTCGTTTTAATACTGTGTAACGATAATTATATTTTGTAGAATCACTTAATGTTTGTATTGCAAGTATTGTTCCAACTATTGCTGAAAAGATAAAGGACATATAAACACAAATTGCTGTTACAATGGCAGACATTACATTTGATTCTTCTAAAGTAGTTCCCCTTATATTAATACGATAAGTTGAACAAAACTCATGACCTTCTTCATCTACTTCACATAAATCAGATCTAAGTGCTTCTACAAGTTTTTTCTCTAATTCAGCTGATGTATCTTCTTTTGTATCAATAGCCATAAAATATTGGTAAATTCCCAATCCATTTATCGCATCATCTGGTACAACAACTGCATATCCTGCATTTGTAAGTCCAGAAAACGAAAGTTCTGTTGTTGCATTCTTTTGATTAAGTGTTATTCCATTTGATAATGTAATCGTTTTAATTGAACTATCTTCTGCTAGAAATGAATCTGACCTATCATAAACGAGGATATATTCATCATTATTCAAAGTTACTTGATTTTTCCCTTTTATCTTTAATAAATGATTATAATCACTTAATCTGATAATTTTATCATAAGGTTCACTAGTATAAGAATATGCTGGTAACAGTTTCTCAATATTTGAATTAGTATTCAAATACACATTATATCTAACACTATCTACAATTGTGTAATTTTCATCTACAACATCATAAACTTTTGAAAGAGGTTCTTCTTTTTCAAAGAATGCTGATACATCAAAAGGTGAAGTTGTTTCATTTATATAATCATAGGATGCTTTATTTAAACTAGAAAAATTTAAAAACAATAAAGTGAACATAATCAAAACACCAAGTGTCCCAAATGTCATTCCCATTGTTCTTGCTTTGGATGAGAATGTTCTAGCTACAAATAAATTATCTTTACTATACTTGATTTTTTTACTTTTCAAAACAATAGAAAGTATAAAATCGGATAGACTAAACATTACACCATAAATACTGATAATAAATAATAGAATACCAACCATCATATAGGTTAAAAATGAAGTATCCATCATAACATCATTATTTAAAGTAGAATGCAAGAAAATATAAGAGCCAATTCCAATTAACACACTAATAACAAATAATAAATTACGATTCTTTTTTTTCTTAATAACTTTTTCTTCATTTTGTTTTTCCAAATATAGTAAATTGTAAATATTTATCTTTTTGATTCTTCTACGAGCTAAAAATAATACAAACAAATAAATAAAGAAAAAGTAAAGTAATAATAGTATAACAGACATAAAATTAAATTCAATAAAAATTGCTTGTGGTAATTCCATAACTTTTACAATAAATAAGGATATAAATTGACTAAATACAAACCCTATCGGAATAGAAAGTATAAGAGCAATAAAACCAAATAATATATTTTCTAAAAGAAATAATCTTGAAATTTTTTTCTTTTTTATTCCTAAAAGCATATATGTTCCAAACTCTTTACTTCGCTTTTCAAACATGAACTTCGTTGTATAATTAATTAAAAAGCATATAACAAAAACAACTATTACATTTATAAATATAACTACATTTTTAAATGTATCATTCATATTGTCATAAAGATCTACAACAGCATCTGACCATGACACCAAATTCATAGCAAACATAAGTGAAAATGCTATTGTTATGGTAATTAGATAAATAATGTAATCACGACTACTACGTTTTACATTTCTAATTGCTAATTTACTTAACATTTCCTACATCTCCTCCAAGAAGTGTTAGGACATCAATTATTTCATCAAAAAACTCTTTTCTTGATTTATTACCACGAACTATCTCATTGAAAATTTTACCATCTTTTAGGAATAGTACCCTTTTACAGAAAGATGCACTAAATGAATCATGAGTTACCATAAGAATAGTTGCTTTTAATTTATCATTCATATCATCCATTGTTTCTAAAAGCATTCTTGAAGATTTAGAATCTAATGCACCAGTTGGTTCATCTGCTAAAATTAATTTTGGGTGATTAATTAAAGCTCTTGCACAAGCACATCTTTGTTTTTGACCACCTGATACTTCGTAAGGAAACTTCTTTAAAACATCTGCAATTCCTAATTTAGATGCAATATCTTTTACCTTTTTATCAACCTCGTTTGGATCTTCATTGTTGATAATTAAAGATAAAGAAATATTTTCTTCTATACTTAAAGTATCTAATAAATTGAAATCTTGGAAAATAAAGCCTAAATTTTCTTTTCTAAAATCTGCCATATCATCTTCTTTGATTTCGGTAATATCTTTACCACCAACATAGATATGTCCAGCAGTAACATTATCAATAGTAGAAATACAATTTAATAATGTAGTTTTACCAGAGCCACTTGCTCCCATGATAGCGACAAATTCACCTTCATCTACATTAAATGAAATTCCATCTACTGCTTTTGTAATATTCGTATTAACACCATAATACTTTTTTACATTTTCTAATTTTAAAACTTCCATATAAATTTCTCCTCTCTGATAATATTATAAAATATATTAATAAGATATAAAATTACAGTTTTGTAAGTAAAAGAAAAAGATTACCATTTTTAACTTGATAATCTTATTATGGATTAAATTAATTTTTTTAAAATATAATAGTAATTCTTAACTTATTGTTCTTCTTATCAGCATTTATTTTTCCTTTTAATTGTTCTACAAATTCTTTTGCAATGGCAAGTCCTAAACCAGTATTTCCTTTTGTCCTAGATATATCAACTGTATAAAACTCATCAAAAATTCTATCTACATCTAAATCATTATATAGTAAATCATTAATAAATTTTATTTTAACTTTATCAGGAGTCTGATTAATTTCTATATCTAAATTTCCGTTACTATGTTTATAAGCATTTCTAATTAAATTATCAAAAACCCTAACAAGCATTACTTCATTAGATTTTATTTTGATTTTTCTTTTATTTGTTTTAAAATCTATCATTCTATTATCTTTAGAAAAATCTTCATAATGATTAGAAATTGATTTTTCCATCACAGCGACTAAATTGATTTCATCTAATTCTATAATTTGATCATTAGAAAGTATTTTAGAAAATTCAAAGAAAGAATCAATTAATTCTGATAATCGTTTTAGCCTTTCTTCTACTATTTTAAGATTCTTAATTTTTTCTTGTTCGATCATATCAGATTCCAACATTAAACTAACATATCCCAAAGAAGAAGTTAAAGGAGTACGTAAATCATGAGATATATTTCTTATCATTTTAACAAAATTAGCATTCTTTCTTTCTAACTTACTCTCCTTACTTTTTATTTCAGTTAAATGAGTATTAATACATTCTACCAAATCATGAATTTCTTTTGATGTAAATTCAGTATGAACTAATCCATTTGTTTTCCTCGATAAAACTAAATCTAATTCTTTTTTTATCCTTCTTAATTCCATTTTCATAAAAAAAAGATAGCAAACTAGAAATAAAATAATAATAACAAAAATTACTAATATTATTTCCATACGCTCACTACCTTTCTACTTTATTTCTGTTTTTCTAAATACTCTATATCCAATTACATTAAATGTTATAATATAGAATACAGCCAAAACTAAGGTTTTAAGTATATATGTATTACTTGGATTTGATACTAAATTACCTATAATATATTGAAATTCATAATTTAAAATATTATTTGCATCAAAGTGGAATAATGTTGCCACTCCCATAATAACTAATTGTATCACCATAATTAATGGTATTGTAATACTATTAAATGTTCCTGTTTTTCTAAAACAAAAACCAATACATACTAACATACTAATTATACCATATAAAATTGGTAATTGTAGTATTGTTAGCTTCGTTATCTCTAAAAGTCCTGCTGAAAATTCCTGTCCATTCATTATTAAATTTATAATATAACTACCATAATTGTTAATTAAAACTAAAAATGTTCCAAGTCCTATGCAAGTGATTAATTTAGATAAATAGTATTTTTTTCTCGAAATTGCTGATGACAATGTATTTTTAGCAGTTGAATTAGATAAGTCTGTAACCAATACAATTACCACAACAATGATAAAAAAGTAATAAAGGTTGGCATTAGCACCAAGTTGTGATTTATCAAGTGGATATGCCCCATATTCTTTCATAAGTTCTCTTGTTTCCAAGATAGAATCTGTTTCATATACTTTGTTTAATATTTCCTCATCTTCAACTAATTGTTGTTCTTCTGATGAACTAGTAATTCCAATATGTCCTGGACTCATGGAAAAACAACTAACTGCTGCTAAAAAAAGTATAAATATTATAGCAATATAAATTGCCTTTCCTCTAAATACTCTATATAAATCTGATTTAATGATATTTAACATTATTTAGCACCTTCCTTTATTAAAGAATCGAAATAATCTTCTAATGAAATTCCAGATTCATAAATCCCCATTATCTCAATATCATTTGATAATAATGTTTTATTTACTTTGGCAGAGTTTTCTAAATAATCATAAAGCCTTATTTCTGTATTATCAATGACTTTATAATTTGTAGTAGATAATTCTTTTTCCAATACAACAGTTGCTTTCTTAACATCTTTAGTTCTTATTACAATACATTTACTACATTCTAAATCAAGCTCTTCTTTTGATATATCTTTTATAATTCTGCCTTTATCTATAAAACAAAAATGGTTAGCAATTAAATATAGTTCTGATAAAATATGACTAGATATTAAAATAGTAATTTTTTCTTCTTCATTTAATCTTTTTAATGTATCCCTTATTTCTTTAATACCAATCGGATCAAGTCCATTAATAGGTTCATCTAAAATGATAAAATCTGGATTATCTAATATAGCAAAAGCAATACCTAATCTTTGCTTCATACCCAAAGAAAACTTTTTAAATTTTTTATTTCTTTCTTTATACAAATCTACTGTTTTTAAAACTTTATCAATTTGTTTTTCATCTACAATTCCTTTTTGAATGGAATAATATTTTAAGTTTTGATAAGCAGTAAGATTATCAAAAAATGCAGGACTTTCAATTAAGCATCCTATCCTTCTTTTTGATTCTGTTAGTTCTTCTTCTTTTCCAAATAAAGAAAAACTTCCACCAGATTTTGTAGTTAAAGTAGTAACTAGTTTCATAAGAGTTGTTTTACCAGCACCATTTCTACCAATAAGACCATATATATCACCTTTATGAATCGTAATACTAGCACTATCTAAAGCAACAAAATCTTTATATTTTTTAGTTAAATTATTTGTTTGCAACACTATTTCTTGCATATACATCTCCCTTTCTTTAACCATTATACAAAAAAAGTGTTAAAAAACTCTTAACACAATCCTTAAATTTTCCTTAATTTTTAAATTTATATCCGATACTCCATATTGTTTCGATATATTCCTCACTTGGATTTGCTTTTTTTAATT
>CAYXGK010000028.1:0-10006 GCA_964464565.1 uncultured Muribaculaceae bacterium | reverse complement strand
AAAAGAAGTAATTAAAATAAGAAAAGAACACGATAAATTAGATAGATATTTAAGCGGTATTAGAGAAATGAAAAAAATACCTAATGCACTTATTATAGTAGATCCTACAAAAGAATTAAGCGCAATAAGAGAAGCAAAAAGATTAAATATTCCAGTATTTGGAATTGTTGATACAAATTGTGATCCAGATTTAGTAGATTATGTAATACCTGCTAATGATGATGCTATTAGATCCGTAAAATTAATTTTAGGTGTTTTAAACAACGCTGTTGCAGAAGCAAACGGAATGGATTTGGTAGATTATGTAACTGAGGAAGAAAAATCTTCAAGACCAAAAAAAGAACAAAGAGAAGTAACTGAAACTCACGTTGCACAAGAATCAGTTGTAGAAGCAATAAAAGAAGTAGTTGAAAAGAAAGTAGAACCTAAAGAACCTAAAAGAAGTGATCTTAAAGACATGACAGTAGTAGAATTAAAAACTCTTGCAAAAGAAAGAGGAATAGACGGCTACTCAAAAATGAAAAAAGATGAACTATTAAAAAAATTAAAATAAGGAGGCATAAATGGTAACTGCAAGTTTAGTAAAAGAATTGCGTGAAAAAACGGGCGCAGGAATGATGGATTGTAAAAAAGCATTAGAAGAAACTAATGGAGATATAGATAAAGCAATCGATTATTTAAGAGAAAAAGGTATTTCAAAAGCAGCAAAAAAAGAAGGAAGAATAGCTGCTGAAGGTTTAGTAAATATTATAAGTAATGATAAAAAATCTATAATTGTAGAAGTTAATTCTGAAACTGACTTTGTTGCAAGCAACCAAGAATTTATCGACTTAATAGATTTGATATCAAAATCGTTATTGAATAACGATGTAAACACTATAGAAGATGCTCTAGCTCTTAATACTGAAGATGGAACACTAAATGATACAATAATAAATAAGATTGCTAAGATTGGTGAAAAATTAAGTTTGAGAAGATTTAATAGTGTCTCGTTAAATGATAATGAAGTATTTGGAATATATATTCACAATACTAAAAAAATAGCAGTAATAGTGGTACTTGAAGGCGGTAATGAGACTGTTGCAAAAGATGTTGCAATGCACGCTGCTGCTATGAGACCAAAATATGTTAGAAAAGAAGAAGTATCTGAAGAAGTACTTTTAAATGAAAGAGAAATACAAAAACAAATAGCAATAAACGAAGGAAAACCTGCAGATATAGCTGAAAAAATGGTAGAAGGAAGAATAAATAAATTCTTTAAAGAAATATGTTTAGAAGGACAAGAATTTATTAAAGATCCAGATTTATCAGTACTAGATTATGTTACAAAAAATAATGGTAAAATAAAAACTATGATACGTTATGAAGTTGGTGAAGGTATGGAAAAAAGATCTGATAACTTTGCTGAAGAAGTAATGAATCAAATACAAAACAAGTAAGTAGATTAATATCTACTTTTTCTATGCCCTAATATATGATACAATGTTCTTAGGTGAAAATATGAAAAACATAATAGAAAAAATATATGAATATAGTCTTGAAGAAATGATGGGGAAAAGTTTTGGTAGATATGCAAAATATATTATTCAAGATAGAGCAATCCCAGATGTTAGAGATGGTTTAAAACCGGTTCAAAGAAGAATTTTATATTCAATGTATAAAGATAAATATACATGTGATAAGCCATATAGAAAATCTGCTAGAGCTGTAGGTGATATAATGGGTAAATATCATCCTCATGGAGATTCATCTATATATGATGCTATGGTTAGAATGAGTCAAGATTGGAAGTTAAATACTACTTTTATAGATATGCAAGGAAATAACGGTTCTATAGATGGTGATTCAGCAGCAGCAATGCGTTATACAGAGGCTAGATTATCTAAAGTATCAGAAGAATTATTAAAGGATATAGAAAAAAATACAGTAATTATGTCATTGAACTATGATGATTCCTTAGAAGAACCAACGGTATTACCTGCTAGATTTCCAAATCTTTTGGTAAATGGTTCTACTGGAATAAGTGCTGGATATGCAACAAATATTCCTCCTCATAATTTAGTAGAAATTATTGATGCAACAATACATAGAATAGACCAACCAAATTGTAGACTAGATACTATTATGAATATAGTAAAGGGACCAGATTTTCCAACAGGTGGAATAGTAGAAGGAAAAGCTGGATTAGAAGATGCTTATAAAACAGGTAGAGGAAGAGTAATATTAAAAGGAAAAACATACTTTGAAAAAGTAAAAGGTAAAGACACTTTAGTAATAAGTGAAATACCGTATGATGTAAACAAATCTTTATTAGTTAAACAAATAGACGAAATAAGAGTTAATAAAAAAGTTGATGGTATTTCTGAAGTTAGAGATGAATCTGATAGAGAAGGTTTAAGAATAGCGGTAGATTTAAAAAAAGACGCTAATCATGAACTTATATTAAATTATTTACTAAAAAGTACTCAACTACAAGCTTCTTTCAATTTTAATATGATTGCAATTGTAAATAGAAGACCAAAACAATTAGGAATTATAGAGATTTTAGATGCTTATATAGAACACCAAAAAGAGGTTGTAACATTAAGATCAAAATTTGATTTAGAACATGCTAAAGAAAGATTTCATATAGTAGAAGGCTTTTTAAAAGCAATGGGAATACTAGATGAAGTAATAAGAGTAATAAGAGAAAGCAAGAATAAACAAGATGCACAAGAAAATCTTGTTAAAGTATTTAATTTTTCTATTATTCAAGCTGAAGCTATTGTATTATTACAACTATATAGATTGACAAATACAGACGTTATTGCTCTAGAAGAAGAATTAAAAAATCTAAATATTATTATTTCTGGATTAAAAGCAATACTTTCTGATGAGGAAAAATTATTAGATGCAATTAAAAATGAACTAAGAAGAATAAAAAGAGAATATGGAAAACCAAGAAGAACTCAAATTGTAGAAGAGGTAAGCGAAATAAAAATAGATAACACTATGATGATTTCAAAAGAAGATGTAGTAGTTGTTATAACAAAAGATGGATATGTTAGAAGAGTTTCAAATAAATCATATCAAGCAAGTAAAGATGATATTCCTATGTTAAAAGAAGGAGATTATATTACTGGACTATATGAATTAACTACACTAGATACAGTCTTATTGTTTACAAACCTAGGAAATTATTTATTTTTACCAGTTTATGAAATATTAGATACTAAATGGAAAGAACTAGGAAAACATATAAGTAATATTATTCCATTAAAAGAAAATGAATCTATAATTGGAAACTTTCCAGTTACTGATTTTGATAAGGAAATATTTATTACCACATTTACTGAACAAGGTATGATAAAAAAAACACTATTAAAAGAATATTATGCTCAAAGATATTCAAAAACAATGTCAAATATGAAAATAAAATCAAGCGATAGAGTAATTGGAATTAGTTCAGAAAATAGTGACCAAACAATTGTAATTACAAATTTGGGATATGCATTAAAATTTTATACAAATGAAGTATCTGTAACTGGTATAAGAACAAGCGGTGTAAAAACAATTAACTTAAAAGGTGATAAAGTAGTATCGGGATTAATTCCTATATTCGAATATTTAATACTAGTTATGGATAAGGGAAATTTAAAAAGAATTAAAATATCAGACATTGAGAAGTTAACTAGATCTAGAAGAGGAATATCAATATTAAAAACAGTAAAGAGTAAACCACAAAATATTATATCTGTATTAGAAGTTAATTCAAAAGATAACATTGGATTAAAAACAAAATCAAGTATAAATATAATTAAAACATCTGAAGTCCCTATAATGGATTTACAAAGCATAGGTTCTAACATGTTTAAAGAAAACATAATAGATGCATTTGTTGTCTCTTCTTTAGAAAAAAAAGAACTTGTAGAGGAAAAAAAAGAACTTAATTTAAATGAGATAGATGATAAAATACTTACTATAGATACTTTTCTAAGAGAATTAGAATAAGGAGGTAATATGAGAGTTATTATTACAGCTGGCGGAACAGGTGGACACATATATCCTGCACTTGCAATATATGACAAAATAATGGAAATGGAACCAAATTCTGATATTTTATATATTGGTACTACTAATAGAATGGAAAAAGATATCGTACCAAGTAGAAATATAAAATATATTGGTTTAGAAGTTTATGGACTAAAAAGAAAAATAACTCTTAATAACATTAAATCAATAATATGCTTTATTAAAGCAATAATAAAATCAAGAAAAATAATTAAAGAATTTAAACCAGATATTGTAATTGGAGTAGGTGGATACATAACTGCTCCAGTTGTTTACGCTGCAAAAAAATTGAAAATTAAAACAGCAATTCATGAACAAAACAGTTTTTTTGGTTTATCAAATAAAATATTATTAAAACATTCAGATTTAATATTTACTTCATTACCTGACACAATAAATTATGCAACCAAATATAAGGATAAAATAATATATTCAGGTAACCCTTGTAGTGAATCAGCAGTAACAAAAACCAAATTAAATAAAACTAATTTAAACTTTTCTATCGATAAGAAACTTGTAATGATAGTAATGGGTTCTTTAGGTTCAATGGTTGTTAATGATAAAATGAAAAATATTATACCAGAATTTGCAAACAAGGATTATGAAGTTTTATTTGTAACCGGTAAAGATTACTATGAAAGCTTTAAAGATATAAAAATAGATAATGTAAAAATATTTCCATTTGTAGAAGATATAGTTAGATTAATGAAAGATACCGACTTAATAGTATCAAGAGCTGGAGCAACTACTATAAGTGAAATAATCGCACTCTCTATTCCGGCAATATTGATACCATCTCCTCACGTTACCGATAATCATCAACATAAAAATGCTCTAGATTTAGTTAATAAAAATGCGGCAATTTTATTGGAAGAAAAAAATATCGAAGGATTAGTTTATTTAATAGATGAAACAATAAAAAACAATTCAAAATTAAAATCTTTAAAAGAAAATTTAAAAGAATTTAAAATTGATAATAGTTCTACGACAATATACGATAACATTAAAAAATTAATAGGAGAATAAAATGGATATAATTCTAAAGATTAAAAAACAAAAAATTGGTAAGATTTTAGAAAAAGAATCTATGACCAAACATTCAACTTATAAAGTTGGAGGATATGCAACAATAGTATATCCTAAAAACATTGAAAAGCTTATTGTTTTAATTCAACTTTTAAAAGAAGAAAAAATAAATTATAAAATTCTTGGTAATGGATCTAACATTATATTTAAAGATGAAGATTATGATGGAATAATAATTAGTTTAAAAGAATTTAATAATTTATCAATAAATGGAACAGTAATAAATGTTGGGGCCGGTTTTAATTTAATCCAATTAGCATATAAATGTTCTAATCTTGGTTTAACGGGTTTAGAATTTGCAACTGGAATACCAGGAACAGTCGGTGGTGCAGTATTCATGAATGCTGGGGCATATAAGTCTGACATGGGTTATGTTATAAGCGAAGTAAGAGTTTTAACACCTGATTTAAAAATAAAAACACTTTACAATAGTGAAATGGATTTTCATTACAGAACATCTTTTATTAAAAGAAATCCAGGTTATATCTGCTTAGAAGCAAAACTAATTTTAAAAAAAGGCAGAGTATTAGATATACTTAATTTAATTGAAGATAGAAAACAAAAAAGATTAATGACTCAACCTTTAGAATATCCTTCTGCAGGAAGCGTATTTAGAAATCCTAAAGATGATTTTGCTGGTAGATTAATCGAAGAGTGCGGACTAAAAGGTAAGAAAATAGGTGGAGCAATGATTAGCGAAAAACACTCAAATTTCATTATAAATCATGGTAATGCAACAGCAAAAGATATTAGAGATTTGATTGATTTAACAAAAAAAGAAGTAAAAAACAAATTCAATGTAGATTTATATTTAGAACAAGAAATTATTGAGTAGGTTATATGAAAGAAAAGAAAAAACTAAATATTAAAAAAGTGTTAATATTTTTCCTAATTTTATATTTAATTGGGAGTTTTTTCTATTACGTAATAAAATACCCTATAAAAAACATATATGTAGAAGGTAACGATTATTTAAGCGACCAACAAATAATTGATTTAGCAGGTATAAGATCTTATCCAAGTTTTTTATTAACTACTAAATCAAAAATTAAATCAAACTTGTTAAAAAATAACTTAATAAACAATGCAGAAATTAAAAAGAGTATAAATGGGATAATTGTATTGAAAATAAAAGAAAACAAACCTTTGTTTTTTGATAACAATATAAGTAAAACTATATTGAGTAGTGGAAAGTCTAGCGATTTAAATTTTAATGTACCAATACTTACAAATACTATGCCAAAAGATATATATGAAAAATTAATTGTTGTACTTTCAAAGGTTGATTATGATGTATTTTTAAAGTTTTCTGAAATAGAATATGCATCAAACGATAGAGATAGTGAAAGATTTTTAATAAAGACAACTGATAAAATATTTATTTATATAAACATTAGAAAATTTGATGATATAAACTATTACAATGAATTATTATCAACATTAGAGGGAAAAACCGGTACTTGGAATCTTGATTATGGTAGTTTCTTTGTAAGTGATTGATATTTTTGTAAGAAATATAGTATAATTATATTATTATAGGAGTAACGATGAGGAAAATATACACTAGTATAGATATTGGAACATGCTTTGTAAAAGTATTAGTTTCTGAAGTCCAAAAAGACAAATTAAATGTCCTTTCTTCTTCGTGCGTAAAATCAAAGGGTATTAAGAATGGACTTATAGTTGATGCGAATGAGGCTGTAATTTCTATAAAAGAATCAATTTCTATAGTTGAAGGTAAACTTGGTATAAAGATAGATAAAATAATAGCCAATATACCTTGTTATAATGTGAACTACAATATTGTAAGCGGTTCTACTTTAATTAATGGAGAAGACTCTAAAGTAGATGGAGATGATATATTAAGAGCAATAGCGGATGGTGTTGAAAACAAATTTGATGAATCTAAAGAGGTTGTAACGGTAATTCCAATAGACTTTATTTTAGACGGAAATAATATGATAAAAGACCCAAAAGGATTAGTTGGAAAACAACTTGAAGTAAAATGTATGTTAGTTACAACTCCTAAAAAAAATGTTTACTCAGTAATTGGAATATTACAAAGCGTCGGTATAGAAGTAATAGATATAAATATTTCACCAATAGCTGACTATGATGCGTTTAGAACAAAAGAAACCGATAAAGAATTATCTGCAATAATTAATATTGGTAGCGAAACAACTACAATATCATTGTTTAATAAAGGCATAATAGTAAATTCAGAAATATTAAAAATAGGTGGTAAAAATTTAGACAATGACATATCATATGTTTTTAAATTATCTCAAGATGATAGCAATAAAATAAAAGAAGAATTTGCTGTTGCACACAAAAGATATGCACAAATTGAAGAAGTAAAAGAAATGCTAACTGTAGGGAGAGATTTGGTGAAAATAAACCAATACGATTTGTCTCAAGTGGTTATGTCCAGGTTGGAAGAAATACTTGAACTAGCAAAAAAACAATTATTTCTCTTAACAAATAAGGAAATTAAGTATATAATAATTACAGGTGGCTGTAGTGAGATGCCACAGTTAAGATATTTAGTAGATAATGTTTTTGGAGACAATGCTTATATTACAAATATTACTGATATTGGTGTAAGGCACAATAAATATTCTACTGTTATAGGTTTAATAAAAAGTTTTGATAGGAAATTATCTATCAGAGGAAAAGTATATTCTATGTTCTCACTTGAAAAGTTAGAAGATATATCTATTCCTAAGAAGAAAAATTTAGGAGAAGATGGAGTTTTGAATAAAATGTTCGGAATATTTTTCGATAATTAGGAGGAATTATGTTTGGATTAGAAATGGATCAATTAGCGAAAATTAAAGTAGTTGGTGTAGGTGGAGCAGGAAACAATGCAGTTAATAGAATGATAGATTCCGGAGTTAAAGGTGTGGAATTTATTGTTGCAAATACTGATTTACAAGTATTAAATGGTTCAAAAGCATCTATAAAAGTTCAACTAGGGGAAAAGTTAACCGACGGTCTTGGTGCTGGTGCTAATCCGGAAATAGGTAGAGAAGCAGCATTAGAGTCTAAAGAACAAATTAAATCTGTTTTAGATAATGCAGATATGGTTTTTATAACATGTGGACTCGGTGGCGGAACAGGAACTGGTGCAGCACCAGTAATAGCTGAAATAGCTAAAGATTTGGGGGCTTTAACAGTTGCTATAGTAACCAAGCCGTTTTCATTCGAAGGTAAAAAAAGAATGGAACATGCATTAAAAGGATTGGACGAATTAAAGAAAAACGTTGATACTATGATAGTAATTCCAAACGATAGATTAAGAGATATAATAGAAAAATCTACTCCAATGTTAGACGCTTTTAAAGAAGTAGATAACGTATTAAGAAGAGGAGTACAATCAATATCTGATTTGATTGCTGTAACAGGATTAATTAACTTGGATTTTGCGGATGTTAGAGTAGTAATGCAAAACAGCGGAAACGCTTTAATTGGAATTGGAATAGGAAGCGGAGAAAATAGAGCAATGGAAGCTGCAAAACAAGCCGTAAGTAGTCCTTTATTAGAAGCTAGTATTGATGGCGCAACAAATGCAATAGTAAATGTTACAGGTGGCTCTAATTTAACTCTATTTGAAGTTGAAGATGCAGTAGAAGTAATAAGAGCAGCAGCTAAAACGGATATTAATACAATTTTTGGTGCTGTGATAAATGAAAACTTAAAGGATGAAATAATTGTTACAATAATTGCAACAGGATTTGAAGAAACAAAAAAACAAATTAGTCAAAATCAAAATATACAAAATAATGAAATGTTATCTTCATCACCTGAAGAAAAAACTGCAATAGATATACCACCATTTTTAAGAGGAAAAAGAACGTTCTAAAAAGTAGAAAATTCTACTTTTTTTATTGTATAATGTATATGAGGTATGTATGAATATTTATGATTTAACAAAAACAGATTTAGAAAAATACTTAATTGATAATAATGAAAAAAAATATAGAGCAACTCAAATATATGAATGGCTTTATATTAATAGAGCTAAAACATTTTTTGACATGAAAAATATAAATAAAGATTTATTAGAAAAATTGAATAAGGAGTTTTCTTTTTTTAATATAAAAACAATAAAAAAAGAAAAGTCAAAATATCTATTTGAATTAGAAGATAAAGAATTAATAGAGTCTGTTTTAATGTATCATGATTATGGAATAAGCTTATGTATATCTACTCAAGTTGGATGTTCTATGAAGTGCTCTTTTTGTGAGTCTGGAAGAAAAGGGAAATTAAGAAATTTGTTACCTCACGAAATGATAGAACAAATATTAGAAATAGAAAAAGATATAAATCAGAGAATTACTCATATTGTTTTAATGGGGATAGGTGAGCCTTTTGACAACTACGAAAATGTTATGAAGTTTATAAGAATAGTTAATGACCCAAAAGGCATTTCAATAGGTGCTAGACACATTACGCTATCTACATGCGGAATAGTACCAAAAATAAAGGACTTTGGAGACGAAAACATACAAGTAAATCTTGCAATAAGTTTACACGCTCCAAATGATGAATTAAGAAACAAATTAATGCCTATTAACAAAGTATACAATATTAATACGCTTATGAAAGCAATTAGAGAATATATTTTAAAAACAAATAGAAGAGTTACGTTTGAGTATATAATGATAAAAGACGTAAATGATACACCACAATTAGCAAGAGAATTAATTAATTTACTTAGAGGTTTAAATTGTTATGTTAATTTGATTCCTTATAACAATAACAACTTCGATAATTATTCTAGAAGTGGTGATTATGAAATTAAAACATTTTATGATATACTTAAAAAAGGTGGAATTAACGTAACCATAAGAAAAGAATTTGGAGATAC
>CAYXGK010000027.1:0-10033 GCA_964464565.1 uncultured Muribaculaceae bacterium | reverse complement strand
GTAGTGCACTACCAAGTTGTGCTATTTCCCGGTGCAAGATAATAATAGCATAAACACAAATTATTATCAAGAATTTTTTTATTTAGTTTGTGGTGTAGGATTTTGCTCTTTAAATAATACTAATGGGGTTTTGTAGGCTCCTTCTATTTCATACATTAAATCATTTGATAAACCATTAATATCAAATATTTCATATTTTAATCCTAGTTGAGTATATTCATAATAATTATCATAAATAACTTCAGTATATAGTTCTTCTTTAGATAGGTCTCTTACTCTTTGATGTATATATAAATTAACACCACATACACCGTTCATATAATCTTTCATATTATAATCAAACGTTAAAGGTTGATCTATAACTTCTAATTGTTCATAAAAATATTGTGCTAATTTAGTTGCATGTAATCCCTTTTCTTCACTTTGTAATTGAGTTATTCTTAAATCCATCATCTTATTAAAATTACTTCTAGTATCAACTGATAAATTCAAACCTAATTTTCTTTCTGTTTCAATTAGGTTATACATTTCATACATAATATCGTTCATTTCAAATGCATTTGGATCACTTAGTGGATTTTTTTGTATGTAATCTAACTCTCCATTTATTCTATCATTTAATTCTTTTATTATTTTTCCTGATAATTCCATAAAATCCCTCCTAATAAAATTGGCGCGCCCAGCAGGAGTTGAACCCACAACCTTTTGGTCCGTAGCCAAACGCTCTATCCAATTGAGCTATGGGCGCATATAACGAACTAATATTACCATATAATTATGTATTTTACAATAAAATAATGTATAATTGTTATAGGTGAATTTATGAATATATCTAATGAACTATATGAAAAGACTAAATCTGATTTTATTAAGAATGTTATATCGCAAGGTACTTATGCTAGCGAATATGACTTAAGACAAGTCTTAGATGAATTTGATAATATAATTGGAATGCTAAAAGATAAAGATGAAAAAGAAATGGTAGATATTGTTATTGAGGACTCTGTAAGAGAATTGTTACAAGTATTATCATCTGATATTTATGTTCCGGGTTTTGTATTTGGTGTAAAAGTAAATGACATAGATACTAAAGTGTATGGCGGATATAGAGATTCTAACAACTCAAAGATTGAAGCAGATACAATGTTTGATATTGCAAGTATAACTAAAATGTTTACTCAAATAATGATATATAGTTTAGTAAATGAAGGTGTATTAAGTTTGGATGATGAAGTATCTAAATTAGATCCTAGATTTAAATTTATATATGGAGTAACAATTAGAGATATTACTAGTTTTTCTGTAGAATTTAAAACCTTTGGGAGAATTGATGAAGCAAAAGATTTAGATGAAGCTAGAAAAAGTTTATTTAGTTGTACTATTAATAATAAAGATAGTTTTAATTATAATGACATTGGTATGATGATATTAAAAGAAGTTATGGAATCAAAAACAAATTTATCATATAAAGAACTATTGGATAAGTATATTGTAAGCAAATTAGGATTAGAAAGTACAAAATTAGATATTGATGATATATTGAAGAATAAATTAACTGGATCACCAAATATGAATAAAGGAAGAGTAAATGATCTTAAAGCTAATTTATTGGGTGGTTACTCTGGACATGCCGGAATATGGTCTAATAGTGATGATTTAATTAGAGTTGGTGAGGCTTTATCTAATGGTGATTTTATTCCAGATGAATTACTTAGGGATTTTTATTCAAGTAATAGATATGATTCTGATGTTGCAGCAGTTGGAAACAGTTTTATACCATCGGTTACTTGTTTAGATTTTGTTGATAAATTAAATACTAGAAGAACTTTTTCTTTTCAAGGTTCAACTAGAACAGAACTTACTACTCAAAAATTTGATGAGTATGTGGCATCTTCAACAATTTTATTTAATACTGCAATAATGGATCAACAAGAAGCTATAATATGGGAAGATAAAATAAATAACGAAAGAATAAGATGTAATTTAAAACCAATTACTGTATATAAATCAAATGGTTGTTATGTTCAAAATGATATTAGAAGAGTTGTACCAATAAAAACTGCTATGGTACCACTTAATAAAACAAATGCTAAGACATCATTAAAATTAATGTTCTTAGATACCTTGCTAAGAAATTACGAAAAAGGTATAGATTTAAATGTAAAAGTAGAAACCGATATTACAAGTAGAATAAAATAAAAACCCTTATAAAATAAGGGTTTTTTACTCTTCTGGTGGCTCCGATTGGAATCGAACCAACGACACGAGGATTTTCAGTCCTCTGCTCTACCGACTGAGCTACAGAGCCAAATTGGCGGTTCCAACGGGACTCGAACCCGCGATCTCCTGCGTGACAGGCAGACATGTTAACCAACTACACCATGGAACCAATTTAATAATGCCCTTTTAGTATACTAAATTTAAGAAAAGTAGTCAATACATAAGTTTTCTTTTTATAAAAAAACAAGTTCTAAATTGAACTTGTCTATATTATTCTTCAAATTCCGAATCGAATTCTCCATTATCATACTCAACCCAATATACTCCGCCTTTTGTCCATTCAGTTTTTGGTGTTGATTTATCTTTGAAAATTGTATCCAATTTTGAGTCAACATTTTCAAACATACCTACTGACATATAATCTTCATTAAATATTGAACGGAATGATGTAATACCATCTTCATTATAATAATATTGTAATGTAGCATATCCTTTATCTAACTTAACATATTCATATACTGATGTTATGTTTGTTCCTTCATACATTGTTGCTTTAATAGAATCTGTTGTTTTATCATATAAAGTTTCAAATCTAGTATTCTTTCCATCATCATCTTTGAATGTCATATTACAAGTATTAGCATCACTTTGATAGTCTTTTATGTTAAATAATGCATATGAGTAAGCTGCTTCTGTTTGTGTTAATCCACAAATTGAGATTGGCACTATAATCAAGTCTCCAGTAAGAAATCCCAATAATCCAAATGATAATCCAAATTCTTCTTCTGGCATTTTATCAGATAGTTTTTCGTATGCCTTAGTTTTTAATTCTGAATATTTAGTATATGATTCAGATATGTTAGACACCTTGGTGTTTTCTTTTATGTCTCCATTAAGATTGTTTTTGTTGTCGTTTTTACCACAACCAGCAAGCGTTATGACTAATAAAAAAGCAAATAACAGAATAATTGTCTTTTTCATTGTTCCTCCTAAATAGATTATAATATTAAAATAAAAAAAAAGCAATTTTAATCTTTAATATACCACTTTGGATAATATATAAAAGACATTAATTCCTTTTTAACAGGATGAATAAATTCTAATTTATGCGAATACAAATGTATTTGTATTCCTACTTTATCTTTTCCATATCTTTGATCACCATATATTGGATGATTTATATTAGATAATTGGACTCTTATTTGGTGGTGTCTTCCGGTTTTTAAATTTATTTCGAGTAACGAAAAACCGTTTTTATAACTTAATTTTTTATATTCTAAAACAGCTAATTTACCTGCATCTTTTGAAGTTACCTTTGATGTATTAGTTGTTTCATCTTTAGTTAAGTAATCTGATAAGGTTTCGTATTCTTTAGTATTACCATGCACTAGCGCAAGATAACTTTTTTTTACTTTATTTGTTTTAAAATCCTCACTTAATCTGCTTGCTGCTTTAGATGTTTTTGCAAAAATCATTATTCCACCAACCGGTCTGTCTAATCTATGTACCAATCCTAAATATACATTACCTGGTTTATTATATTTCTTTTTTATATATTGTTTTATTATACTCGATAAATCTAAATCTTCTGTTTTGTCTTTTTGAACCAACATATTAGGTTCTTTAACTATAACAATAATATGATTATCCTCATATAATATATTTATATTATTCATTAGATTCCCATCTACCATAGATTCCACAAGGTAAGATTAATCCATCTTTTGCTTTTAAACCCAATTCATCAGATGAAATATCTCCTTTATGAGATATTGTTTTTACAAGTAAATTCTCTAATACTTTTGGAGATAATCCTGTAGTATATGAATTTATTATTACAAAAAGTGGATTATCACTCAATAATTGATTACATATATTCAGTAAATTATATAAATCTTTTTCAATATCCCATACTTCTCCATTTACCCCTCTACCATATGAAGGCGGATCCATAATTATTGCATCGTATTTGCTACGTCTTCTAATTTCTCTTTGGGTAAATTTAATTACATCATCAACAATATATCTAACTTCTTTATTATCTAGTTTTGATGATTTAACATTTTCTTTTGCCCACTCTACCATTCCTTTTGATGAATCCAAGTGAACAACAGATGCACCAGCATAAAGACAAGCTAAAGTAGCTCCTCCGGTATATGCAAATAAATTTAATACTTTAATTTTTCTGTTAGATTTTTTTATCTTATCTATCATATAATCCCAGTTTACTGCTTGTTCAGGAAATACTCCTGTATGCTTAAAACTCATTAGTTTTACATTAAAAACTAAATCATAATAATTAATTTGAAATGGTTTTAAATTAGTATTCCAAGCTCCCCCACCGGAACTATTTCTATTATATGTTGCATCGGTTTTAAAGTTTTTTGAATCGTTC
This sequence comes from uncultured Muribaculaceae bacterium, assembly GCA_964464565.1. Lineage (GTDB taxonomy): Bacteria > Bacillota_I > Bacilli_A > RF39 > UBA660 > JAAYGD01. The sequence goes on along the minus strand of CAYXGK010000027.1, from coordinate 5,418 downwards.
CATATTACTTGCGGATCAGGTCTTAAAAAGGTATATTTACCCCATCTTTCTAACTTATTGCCGTTATCCAATTCTAATAATTCATATTCTTTCCAATTATTCGCTATTTTCATAATCATAAAAAAATAGAATTAATCTATTTTTAAATCCTCAACCATTTTTTCTATTAATTTTATATCTGCAAATCCTTGTTTTTCTATTTCAAGGTTTCCGTTTTTATATAAATGTAATGTTGGAATAGCCATAATACTATATTTAGAAGCTAATTCTTTTTCTTCATCAACATTTACTTTTAATACTTTTACATCTTGATGATTGTTTGAAAATTCTTCAAGTATTGGCGCAATCATTTTACAAGGCCCACACCAATCAGCATAAAAATCTACTAGTACTATTCCTTCTTTTATTTCATTATCAAATTCATTTTGAGTTACATGTTTTACCATATTATTCCTCCTTTAATTTTCCTTCTTCTATTAATTTTACTATATTTTCTTTTGCAATTATACCACTCTCTTTAAGTATTTCTAATATTGCTTGATCAGCATTTTCTTTTTTAATATCTTTTATCTCTTCTTCAGTAATATCAAATATTTTATCAAATGTTTCTATTGTTTTATTTGTTATATTAGATAATAAAGGTGTATAATTTAGCATCATTTCTCTTCCTTTTGATTCTTTTACTATTTTTAAATTAAATACTGGAAAAGAAACTAATAGTAAAACAATATATATTATAACATAAGAGTGTAAAAATCCTACTACCATACCTAATAATTTTGATGGTATGGCTAATATCACTGTCATCTTTAACATCTTTTCTATTATTCCAGATACTATTATTAATATTTTAAGTAAAATAAATAATACAACAAGTAATATAATAAATGCTATACCTTCATAAAGAAGCAAATTCAATGACTTTATTCCATCAAAATCAAAAAACGGAAAATTCTGGTATAGCAAAGTTGCAACAGGTGATTTTAGTTTAAATGCAAGGTAAAATACTAAGATTGTTCCAAGTAGTATTACTGTAGATTTAATTAAACCTCTTTTAAAACCTAGTATAGCTCCTAGTGCAAGCGTTAATATTATAATAACATCAACAATATTCATATACCCTCCTTTAATTTATTATACTATAAATTAAAGGTAAATTATGATAAAATTAATTTAGGTGAAATTTATGGAAAAAGAAAAACAAAAAACTTATAGTTTTAAAGTATCCGAAAACGTTAAAGATGAAATGGTAGATTACTTTATTGATAAAAAAAGACCAAAAACACCAGAATATGCACTATTTCAAGCAATGGAAGCAGATACTGTAGTTACACTTTATGAATCTGGAAAAGTCGTGTTTCAAGGTATAAGTGCTGATATTGATGCAGCCATATGGAAAGAAAGAGAATTTGCATTAAATGGTAAATTTCCTGAAGAAAAAGAAAAGAAAGAAAAAGATAAAATAACAGACAATACTGACTATTACTTTGTAAGTTCTATTGGATCTGATGAAGTTGGAACTGGAGATTATTTTGGACCTATAATAGTAACTGCAGCATATGTATCAAGAAGTGACATACCTTTTTTAGAAGGATTAGGAGTTAGAGATTCAAAAAAAATAACAGATGAAAAAATTATAAGTATTGCACCTTCTATAATAAAAAGAATTCCTCACGTAACATTAAAAATAACAAACGAAGAATATAACGAAAGATATAGTGAAGGATTTAACATGAATAAAATAAAAGCAATATTACACAATAAAGCTTTATATCAATTATTAAATAAAGACAACTATAATTACGATATGATAGTAGTCGATGAATTTGCTAAAAAATTTGTATACTTTAGTTATTTAAAAGATGCTAAAAATATTGTTAGAAATATTACATTTACAACAAAAGCAGAAGATAAATGTTTATCAGTTGCCTGTGCATCAATAATAAGTAGATTTATATTCTTAAAAGAAATGAATGACCTAAGCAAAAAATTGGGTGTAGAATTACCTAAAGGAGCTAGTTCTAAGGTAGATCTTATGGGCAAAGAAATAATGAAAAGATATGGCGAAAGCAAATTAAAAGAAATAGCTAAAATTAATTTTAAAAATACTGATAAAATAAAAAATCTAGAATAATCTAGATTTTTTTAACTACATTCCTGATTTTCTCATCATTTTATTAATAAATTTAATTGCTTTTTTTGCATTAAATTTATACATAAAATTCATGAGTTTTGAATCTTGTCCAATATATAAACTAAATTTATTTTTTTCAATACCTTTAATTATTTGTTTAGCAGCATCAATCGCTAAAGTCATCTTTATTTTGCTTGAACTTGGATCGACTTTTACTTCTACATTTGAGTTCTTAGAAATATCCGTTGCAATAGCTCCAGGAAATACAATCATAACCTTTACATTAGTGTTTAATAACTCAGAATACATTCCTTCAGTAAATAACTTAAGCGCAGCCTTTGATGCTCCATATACTGTTTGACCGGGGAAAGGAAAAAATCCTCCCATACTAGATACATTGGTAATATTTGCTATTGGTCTTTTTTTCATATCATTTAAAAATAATTTAGTTAATTTCAATGGACCATAAAAGTTTATATTCATAACTCTATTTATAATATTCATATCTAAATCTTCTACATTTACAAATGGTTGAATAATACCAGCATTATTAATTAAACAATCAACAACAGTATGAGTTTTATAATATTCTTCTTTGAATAAATTAAGAGAAGATTCATCTCCCATATTAACTTCATAAATAGATAATTTTTCGTTATTTAATTCATTTTTTAAGACATTTAGCCCTTCTAAATTGATATCCAAAGCAGAAACTACGGCTCCTTTATCTAATAATTGTTTTACTAGTTCTTTTCCAATTCCTGATGCTCCCCCAGTTACTATTACATTTTTATCTTTTAATTCCATAATTTCCTCCTATACAATATATTGTAATACATAGTGTAAAATAAAAAAAGAAAAACAATGTTTACTTTACACTGTTTTCCTTTTTATTACCTCATCAAATGGCAATCCATCTCTATATGCTATTTCTTGAGAGATAATTGCTTCATCTCTATGCATATTATTATTAACTAAATCTACATTATTTATTATATATCCTGCTCTTCTTAGACCTTCGTGTTCTATTTCTTGAAGACCTATTGAAAATCTGCATGTAGTATCAAATATTGTATTATTGATTCCAAGAGTAAAATCAATTGGAACTTTTACAAATGTACCCATTAAATTTGCACCATCAGCAATTATTCCTTTTAAACTTTTTCCCGATAAACTTTGATTATTCTTTAAATTTGTTCCCGTTATATCTCTGTTATATATAGTATTTAAGTCTATATTTGCCTCTTTATTCCAAGATAAATCTAATCCTCTTATATCTGCTTTATCAAAATTAATGTATGATAAATTACAATACTTTAAAGCTCCAGAATTTGCTCTGAAGAATGGATCAACTTCTTTTTTTTCTTCAGTAATTGAAGAAAAAAACACATATTCAGGTATTGGTCTTGGATGAATTAGTTGTTCTTCATTATACTTATCATCTCTTCTATCTAATTCTTCCAGTTCTCTTAATATTTTTTCCTTTTCTCTTAGTATTTCTTCACGTTCTGTAATTATATTTGCTTTTTTTGGAGGAATAATTATTGGTTCATCATATTTTTGTAATTGCTCACCAATAGTCGAAATGATGGGTATATTACATGTAAATAAAGTTTTATTTTCTTTATTTTTTTCAATATATTCTCTTACAAAACTAGGCAACTTATTATAATTTAGAATCGGACTCTTATTTTCTAGAATTGAAAAAATATCATCACCTTGTATTTTTACTCCATTTGGAGTAATTTTTATCACATAAGTTATATTGCTTCCTTTATTTCCGTATGAATATTCAATTACATCTAACTTGTTTATTGGAAAAAATTGTTCTTTGTCTGATGTAGTTAAGTAAAAAAAATCAGATTTATCTCCAACAGAAACACATGGTAAATCATTTCTTACTTTATTAAAAAAATCATTGCAAAAAGACATTAATTCGTCTAATTTTTTTTCGTCAAAAAACGATTCATTATTTTCAACTTTTTTATTTATTAAATTTTTTATTACTTTTGCATATAATAAATTTGAATCTGTTGAGTACGAACCACTATATGCATTAGTTTTTATTACTCGGTCTAGATTTAAATCATATGTTAATCGAACTCCATTATTATATGAATAAGATACCATAATTTGGAATAAATTATCATTTTCTGATTCAAGTTCTTTCTTTTTCTTAAGAAATTCATCATAAAAATTAATGATTATAGTTTGATATATCTTTAAAACATTATACATTGACATTTTTTTAGACATCTTGTTAAATTCTATATACTCCATATGTTCCTCCATATATATCAAAAAAACGCTTTCACTCGTTTATTATGAAGTTTTTTTCATAATTGTCAAGTATTTAAGCGTATTTTATTTTACTAATTACTATTATATCCATAAAACTCGTATGTATTATTATAATTCATCTTCTAGAGAAAATTCAACATTTTCTTCAATCCATTCTTTTCTTGGCTCAACGTTATCTCCCATTAGGACACTAACTCTTTTTTCGGCTAAAACAGCGTCTCCAATATTTACCTTTATTAATGTTCTAGTCTCAGGATTCATTGTTGTATCCCCTAATTCCAAGCCCTTTATATCTTTGTTTACCTTTAATAGTTTCAGTAACCTCTTTTAGTTCTTCTTCAGTATATATATATTTATGTTTTTTGTTTCCAAAATCTAATTTATATAATGGCGGAAGTGCAATATAAAGCTTCCCTGCTTCTATTAAAGGTCTCATATATCTATAAAAGAATGTTAATAATAACACTTGTATGTGTGCTCCATCATCATCAGCATCGGTCATTATTATTACTTTATCATAATTACTATCTTCTACATTAAAATCATTACCAACTCCAGCGCCAATAGTATAAACCATGGTATTTATTTCTTCGTTTTTAAATATTTCTTCTAATTTAGATTTTTCGGTATTTATTACCTTTCCTCTAAGCGGAAGTATTGCTTGAAACTTTCTATCTCTTCCTTGTTTTGCAGATCCTCCAGCAGAATCTCCTTCTACTAAAAATAGTTCGTTTACAGATGAATCTTTAGATTGACAAGGCGTTAATTTACCGCTTAATACTCTTTCTTTTTTTCCACCTTTATTATTTCTAGCTTCATCTCTTGCTTTTCTAGCAGCTTCTCTTGCAAGTTTACCTTTTTGAGCTTTATCCATTATTGAAGTTGCAATTTCTTTATTCTCTTCAAGATAAAATCTTAATTTTTCAAACACAACGCTTTCAACTACAGTTTTTGCTATTGGTGTTCCTAACTTTGCTTTTGTT
>CAYXGK010000026.1:0-10122 GCA_964464565.1 uncultured Muribaculaceae bacterium | reverse complement strand
GGTGTAATATTGGACACTTAGATTATAACGCTCAACTAGAATATAAATTAAATAGGTTAAAAGAAACATTAAACATATCGAATATTGAGATATTTCCTATGAAGCAATATAACTATAGAAATAAAGTGACGCTTAGAGTAAACAAGAGTGGGTTGGGTCTATATGAAAGTATGACAAATAAAATAGTAAATATAGATAATTGTTTAATATGTAATGAAAATATAAATAAAGTTATTTTCAGATTAAATAATATAAAATTAAATGATATTGAAGAAGTTACTATTAAAAGTTTAGATAAAACTATGCTAAATATTATTGGTAATATAAATAAAGATTATATTATAGATCACTTTAAAGACATAGATTCAATATATTTAAATAATAATTTAATATACGGTAATGACTATATTGATGCAAATGTACTTGATTTAACTTTTAGAGTATCAAATAACTCTTTTTTTCAAGTTAATATTGAAGGTATGATAATGCTATATAAAACTATATTTAAATCTTTAGATTTAAATAAAAGTGATGTAATATTGGATTTATACTCAGGAGTTGGAACTATATCGTTATACTTGTCAAAACACGTTAAAAAGGTAATTGGAATAGAAGTAGTAAAAGAAGCTGTAGAGTTATCAAATGTAAACAAACACATAAACAATATTAATAATGTAGAATTTATTTCTGATAAAGCTGAAAATGCAATAAATAATATAGAAAAAATAGATATTGTAATAGTAGATCCACCAAGAAATGGACTTAAAACCAATGTAATAAATAAGATATTAGAATTAAATCCAAGAAAAATAGTATATGTATCTTGTAATCCAGATACATTAAAAAGAGATATTGAAATGTTATATAATTATAGAATAGTTAAATCATATATAATAGATATGTTTCCAAACACATATCACGTGGAGTGTGTAGTTTTACTACAACACAAAAACCCTTGAAATTCTTAGAGTTTTCGCATTTTTCGAAATTCTGTAGTTTTACAAAAAATGGTGATAATTCACTAAAAAAGCAGTTTTTGACTAAATATAACGTCAGTGTTGAACTTGATATAGTGTGCGTGGATACGTCAAAACAGCTTATTTTATAAGATAAAAAAAATTAAAAATTTCGTCACTTCCACAAAAAGTATAAATATTGTTCAAAAAACATAAAAAATATACAAATGTTTCAAAAAAAATTAAAAATTTATTCAATTATATAATAGACTTGATACTAAGGGAAGATTACAATATAATTCATTGGGTATGCAAAAAAACAAAAAGGATATTGATGAAATTATTAATTATATACTCAGTCATTATAATTTAAGATATAAGTTTGAAAGCTATTATCATAAACTAAATGAGTTTAAAAATCTTGCTGAAAAAGTATATGGCAAGTCTTCAATAAATTATGTTGAAAATCAAATTAATAAACTATATGAAAATATCGGTAACGATATATTAAAAAGTTATAAAGTATATAAAAGTTCATCATTTTTAGAAAATGAACAAGATTTTTTATCTCAAAATATATTTTCTATGAAGTTTAAAAGTAGAAAAATAGAAAATGAAAAAACATTTATAAAATATGCAACGAATTTATATCGAATATCTATTTTAGCTGAACTTGATATTGAACAGATGCAAAAGATTTTTCATAATTGGAAGAAAAGATCAGGCTATAACTTTAATGTTGGAGCAACTTTAAATACACTATCAAAAAAAGATTACGCTTTATTCGAAAAAGATGAATATTTAAAGGCGTTAAGGACTTTGGGCTATAACAAACAAAAATATAATAATATTAAAACAAATAATTTTTACAAAGAACTTAAATTCAGAAATTTTTTCACTAGTGCTTTAAAAAATTTAATGTATGAAAACGAAAAGATAGATGAAGAAATATTGGAAATGAAAGAGAGGGATATTAAATATATTGAAAAATAAAATAAAATGGTTTTTAATTATGTTACTACTTTTTTTCATTAATTCTTTTCTAGTATCAAACATAAGAAACATAGCAAGTAACAGTGATTTTGATTTTAGTTTCTCTCATGTATTCAGGTTTGATTCTAATTCATTATACGGAAATTCTTTATTAACTTCAATTATGGTATTGTCACTCGTGAAATATTCTACATGGTTGAAAAATAGTGTAAAAAGCGGAAAGCTTAAAGTTGCTGGCAATAATGAATTCGGTAGTAGTAGATTTGCAACTGATAAAGAAATAGAAAAAGAATTTAAAGTATGGAATTTTAATAGCAAGTTAAATACTGGTGGAATGGTAGTAACAAAGATAGGTAATAAAGTATATTATGATGATTCATCTAATCATTCGCTAATCATAGGATCAACAGGATCAGGAAAAACAGTTTCTTCTATAATGCCATTGATATTCAATTTAGCCGATGCTTCAGAATCAATGATTATTAATGATAGCAAAGGTGAAATATTGCGAGAGACATATGGTTATCTAAAAAATAAAAATTATAAAATAAAAATAATTAATTTAAGAGATCCAAATCTCAGCGATGGATGGAATCCTCTTCACTTACCATATAAATATTATAAAGAAGAAAATATTGAAAAAGCTGTAGAAATAGTAAATGATTTTTCTTATTCAATTTGTCAAGAAGTCTCTGCAAGAGATCCATATTGGAGCGAATCATCATCATCAGTTTTATCTGGATTATCATTAGGAGTAATTGAAGATTCTAAAAATGAAGATGAAGTTCATTTTAATAGTATCTATAATATGCTTGTTTATCACGGAACGAAAACTTTAGATAATAGAAAGAATTCTCTTGATGATTATTTTGATAATAAGCCCTTTGGCAATCTAGCTAAAAACTTCTATGCAACAGGTGGTTTTGCAAAAGGAGAAACACGGGCAACAATATTTTCGGTACTATCTTCTAAGTTAAGGATATTTTCGGATATTGGTATAGCTAATATGACAAGTAGAACTGATTTTGAACTAGAGGAGATAGGTAAAGAAAAAACAGCAGTATTTTTAATAATTCCAGATGAAAAAGAATCAAGACATGTGCTTGCCACATTATTTATTGATCAATGTTATCAATCTTTAATTAAACTAGCGCAAGAGCAAGAAAGTGGAAAATTACCAATAAGAGTTAATTTTGTATTAGACGAGTTTGCTAATATGCCACCAATTAAGAATTTCAGTAATAAAATAACAGTATCAAGAGGAAGAAATATTAGATTTTATTTAATTATCCAAGATTTTGATCAGTTAAAAGAAAAATATAGAGATCAAGCTGGGACTATAAAATCAAATTGTAACAATTGGCTCTATCTTTTAACTGCTGATAATAACACAGCACAAGAAATATCTAAAAGATTAGGAAAATATACAATTGAAACAAGTAGAAGTTCGGTCTCAAACAAATTAAAATCTACGGAGTTCAATATATCAAACGATAAGAGTTTAACAGGCAGAGAGTTATTAACTAGTGATGAATTAATGAAGTTTGAGTTTGGTGAAGGGCTATTTATGAGAACAAGGATGAACCCAATAAAAAGCAATTTACCTATTATTGATGATTATTAGATAGATTTTAGACTTAAAGAAATCGAATATCCTAAACCTTCGAAAAAAAAATAATGGTTTTTGATCTTGAATTTCTCAGTGTTTTAAATGAAATCAATAGTAAAGATTTAAATACGAAAGCTAACACCAAAAAAATAAAATTAGTTCAATCGAAATAATTTAGCAATTTATATAAATAAAATATATTTAAGAAAAAAATATCGATATGAATGTTATCTATGATATAATATTACGTAGTATTATAAAGATTGGAGTAGATTTTATGGCAACAGGTAAGTATAGCGAAAAAAACAAACTAAATAATCTAACTGGTGCTGAATGGAAATTTAGCACAAAATCAGTTATAAATAAACCGTATCCTATAAACATGCAACACAAATTAAGATCGGAACACGGAGGTCAAAAACCCCCAGAACTTTGCGCAGATATTATAAAAACTTTCACAAAAGTAGGTGACATTGTTTTGGATCCTTTTATGGGAGTTGGAGGTAGTTTATTAGGAGCTAGTTTAATAGATAGGAAATCAATAGGAATTGATTTAAATCAGCGATGGATTGAAATATATAAAGAAGTTAATCAATTAGAAGGTTTAGAAGAAGGAGTTACATATTGCGGTGATTCATTTAAAGAATTAGATAATTTAAAAAAGGATAGTATAGATTTTATTTTAACAGATGTTCCTTATTGGAATATTGATGCACTTGCAAAAACAAGAAATAAGACTGTAAAACAGTCAAAGTTAAATAATTTTGAAGCTCAAACAGAAGAACAAACAAAAGAAGAATGGTTGGAATTAATGTATAAAATTCTTTCCAAAGCGTCTAAAAAACTTAAAAATGGAAAATACATGGCAGTTTTTATAGGAGATATGTACAGAAACAGCGAATACCATTGTTTATCTGGAGAATTAGCACTGAAATTATCAAAAATAAAAGACTTGAAAATGAAAGCAAATATTATTTGGGTTGATCCTAGTAAATCTTTGCATGTTTTTGGATATCCTGCTGCTTTTGTACCATCAATGATACATCAAAATATTTTGATTTTCAGGAGGGAAGAAAATGCTAAAAAATAAGAAATATATATTTAAAAAATTTGAAGCTCCAGTTAAGAACAAGTATATAGTATACGGAGATAATTTGGAAGAATCCACTCAAATAATTGATTGGTTATATCGATTTAATTCAGATAAAATGAAATTTATTTCGGTAGAATATAGATCACTATCAGAATATATTTATATTTTTCAAATAAATGGGGAAAATTATTATTTTGTTGCAATGGCATATTATAGAAACGGTGCCTTACCTCTTGAAGTTAGGCAAGTAATAAAGGAACTTGATAAACCAGATGCAGTCATATACTCAGTTGAACAAGAAAAAGTAATAATGGGATTTGAAACTACTTCAACAACATTAGCAGGAAATGCTACTTGGCAAAGAAGTGGGCGAATAATCAATTTTTTAGAAAAAGGAATTCCATTCGGTTTCCTTGCATATTTTAGCAAAAATGACAAATCTGACAAAAATAAAAACAAGAAACCAAGAACAGCAAGTGCGTTATTTGTATTGATGTTTAATATGTTATCATTGAAATATAGTACACCAGCTTTACTTGGATATTTTGAACACCCAGATAAAAAACAAAATTTAGATCCTCTTAGTCCTAATAATGATTGGAGAGAACCAATTTTTAATTTCTTATTTTCTTTAGTTTTAGGAGAAGATACTAATGAACCACTGAAAAGATGCTATTATAATATGAAAAATCACTATTTCTCAGCTGAAAAAATAAAAGAAACAAATAATGAATTTGGAGAACATAATTTAAAATATATGAGAGATGAACATTTCGAGGAAAGAATTATCTTTGATATGAAAAATAAAAAAAACAATCCTTTATTTGAAAAAGGCGATTTAATTTTTGATTGGACACCAAAAAAAATAGCAGGAGTAATACATGATCTTTTTCCAAATATCAATTTTTATCAAATTTCAAAAAATTCAAAAGCAGGTATTTGCTTTGAAACAAAAAAAATGATTGAAATTTTAAATAAAGGAAAAAAAGAATATATAGAAGACTATTTTAAAAATGTAAATGAACCAACAATAATTATACCTATTAAATTAACTAAAAATGACAGCAAATCTAACGGTATAATTCCAACGGACGATCCATATAATGGAGAAATATCAGCATTTTCAAATATATACCTTCAATCTTTTCCTAATGCAAATGTATTATTATTTTTGTATGATCACTCAAATAAAAATGAATATAATGTTGAAAAAGCTAAAACAAGAAAAGTCTATAAAGCAATTGATAAATACGCTGATATTGTTATTGACCTTAATTTAAATATTTTCAGTAAAACTAGTGAAAGTTCTAAAATTGAAAATAAAAGTAGGTATGAAGAAGAGTTTACGACTGAGGATGATGTTACATCATTTTTCGGAACAATACTTTTAAATGAAGGAATAACCCCATCTTTTATAAATCCACCATGTGGAAGTTGGTCTGATATTCATCTTTATCCAAGCGATAAATACTATTATTATAATAGAAATGATGATAGAGGGGATATTGCCTTTTTTAGTATAACTGACAGCACATATTATATTGGTGAAAGTAAAAAGAATTTCGCGTCACTTTTTGGGACAATGAATCATGAATTTGAAAAAACGAAGAAGTTAGGTGAAATAATATCGAAAGAATTACAAGGCATTTATCCGACTAAATACTTTGCAATATTTAAAGGTAATTCATATGAAGCTAAAAAAATACTTTCAGAATCTGAATTTGATTACGTTGTAATAGTAAATGACGAAGACGAAGTGACCTTAGAAGTGGTGTCTCGATAATGAAATATATTGGTAACAAATCACGGTTAATTAGTTTTATAGAGAATTCATTAATTTCATCAAAAATCGAATTTAAAAATAAAAAAGTGGCAGATTTGTTCTCTGGAACTGGAGCAGTGTCAAATTTTTTTCTAAGAAATAATTGTTCGGTTTTTTCGTGTGATAATATGACATATAGTATTGCAGAGCAATATAGAGTAAACTACTACAATGAAGAACCAAAATTTCCAGAGTTAAAACAAATTATTAATTCAGAAAACCTTGATGATGTTATAAAATATCTTAACAATTTAGAACCAGTAGAGGACTATTTTTATAATAATTATGCCCCAAGCGGTTTATATAAGAGACAATATTTTAGTGATATTAATGCTAAAAAAATAGACTCAATACGTAAAAAAATTGAAGATTGGGAATCTGTTATAGGATATGATAAATTTATGTTTTTAAATGGAATTTTAATGTGTGCTGCAGACAAAGTTTCAAACACTTCTGGAACATATGGAGCGTTCTTGAAAATTTGGCGCTCAATGGCTACTAAACCAATAATTTTAGAAAAGCCTATATTTTCTTCGGAAGGTAAAAATTTTATATTTAAATCAGATGTTATTTCTTTTTTAGATAATAATGAGTATTACGATATTGTTTATCTTGATCCCCCTTACAATAAACGACAGTACGCTAGTAATTTCCATGTTTTAGAAAATATTGTTGTTTTTGATAAACAACACCTAAGGGGAATAACTGGCTTAAGAGAATATGAAAGTCAAAAATCAAAATTTTGTATTAAAAAATCTGTTAAAGAGGAGTTTTCAAATCTCTTTAAAAAAATTAATTCAAGTTATATTATTGTTAGTTATAGCAATGAAGGATTAATAAGTGAAAAAGAAATGTTAGAATTACTCGAAGAGAGGGGATCCGTTTCTGTTTATAGAAATTCTTATAGAAGGTTTAAAACAAATTCTTGGACCGATGAAAAAACAGGTTTAGAAGAATTGCTGTTTGTTTGTGTATGTAATTAATACTTATTTTTAATGCATATATGTTATAATAAATTAAAATATTTTTCTTTAATAAGAAAAGTATTTTTTTTGTAGGAGAAAAAATATGGATAAAGTAATGAGTTTGAAACTATATGAATTGTTTGATGAAATTTTAGAAAAACAGGTTTTAGAATATAAAGATTTAATGAATAATCTTAGTGATAGAGAAATTCCTAAAGAAAGCATTATTTTTTTAGATTCTGCTTATTCATCAATAATAAATTCTGTAAATTTATTAAATGAAAATAATTTTGTTGATTCACTATGCCTTTTAAGAAGTGTTTTTGAAGCAATAATGTTTTCGCTTGCAATTTATTTTGATGAGGAAACATATGAAGTTTATAAAAATTTTAATAGTGACAATTATAGAAAATATCTTGAACTTAAATACAAAAAAATAAAACAAAAAAATCCAAAATTTCGACCTCCAGTTGATACTAATAAAAGAACAGATTACTTAAAACCTCAAAGAATTAGATCTATCGTTGTCAAAAACTATGAACTTGTATTTGGTGATTTTTCGAGTGAAATCGAAAATATAGAAACTGAACTTAACGACTTTTATCAATACCTTTGTAATTTTACACATCCATCAATTTCGAAAACATATTTTTATAAGATGCAAAATGATGAAGAATGTTTAAACAATATCAAAGCAATATTTAAATTAAATATTTATTATTGCAAAATGTTATTACTTTTAAGTATTAATTTTTTCACAGCAAAAAATGATAAAGAAACCTTCCTTGAATTTTATGGTATTTTATTTCTTTTATCTCTTTCGCAAATCGATGATATTAAAAATTTTAAAAATGTTCTAAAAAAATATGAAGAGTATTTATATATTGATTTGACAAGAATGTATTTCAATTCAAAAAAGGATAAGTTAAGAAAATTGGAGAAAGAATTTAAAGAAATAATTTTTGAAGAAGGGACTGGCGAAATTTTAACAAGAGTTTTCTTGGATGTAATAAAAAAATCAAAATCAGAAGACTTAGTTAAAAAATATTTTGAAGTTTCTATATAAAAAAATTTTGATATAAATGTAATTTATTATAGATAAATTTATGTTATAATTTTATTAACAAAATATATAATTGCCAATTAATTTGGTAGCGTTTTAAAAAAGGAGAAAAATTATGAATGAGTTATTATCTTTACAAGCAATTTTCACTGATAAGTTATTTAGAATTCCTGTTTATCAAAGGGGATACGCTTGGACTATTGATCAATTAAAAGATTTTTGGGAAGATGTTCATAACCTGCCTTTTACAGCAGAAGAAAAATATCATTATACCGGAATGATTTCAATTAAAAAAGTTCCAAAAGAAATTTGGAATAATTGGAATGACGAAAAATGGGCAATTGAAGGTGGAAGTTTAAAACCTTATTATGTAGTTGATGGGCAACAAAGACTAACAACATTTATTATTGCCATATTTGAAATATGTAATCTTATATTAAATTTAGAAGAAAATAAAAACAAAGATAAAAGAGATATTTATTTTGTTGAAGGACAAAGTATATATGATATTGAAAAAATGTTTTTATTCATGAAAAAAACTCCTGATTCAGCAATAACAACATATAAGTTTGGTTATGAGGAAGACAATCCAAGTTTTAGCTACTTTATAAATAAAACTCTTGAATCCAATAATCTAAGTGAAGTTACAGAAACTTTCTATACACTAAACTTGGAAAATGCGAAAAAATTTTTTAGAGATAACATAAGAAATTTATATGATGAAAATGGTATCAATGCACTAATAGAATTATATTTAAAATTAACTCAAAAACTAGTTTTCAATGTTAGTGAAATTAAAGATGGATTTAATGAATATGTTGCATTTGAAACAATAAATAATCGTGGTAAAAAATTATCTAATCTAGAACTACTTAAAAACAGATTAATATATTTAGTATCATTGTATTCAAATGAAGAATGCCCAGAAGATGAAAAAAGTAAATTAGTTGATAATATTAATGAAGCATGGAAAGAAGTTTATAAGTACTTAGGTAAGAACAAAAAAGCACCACTTAATGATGATGACTTCTTAATGAATCATTGGATTATATATTTTAAATACAGTCGTAAAAAAGGCGAAGCTTATAG
Source organism: uncultured Muribaculaceae bacterium (assembly GCA_964464565.1). Lineage (GTDB taxonomy): Bacteria > Bacillota_I > Bacilli_A > RF39 > UBA660 > JAAYGD01. The sequence goes on along the minus strand of CAYXGK010000026.1, from coordinate 532 downwards.
AGATTTTCTGCTAAATGAAGAATTTACTGTTCAAAACATATATGACAAAGTAACAATAAAAACTGAATCAATAGAGGAATTTAAAGAATTAAGAGATGTAATTGAAGATGAAACAGAAGAATCTGAATACATTGAGCAAAATGGTAAAATTGCAAGATTAAAACCAATTGATATTCAAAACTATGTTAATAGTATAATGAAGATGGCACCTATATGGTTTAAAGTTAATTATCCGGAGTCTATTGAAAATAGTGAAGAAAAGAAATGGTTAGATAAACTTACTAGAATTGGATTTATGTATTTCAAACCAATTGTCGTGGTTTCTTATTTAAATGATAAAATAAATCACGAAGACAGAATAAAATTGTTCAAAAAAATTGAAAGACATATTTTTATTACATTTAAAACAACAGGTGCATTAAGTACCTTTGGTAACAGTGAAATCTATGCTCTGACAAATCAAATTTATAGAGATAGTAAAAAACTAGACGATTTATATGAAGCTTTAGATAATAAAATAAGTGGATGGTTA
>CAYXGK010000025.1:0-10325 GCA_964464565.1 uncultured Muribaculaceae bacterium | reverse complement strand
GACAATTATTGTCTTTTTTAGTAAAATCATACTCGGTACATTTAAATCCCATTTTAAGTTTTCCGAAGAAACTTGATTTGAAGAAAGGGAAAAAATAATTATGAATACTTTTATGCAAAGAAAAGAAGACGTTAAAAGAGAATGGTATGTAGTAGATGCTACAGGAATTCCATTAGGTAGATTAGCAAGTAAAATTGCAATGATGTTAAATGGAAAGAATAAAGCAACATATACTCCTCATATAGATTGCGGAGATAATGTAATAGTTTTAAATGCTTCTAAAGTTGAATTAACTGGAAAAAAACTAGATGATAAATTATATTATAATCATAGTGGTTATCCAGGTGGACTTAGAACAAGAAATGCTAGAACTATGAGAGATAAATATTCTACTGAAATGATAGAGTTAGCGGTTAGAGGAATGCTTCCAAAAGGAAGATTAGGTAGACAAATGTTAAATAAACTATTTGTTTATGAAGGTGATGAACATAAACATCAAGCTCAAAAACCAAAAGAAATGAAAGTTGAATAAGGAGAGTAGTATGGCAGATAAAGTATATTTAGGAACTGGTCGTCGTAAATCTTCAATAGCAAGAGTTAGAATGACGCCAGGAAAAGGAAAAATTACAATTAATGGAAGAGATATGAATGAATATCTACCATTTCCTACTTTAGTATTAGATTTATGTCAACCTTTAGATGTTACAAACACTAGAGATAAGTTTGATATAGATGTTGATACTTTTGGGGGTGGTTTTTCTGGTCAAACTGGAGCGATTCGCTTAGGTATTACGAGAGCGTTATTGGAATATGATAAAAATACAGATCCAACTAGTGAATCATCATTTAGAAGGATTTTAAAATCGAGTGGATTTGTAACTCGTGATTCAAGAAAGAAAGAACGTAAAAAATATGGATTGAAGAAAGCTCGTAGAGCACCACAATTTAGTAAACGTTAAAAAGAAAGAACATATTTTATATGTTCTTTTTAAAATTCAAAATATTTCATTTTTTTCTTATAATTACAGTCTTTTCCTGTTGAATAAGAAAGATTTTTAAATATTTCTTTAGAATACTCTATATTTTTGTTGTTATAAATTATTTTATTTGTTTCTTCCATTATATTTAATGCTTTATTTAATGCACTATCATATAGTTCATCAAAAGAATAATCATATTTTTCCTCTATTACGCAAGGATGATTCCATGTTTTTTTATCTATGTTTAAATAATGTAGTTTATTTTTATAATTTTCTGCATATGATAATATTTCTAAATTAATATTTAAAAAAGGGAATAATTTATATAAAATCCTATAAATTTTTATTTTAATGGCATATGGATCGTATCTAATTAAATAATAGGAAAGTTTCATAAATTGTATGCTCTTAATATAGTACTTTGAAATATTTTGTTTATTAAATGTTTTATTGAATACATATTCGATTGTATTATTTAGTTCATCTTCAAATTTATTAATATTAAAATATTGTTTATGTAGTTTATACTTTTTTTGATTAATTTTATTTTTATCTAACATATAACAATCAATTGTCTTTTCCATATCGTGATGTAAGGATTTATATTTTAAAGTCTCTTTTTTGTCTTTATTATAAATGCCTGTTTTGTAAAACACATATGGATGAACCTCTAAATCTAGGGAATAATGCATAATAAATCCATATAAAAAAGATATAACTTGAGAATTATATTTAAGATTATTATCTACAATGTATTTTATTGTGTTGTAAAAAAAATCTTGAGTATTATTTTTTTGAACATATCTTCCAAAATCTCTTATTTCTTTCCCTTTTTTTAAATTAAAAGAATTATAGAAAAACAATATATCGGGACCTTGTGAAAAAGTCTTTAAATATTCTAAATTAACATGTTTTTTGTTTTGCATTTTCTTATATATATCTTTTGCAAAACATCCATGAGTTATTGTACTTGGCATATTCACCTCACTCTATATAATAGAGTTTTTAATTTAAAAAATCAAGTTTTTATGATATAATTTTAATGGTGATGATATGGCATTGAAAAAGGAATTTAAAACATTAGATCAACAAATTGATATTCTAAAAGGTAAAGGTCTTGTTATAGAAAATGTTGATAAGGTAAAGAAAATTTTGTTTAGAGAAAATTACTTTTTTATAAATGGTTACAGATATATTTTCTATAAATCAAAAGATGATAGGACTTTTATAGAGGGAACTTCTTTTGATGAATTATATGCTTTTTTCTTATTTGATAGAAACATAAGAAATATTATGTTTAAAAATATTCTTATTGTTGAAAATAACATAAAATCAGTAATGAGCTATATTATGTCAAAAAAATATGGTATTAGAGAAAAAGATTACTTGAAATTTACTAATTTTTCTAGAGATTCTTTGAAAACAAGAAAAGTAAATGATGTATTAGGTAAGATGAAAAGACAAATTAAAATTAATAGTAAACAGCATAGTGCAACACTTCACTATATTATGAACTATGGATATATTCCTATGTGGATACTTGTTAAGGTACTGTCTTTTGGTATAGTTAGTGAATTATATTCTATATTGAGAAATGAAGATATGGAAGAAATAGCAAACTATTATGAAATAAATCCGAATGAATTAGAAATCTTTTTATCTGTAACAGCAAATTACAGAAATTTATGCGCTCATGAGGATATATTATTTGATCACAAGACTCAAAGAAATATTCCTGATACAAAATATCATCAATTATTGAATATACCTAAAGTTGATGGTGAATACGTATATGGAAAGAATGATTTCTTTTCTGTAATAATAATAATGAAACACTTATTAACAAAAGAAGAATTTAGATTATTAATATATGAAATAGGTTATGAAATTGATCTATTAGATGGAAAAGTATCATCAATACCACTTTCAAAAATATTGCACAGGGTTGGTTTTGTTGAAAATTGGAGAGATATATTAGAATAATAGGAGGAATTATTATGAATAAAAATATTACAAAAATATTACCAATAATTACATTCTTTTTAGGACTTATTACAATGTATTTAATTGTATTTAATTACCCTTTAAAAACTAAAACAATAACTGAAACTACAAATAAAATTAAGATTGAAGATACTGCAGTAGAACAAGCAATCGATAAAGTATTCGATGCTGTGGTAGTAGTTGAGTCTTATAATAATAACGCGAAAGTTGGAACAGGAACAGGTTTTATATATAAAAAAGATGACAAAAAAGGATATATAATGACCAATAGTCACGTTATAGGAAATGGAAACAACGTAAAAATAATATTATCGGATAACAAAAAAATAGAGGCTTCTATTTTGGGAAGAGATGATTTATCTGATATTGCTGTATTATCCATTGATCCAAAATATGCAACTACTGTTGCACAAATGGGAAACAGTGAAAACTTAAAATTAGGAAACACAGTTATAACTATTGGAGCCCCTATGGGGAGCGATTATAGTGGTACTGTTACCAAGGGCATATTATCTGGAAAAGATAGAATGTTAGCAGTAAGCACAAGTGGATATGGTACAAATGATTATATGGTTAGGGTATTACAAACTGATGCAGCAATTAACCCCGGCAATAGTGGGGGCCCATTAATAAATGCTGCTGGTGAAGTAATAGGTATAACATCGTTAAAGCTAGTAAAAGATGAAGTTGAAGGAATGGGGTTTGCTATTCCTATTGAAGATGCAATGAGATATGTATTAGATCTTGAAAGTGGTAAAAAAATTTCAAGGCCATTCATTGGGATTGAAATGCTAGACGTTTCTGAAACATATGCATTATATACTCAAGGAGTAATTGTAGATAAGGATGTAGAAAAGGGAGTTGTTGTTATTAATGTTTCAAAAGACTCTCCTGCCGAAAAAATTGAACTAAAAAAGGGAGACATTATATTAAAAATTGGCAATGTTGATATTTCTAATAAGGCAGAACTTAGATACGAATTATATAAATATAAAGTTGGAGATAAAATAAATATATCTGTTTTTAGAGATAATAAAATAAAGGATTATACTTTAACTTTACAAGATAATAATTAACGCTCAGGAGGTATATATGAATGAGGGTTTAAAGGTATTAAAAAGAGATAACAAAAAAGTAGAATTCAACGGTGAAAAGATTGCTATCGCAATTAAAAAATCTTTTGATAGCAGAGAAGACTTCATTGATAAATATACTGATGAGGATATTAATAAAGTATACAGAACTGTATTAAATGATATATTTGATAATTACTTTGAAAAAGCATATATAAAGGTTGAGGAAATACAAGATATAATTGAAAAACAATTATTAAAATTAGAATACAATGATGTTTATGAATCGTTTTCTAATTACAGAGACAAAAGAACAGAATCTAGAAAAATGTTCTTATCTGAACCTAAACAACACAAATTGTTAAAAGCAATTGAAAGAATTACTTTGAAACAAGATTGGATTAGAAAAAATAATGAATCACAAACAGATGTAATGTTTAATTTTGGAAAAACAATTTCTGAAGAGTTTGCAAGCGCATATTTTATAAACAATAATTTTTATAGTCTTCATGAAAGTGGTCAAATATTTATAAATGATTTGGAATATATTCCTATGGGATCAATAGAATCGTGTATAATTCCGTTTTATAAATTATTAGAAAAGGGATTTAGCATTGGAGACAAAATATATAAACCAGCAAACGACATAATGTCGTGTTTTTCTCTTCTTCCTTTAATAATAAGAAAATCACTCGAGGATATGAGTGGAGATGTTGGAATATTAGATTTTGATTCATTTCTATCAATTTATGTTTTAAAAACATTTCAAGAGGAATTTAAACAAAAAATTTTTGATTTTCTTGAACTCGGAGGATTTTCCGGCTTTATTGATTATGATTCAATATCGAAAGAAATTAATAAACAAGAATCAATTGAGTTTGATATTAGCAATTTATATAAGTTTTCTAAAAATTCTGAGCAAATAATAATATTATTTAATAAAGCTTATAATAAATCTATTATTTCTACAAAAAAGATTGTGCTAAGGGAATTAAACAATTTCCTTCATACTTCTTATTTTAAGGTTGGTAATAGATTTAGAAATATTACTATCAATTTAGGTACAGATATTTCAATTGAGGGCAGAATGATTATAGAAGCATATATATTATCTATGGATAAAGATATTCCTTTTAAAACAGTTTTCAAATTGAAAGAAGGAGTAAACTTTAACTCTTTAGATCCCAACTATGATTTGTTTCTTTTATCAATTGAAAAGTTAAATGATAATATGAAAATGGGTTATTCATTTCTCGATAACAATTTTAACAATAGAGAAAATGAAGATGTTTTTTACTTTGAAGATGGAATTAGAATATTAGATAATATTAATGAAGAAGGTATTACTCCAATGGGAAGGGGTGTAATATCTAGAACATATATTAATCTTTCTAGAACATCAATAAAAAACAAAAAAGAAGAGGAAACCATTCAATCGTTTTACAAAGATTTAAATCACATATTTGATCTAACTAAAGAACAAATGTTAGAGAGATTTGAAATTGAGTGTAATAAAAGGTCAAACGAATTTCCTTTCATATTTGGGGAATCTTTATATATTGATTCTAAAGGAATTAAGCCTCTGGAGAAAATAAAAAAGTCAATAAAAAATGGTGTATTAGCAATAGGAATAGTGGGATTAAATGAGTGTATAAATATTTTAAAAATAGATGAACAACAATTGCTTGATTTTATTGCTAAAAAAATAAAAGAAATAAGAAATGAAACAAAATTAAATTTTATGTTAATTGGTCCAAATAAGGATGTATCAAAAAAATTCATTGATTTAGATAGAACAATATATGGAGAAATAAAAAATATTACTGATAAAGATTATTATGATTTAAAATTTGATAAAAAAAATATTTTTGATGGTGGTTATTTTTTTGAACTTAATGTTAACGATTATTCAATAAATGATATTGTCAAATTATTAAAAGATTATAAAAAGAAAGAATATGGATATTTAGTAATAAAAAAAGAATTAACTAAATAATTCTATTGGATAAATTCCTTTTTCAATTAGTTCGTTAATTTCTTTTATTACTATTTCTTTGTCTTCTTTATAAGTCATTCCTATCCATTTTGCATTTGTTTTCAAAACAGATATATTGATTTTTCTTTCTTGTAGCATTTTATTAATTACATCGGGAATTAAATATTCAATTTTGTCTATCTTATCTAAATTACCACTAAAAAATTCAATGATATCTTTTTCTATATAATCGAATATTTTAGTATTAAAAGATATCATATTCATAGACACTAAAGTATCATATGTTACTTTAACGTCTCTATTATCTTTAAGTGATGTTGCCTTATAAGCTTCATCATTTTTTTCTACATTACTTTCAATTAATTCAACTAGTTTTTCACCATCTTGAATACAAACACCTCTTTTTACGGAACCGCTTTTTGATACTGTATTTCCCAATATATATCCTGCTATTCCAAATGAGTTACTATCTTTATCCATAAAATTGCTCAAAATCTCAAACGATTCTCTTCCATAAAAATCATCTGCATTTATAATAGCAAAATTTCCATTTATTACTTCTCTAGTACAATATATCGCATGACCAGTACCTAGGGGTTTATCTCTATTGTCGGGTATTTCAACATATTTTCTTATTTCATCATTTTTTTGAAATACATAATTAACCTCAACTAGTTTTTCAATTTTTTTTCCAATTTTTTCTTTAAATAATTCAATATTTTCTTCTTTTATTAAAAATACTATTTTATTGAATCCAGATTTAATAGCGTCATAAATTGAATAATGTATTATAAATTCTCCATTTGGACCTATAGGCTCAATTTGCTTTAGACCACCAAATCTACTCCCCATTCCTGCTGCTAGTATAAGTAGTGTTTTTTTCATCGTTCCTCCTTAACAATATGATAACACATAAAATATAAAAGACAAAACCAGAAAAATAGTATCTATATTAAAAAAGTGTTATAATAAAAAAGAAGGAGAGGTTATGGAAATATTGAACAGACAAGAATTAATCAATTTTATTGAATCTGATTTAGATGAATTTGATTATTTCTATTGCAAAATGGATAATAGAAAAAATGCTATTCAATTTGGATATTATGTAGGAGATTTAATTGAAAGAAATAAAGAGTATTATAGATTAGCAAAAAGTTTTATAGATTCAATTAAAGAAAAAAATGATTGGGTTACTGATGTTAAACCGAATCCATCAACAGGAGAGGGTGTATTATTAATAGATGCAATAAACAATCCTGGTATTCAAGTTGGGAAAAAGAATCCGATTGATAAAAATTCTCCCTATATATTAAGGGGTGCTTATGCCCATTGGGGATTAATTTCAAAAATACAACTTAATAGCCGATTAAAGAAAAGAATAGATGTACTAAGTAATTCGCCTGAAGAAATAATTCAAATTGGAAAAATAGCAAAAGAATTAGGTTATTCAATAGTGAATGACGACACTATAAGTAAAAAATTTAAGTATGATATCCAAAGATTTTTTGGTGAAAGAAGCATTATAAGTCTTAAATATTGTTCGCATAGATATATTGATATTAACTTATCAAGTGGTAAGATTGAGGACACTTCTATGCTCTCAGAACAAGAATGCAAACCAATATCTGAAGAACAAAGAAATAAATTATTATCAAAATTATATGTAAGAAAAAATTAATTAAGGTTAAAATGAGGAGATTCATAAATGAGAAACGAAATACTCAATAATATTATTAAACAAATAAGGAAATACAATTTAATTGATTTTTTCAAAGATGTAGATGTTTTTAAAGATTGGGCATCTACATTAAATGAAACTCAAATAAATAACTTTTTAAGTTTAAATTTTGACTTAGAAAGGATTGGGGAGATTAGAGAAATCACAATAAACAAAGATTTATTAAGTTGTAGAGATTATGTAAATAGAATTCAAGCAGTGTCTAAACTAAAAAATATTGGAGAATGGGGTCGTTATATTACTAACGTATGTAATCCAACGTTTTTTAAAAGTAAACACTTTTATAATGACATAGACTTGTTAAGTCAAGCAATTACTGCAAGGTATGGTTTAGAATTATTTGCAAATGATGATTTTGTTAATAGCCCGTATCACGCAGAAGATTTAGAAATGGTTGTTGCAACATATTATAATAAAAAAGATTTAAGAAATATAATAGATTTTACCGTTACAGAAGCACTTGTAAAAGTAGCAGGAAATAAAGCATCTATAAATAGCCCATATCATAGAGAAGATATGAGGTTAATTTCTAAAGGAAACTCAGAATATTTACAAACTATTTATTCAAGTCCAAAAACTAGTTTTAATTGTTTGGCAATAGATGAAGTATCGCTACAAGACAAATATCATATAGAAAACATGAATATATTAGCAGAAAATCCTATGGCAAAAGAATTTCTTTATAAATTAATGACAAATCCTAAAATAGTAGAAGGAAAAAACTATCGTAAAGAAATTGAAGCACTTCTTAATGCTAAATCAAAACACACTGCAAGAGCTTTATATTATTATATTTATAGACCAGAAAAAATGTTTACTTATGATCGTGATTTTTATTTAGATTATGATAAAGATATAGAAGATTCATTTATTACTTATCCAAGATATGATCAGTATAAATCAGATCCTGATTATGTAAAAAAATTTGATAGAATAAACAAAACAGATGATATTTTTGTAATGCATTATGTGTCCTTATTAATGAATCCATATTTCTTGAAAAGTCAATATAGAGAATTTGATCTAGAATTGTTAGCACAAATAAAAGACAAACCCACTTATATGAATTTGTATGATTTAATGACAAGTGTTGTTTCACTAGAAGGAAAACATCACAAAAAAGATGCAGCACTTATAAGTCAAACCCAATCAAGAAGTATTCGTAATTTATTGTTAGAAAAAGCAACTAATGATTTAAGTCTTCAAAAAGAAGATCACGAGTATGATATGAAATATTTATTTAAATTGGATTTAGATACAATAAATGAAAAAACAAACTTTGAAATAATGTATTATATGTTTAATCCTAAAGGATTGGAAGATATTAACCGTAAAACAAATTTAGAGAAACTAGCTGAAGGTAAAATGGTGGAACCTACTTCAAATTTAAGTATATACTTAGATTATGTAGAAAAAAGACTAGAATGTGAAAAAGTAGCTACCGAATTAATACCAACAGTTAAGGGAAAACCTAAAATATTAGGAATGTTTAAAAAAAGACATTAGATAATTAATGCCTTTTTTATATTAAATATGACTATTTTGTACCATATATTCTATCGCCCGCATCACCTAAACCAGGAACAATATATCCGAATTCATTTAATTTTTGATCTAGTTGAGCAACAAATATTTGCACATCTGGATGGTCTTTTTTTATTCTTGCTATTCCCTCTGGAGCAGCAATTATTGATAAAAATTTTATTTTCGAAACCCCATCTTGTTTTAAAAGAGTTATTGCAGCTGATGCTGATCCTCCGGTTGCAAGCATAGGGTCAAGTAAGATTACTTCTTTTTTTTCGATTTCCTTTGGGAATTTGGCAAAATATTTTACTGGTTCTAATGTTTCTTCGTTTCTATATAATCCAATATGACCAATTTTAGCAGTTGGCATTACTCTTAATACACCATCAATCATCCCCATACCAGCTCTAAGAATTGGAACAAAAGCATAATTATTTTCATCAATTTTATATCCAGTAGTTTTTGCAATTGGGGTAGTGACTTCATATTTTGATAGTTCCTCAAATTTAAATGCTTCGTAGCATAGAATCATAGATATTTCAGATATTAATTCACGAAACTCTTTTGTACTTGTATCCTTATTCCTTAACACTGAAATTTTATGTTTGATCATTGGATGATTTAAAATTATTTCTTTCATATTTCCTCCAAAAAAAACACTAACTCTTAATAGAATTAGTGTTGAAAAAACGACTATAATAATTTATAAATATTTTTATTACCATAATCATCACCTATAGAAATGTTATCATATTTTATTATAATACTCAACATATTTTTTATACAATATAAAAAAACAACTAATTAGTTGTTTTAATTAACTTTTGGAGCGTTGACTATTCTTATTTAAGAAAAGTCATTGCTAGAAAAGAAATTGATTAAATATAATCTATATCTATTTTATCATAAATTTTAAATGTTTCAATCATTTTTTATATTCTATAATATCTTGTACTGTACATTTGTAAATGATGTGAGACAAAAAAGTTAAGAAAAAAGAAGACGATATG
>CAYXGK010000024.1:0-10603 GCA_964464565.1 uncultured Muribaculaceae bacterium | reverse complement strand
TCCAACAGTAGTACCAACTATTGCGCCAACTGTTGTACCAACTACAGTTCCAACAGTAGTACCAACTATTGCGCCAACTGTTGTACCAACTACAGTTCCAACACCAAAAAGTTTAGATAGTGAAAGAATATTAGTTAATGAAACTGTTAAACCAACAGCAAATATTTCTTTATCGGAACAAGAAGACTTATTAGCAAAAAAATTAAACGAAGCTACAATAAAAATATCAAATTCAACTATGATAGGTACACAGCACATTAACAGAGAAATATTTACCGATCCAATTGCAGCAAGTTCTGCGGTAAAGATCTTAAATGGTGATTTTAATTTTAATGAAACAACAATCGATGAAACAGATTCATATAAAGGAATTTTATTAATGTCTCAAGCTGCAGCATCATTTGTTTTTACAGGGGATCAAGATATAGCACAATCTAATTATATTACTGATGAATATAAAAAAGCAGAAGTGAAAAATGTAGAAAATGAATTATTAATGTTTAAAAATGGTGTTAATAATGAAGAAAAATTAATTGAAATAGGACGTAAAATAATGAATAACACATCATATGAAACAAAAGAAATTGATTATTTAAACGTTACATATATTGCTACTGCATCTCAAGATTTCAAAACAAGAAAAGATGTATTTGAAGAATTTTCGTTATATAGCGGACAATTAATGATTGAAATAAATGAATATTGCCATCAAAATAATCTTAATAAATAAATTTTAGACATCCTAATGTAAAAGGATGTCTTTTTTATTTGACAATATCTTTGTTTAAGAATACTATTAAATTAAGGAGATAATCATGGTAAATTCAAATGAAATATTATTAAAAGCTTTTAATTTGGGATATGCTATTCCACAATTTAACATTACTAATTTAGAATGGATAAAATATATACTTGAAGAATGCAACAGACTAAATAGTCCTGTTATTTTGGGAGCAAGTGAAGGTGCCGTTAAATACATGGGAGGATATAATGTTATTTATTCTTTAGTAAATTCTTTATATAAAGATTTAGATATCAAAATTCCAGTTGTACTTCACTTAGATCATGGAACTAGCGTAGAATCGTGCAAAAAAGCAATAGATTCTGGTTTTAATTCTGTAATGATAGATGCTTCAAAATACGAATTAAATGAGAATATAAGAATGACTAAAGAAGTAGTTGACTATGCATTATTGAGTAATGTATCTGTTGAGGCAGAAGTAGGAGCAATTGGTGGAATAGAGGATAATATTGCAGCTAATATAAGATATGCAGAAGTAAAAGATTGTGTTGTTTTTGTTGAAAGCACTAAAATTAATTCTTTTGCTCCAGCTCTTGGAACTGTACATGGTTTTTTTAAAGGAGAATTAAACATCGATTTCCAAAGGATGTTGGAAATAAAACAAAGTGTTAATATTCCCCTAGTTTTACATGGTGGAACTGGTGTATCTGATACCTTAATAAAAGAGTCTATCTCAAGAGGTGTTTCTAAAATAAACATAGATACTGAATTAAAAAGTGCTTGGAATACTTCTATTAGAGAATTTATAAGCATTAATAAAGATGAATATGATCCAAGAAAAATTATTGGATCCGGTGAGAAAGCTATTAAAGAAGTTGTAAGGAGAAAAATTATGCTTTTTGGAAGCGATAATAAACATTAGGAGGTTGAATGTCAAAAATAATTATAGATGGTAATCAGACTCTATCAGGAACAATACAAATAAGTGGTGCTAAAAATAGCACTGTAGCCTTAATACCAGCAGCGATATTATCGGATGATGAGGTAATTATATCAAATGTTCCAGAAATATCTGATATAGAAGCAATGGAAGAAATATTGATGTTTTTAGGAGCGGAAGTAGTAACAGAAAATGGAACAATAAAAATAGATTCAAAAAATATTGAGTCAAAAGAAATACCCGAGTCAATTTCAAAAAAATTAAGAGCCTCATACTATTTTATGTCAGCATTATTATCAAAATACAAACATGCATGCATGTATTTTCCCGGAGGATGTTCAATAGGATCTAGACCAATAGATCAAACATTAAAGGGATATAGAGCATTAGGTGCAACTGTTATTGAAGAAGGAAATAAATACACGGTTTTTGCAGATAAGTTAATAGGAGCCGATATATATTTAGATATGCCAAGTGTTGGTGCAACAGTAAATACAATGTTAGTTGCAGTTAAAGCGCAAGGAATTACTACAATAAATAATGCTGCTAAAGAACCTGAAATAGTTAATATTGCAACTTTATTAAATAATATGGGAGCAAAAATAAAAGGAGCAGGAACATCAGAAATTAAAATTGAAGGTGTTGAAAATTTGCATAGAGCAACTATTGAAGTAATACCTGACAGAATTGAAGCAGGAACATATATGATAATTGCTGCATTAACAGGTAAAGATTTAATAATAGAAAATATAATCCCTGAACACCTAGAGTCATTAATACAAAAACTAAAGGAATCTGGAGCAAATATAGATGTAAAAGACGATTATTGTATAATTAATAAAGTTGATTATTTAAAAGCAATAAAAATAAAAACTCTGGGTTTTCCAGGATTTCCAACAGACTTACAACAACCATTATCCACTTACTTAACTCAATGTAATGGTGTTAGTATAATAGAAGAAACTTTGTATGAGAATAGATTTCAAAACTTAGAACAATTAAAGAAAATGGGAATAAAATATAAAATTGATGAAAGAAAAGCGTACATTACAGGAAAAACTCCATTGATTGCAAACGCTGTTGAAGCAACCGATTTAAGAGCTGGGGCTTGTTTGGTAATAGCGGGATTAATAGCAGAAGGGACAACAGTTGTAGAAAAATCAGAACATATATTGAGAGGTTATTCAAATATTATAGAAAAATTGAAAAAAGTTGGAGCAAACATTAAAATTGAAGACTAATAAATTTTGCTTGATAAATAGTTTTTGTAGTGATATACTATATTAAGTTTATTTATCAAGGAGGTAATATTGTGAGCAAAAAAGAAAGTATATATAAAGATTCTAAAGTAACTTGTGCATGTGGATCATCATTTCAAACAAAATCTACACAAGACGAGTTTCGTGTTGAAGTGTGTTCTGAATGTCATCCATTTTATACTGGTAAACAATCAAGAGCATCAAAAACAGGTAGAGTAGAAAAATTTAATCAAAAACATGGTTTATAAAAAAAGATAATGTAATTTATCTTTTTTTATTGTATAATATTTTTGGAGGCACATATGAAAATAGGTATATCTTCAGATCATGGTGGATACATTTTAAAATCAAAAATTATTAAATATTTGAAAATAAAATATGAAGTTATAGATTGTGGAACAAATAGCATAGATTCTGTAGATTATCCAGAGTATGCTTTCAAATTAGGAGAATTAGTAGCTAATAACGAAGTAGATTTAGGAATAATATTGTGTAAAACGGGTATAGGTGTATCTATTGCAGCAAATAAAGTAAAAGGTGTTAGATGCGCAAAAATAGACAATATTAATGACTCAAAATGTGCAAAAATTCACAATAATGCAAATATGATTTCATTTGGAGGAAATATTTCATTTCTCAAAGCAAAAAAACTAATAAATACATTTTTATCATATTCTTCTTCAAAAGAAGAAAGACATATAAGAAGAGTAAACAAAATTAAGGAATATGAAAATGAACATTAAAATTATAATATATTTACTTGTTATTCCTTTTGTAATATTTAGTATATCCTCTATTAATATAGAACAAATATTTAAAAAAGGTAGCGTAAATCAAATAAAAATATTTTACTTATTTATTTCTTTAGGAATTTCTTATTTAGTAAGTAATTTTATATTCGATTTTTATCAAATAACTTCTACCATTAGTTGAAAGGACAGTATATGATTTTAGATATTACAGAAATAATTTTAATTCTAATTACAACATTTCTTTTTACTTTAATTATTACCCCATTTATTAAAAATATAGCATTTCATATAGGATCGGTGGATAAACCAAACAAAAGAAGAATTAATAAAGTAACAATGCCAACTTTAGGAGGTCTTTCAATATTTTTCTCATTTATTTTTGGATATATGTTATTTTCAAGTAAACTTACAGACATGATTCCAATAATATTGGGAGGGATTGTAATTCTTATAACCGGTATAATAGATGATATAAATCCAATAAAAGCAAGATATAAATTACTTGGTCAATTAATTACAGCTATGATTGTGGTTATATATGGCGGATTAGTAATTAAACATGTAGATGCTTTTGGACTATATCTAGATTTTGGAATATTTAAAGAATTCATTACAATACTCTTTATAATTGGTATGATAAATGCAGTAAATCTAATTGATGGACTCGATGGATTAGCTGCAGGATTATCAGAAATATTCTTTATAACAATTGCAATTATATCTTTAATTTTAGGAAAAAATAATGGATTAGATATTTATCTATCGCTAATAATGATTGGTTCAACATTAGGATTTTTAATATATAATTTTAATCCCGCAAAAATATATTTAGGTGATAGTGGAGCAATGTTTTTAGGATATATTATTTCAGTAATTGGTATACTCGGATTTAAAGCGGTTACACTTACATCTTTTGTTGTTCCGATATTCATTATGGCAATACCTATATTTGACACATTATTTGCAATAATAAGGAGAGTACGAAAAAAACAATCTATTTCAAAACCAGATAGTAACCATTTACATCATAGATTATTAAACTTAGGTTTAAATCATAGAAATACGGTATTAGTATTATATTTAATAGATATTTTATTTGCAATTGCTTCAATAATATATGCATTAGTCAATCAAAAAACAGGAATAATTATTTACATTTTACTTATGATAATTATAATTACTGCGGTAATTATTACAAGTAAAAATACTAAATCAAAACTATATAAATGATATAGTTTTTTTTAGCAATTTGTGTTACTATTTTATTAAGGAGGTAGTTTATGAAAAGTATAATTAGAAGTAAAGATATTGAGGTCACTAATGCTATTAAGGCATATGTTGAAGAAAAACTAAGTAAGGCTGATAAATTTTTTAGAAATCCAGAAGAAATAACAGCAAATGTAGTACTTAGTATAAACAATCATGAACAAACAATAGAAGTTACAATTCCAACAAACAACTTATTAATTAGAAATGAAGAAACTGATACAGATTTGTATGCAGCAATAGACATCGTAATGGATAAAATTGAGAGACAAATAATAAAAAACAAGGAAAAAATAAAAAAAATTGATAAAGATAAAATTTTAGATATGGAAATTTCAGAAGAAAAAGTTGGAGAAGAATCTCCGGCTGTAACTAAAAGAAAAAAAATAGACACAAAACCAATGAGTGAAGAAGAAGCAATTTTACAAATGGAAATGTTAGGACATGACTTTTATATATTTAAAGATGGATTTGATGGAAAAATAAAAGTAGTATATATAAGAAAAGATCTTGATTATGGAATAATTGAAATAGAATAGGCGAATTAAACTTCGCTTTTTTATTTATATTATAGTATAATTAATTTGGTGATTTTATGAAGATTGATTCAAAAAAAATAGAAGATATAGTTAAAAATTCTACTAATATAGTAATAACAGCACACAAAGACTTAGATTTAGATGCACTAGGAGCTATGTTAGGTTTTTATTACATTTCAACAAAATTTGATAGAAATGCTTGTTTATTAATAGAAGACGATATATTTGAACACGGTGTACAAACAGCACTTAATAATATAAAAGAATTAGGTATTAATGTATGCATTAGTAATTTATCTCAAATAGATATTAATAAAGACACTCTATTAGTAATTTTAGATACGAGCAAAAAAGAAAGAATACAAAATATTAAATCTTTTTCTAAGATAAGAAACAGAATCATAATAGATCATCATATAAAAGAAACAACAAAAGAAAAGGATTATTTATATTATTATGTAAATGAAATGGAATCTAGTAGTTGTGAGATAGTTTCAGATATATTAATAGATTTGAATATATATATTCCCGAATATGTTGCTTCAATTATGTTATCTGGAATAATGGTCGATACAAACAGATTTTATTTAAAAACAACAAAAAACACTTTTGATGCTGCAAGCGTTCTAAAAAAACTAGGAGCAAAGATTGTAGATATTCAGTACTTATTTAAACAAGATTTTAATAACTATATTAAAATACAAAATATAATAAAAGAATCAGTTTTTATTACAGAAAATATAGTTATAGCTACTGCAAACAATATTTACGATAATGAAGAATTAGCTAAGGCTGCAGATACAATTTTAACATTTAATAATGTTGAAGCATCATTTGTAATTGGATATTTATCAGAAAATGAAGTTGGAATAAGTGCAAGATCATTAGGAAAAATAGATGTACAAAAAATTATGAAACAATTAAATGGTGGAGGTCATAAAACCGATGCTGCAACACAAATAAAAAATAAAGATATTTTTCAAATAGAACAAACTTTAATTAATTTATTAAGAAAGTAACTTAGTTACTTTTTATTTTATAAATGTAGTATAATATTTATACAAAGAAATCTGGAGGTTATAATGAAAGTAATATTCATAAAAGATCTTAAGGGGCAAGCAAAAAAAGATGAAGTAAAAGAAGTAAAAGACGGATATGCAAATAATTTTTTGATAAAAGAAGGATATGCAGTTAAATATACAAGTTATAGTAAAGAAAAACTAGATGATCAAATAATAAAAAGAGAAGAAAAAAGACAAGAAGAAATTGAAGAATGCAGCAAAATAAAATTACAATTAGAAAAAGAAATTATCAAATTTAAAGTTAAAACCGGAAAAGACGATAAAGTATTTGGAAGTATTTCTTCAAAACAAATATCAGAAGAGTTAAAGAAGATGAACTACGATATAGATAAAAAACTAATAAATAGTAAAGAACTATCATCTCTTGGTTTTCATAATGTTAAAATTAATTTACATAAACAAGTTGAGGCTAACTTAAGAGTACAACTAATCAAAGAATAGAGGTTAATATGAACGAAAGAAAATTACCACACAATTTAGATGCAGAGCAATCAGTTTTAGGTTCTAGTTTTATTTCTAAAGATGCTCTTCAAAAAGTAACTGAAGATTTAGATAAAGAGTCTTTTTTCTCTAGCGATAATGCTAAAGTATATGAAGTACTAAAAGAATTATATTTAGAAGATGTGGCAGTAGATGTTACTACTGTATCTGATAAGTTAAAGAAAAAAAAATATGTATCATCATCCCTAAATGCAGAATATATTTTAGATTTAGTAAATTCAGTACCTACTGCTGCAAATATTGATTATTATATAAGTATTGTAAAGGAAAAATCATTACTTAGAAAATTAATAGATACGGCAACAAACATAGTAACAAATGCATATTCAGAAGCAGAAGAAATTGGCGAAATGTTAGATGATGCAGAAAGAAAAATATTAAATGTAGTAAAAAATAGAAGATCAACAGAATTTAAGAATATACAGGATGTTTTATTTAGAGCTCAAGCAAATTTAGAGAAACTATCAGAAGCTGGAAGCGATATTACGGGGGTTGCCAGTGGATTTCATGATTTAGATAAAATAACAACAGGATTTCATGAAAACGAGCTTATAATAATTGCTGCTCGTCCAGGTATGGGTAAAACAGCATTTGTACTAAATATAGCAACCAATATTGCATCTTCTACGAAAAAAGCTGTTGCAGTATTTAACTTAGAAATGAATGCAGAACAACTAGCTATGCGTATGATTAGTTCTACTGGTCAAATAGATGGTTATAGAATAAGAACTGGTAAATTAGAAAATAATGATTGGAAAAGAGTAAATGAAGCAATAAGTCAGCTTGCAAATACTAATCTTAAGATAGATGACACCCCTGGTATTACAATAGGTGAAATAAGAGCAAAATGTAGAAGATTAGCGGCAACAGAAGAAGGACTAGCAATAATAATAATAGACTATCTACAATTAGTAAATGTGGGTAGAACTTCAGATAATAGACAACAAGAGGTAGCTGAAATATCTAGATCATTAAAAGAATTATCTTTAGAATTAAATGTTCCAATAATAGCTTGTGCGCAATTATCTAGAGCTGTTGATTCAAGAGAAGATAAAAGACCATTAATGAGTGATTTAAGAGAATCTGGTTCAATCGAACAAGATGCAGATATTGTATCATTTCTTTACAGAGACGATTATTATAATAAAGAATCAAGAATGGATGACAATAATAGTGTGGTAGAATTTATAATTGGTAAGAATAGAAACGGTATAGTAAGTACTGTAAATTTATTATTCAAAAAGAACACATCTACATTTATAGGATATGTTGAAGAAGAATGAAAATAGTAGTTCTAGCAAGTGGTTCAAAAGGAAATTCGACTTATATAGAGCAAGGTGAAACAAAAATATTAATTGATTTGGGAGTGCCTTGTAATTATGTTGAAGATAAGCTAAAAGATATAAATGTAGACCCAAAAGATATTAATCTAATTCTTATTACACATACACATTCAGATCACATTTTAGGATTAAAGAACTTTATAAAAAAGTATAATACTTCAATATTAATAAGTCCAAAAATGGAAGAAGCAATAAAAA
Organism: uncultured Muribaculaceae bacterium; assembly: GCA_964464565.1. Lineage (GTDB taxonomy): Bacteria > Bacillota_I > Bacilli_A > RF39 > UBA660 > JAAYGD01. Next base: position 1,981 of record CAYXGK010000024.1, on the reverse strand, counting down.
AGAACGTAAAAGATCCAAATATAATTTATTTCAGAAAAGAAATGGATTTAGATGGATTGTTTATTAAAATAATAAAAAATTCGCATGATGCTGAATCATATGGATTTATAATTAACGAAAGAATAGTATATATAACAGATACTGGATATATTAATTCAAAACACTTTAGTTTAATTACTAATAAAGAAGTATATATCATAGAAAGCAACCACGATGTAGAAATGCTTATGAATGGTAAATATCCTCATTATTTAAAACAAAGAATATTAAGCGATAAAGGACATTTATCAAATGAATTATGTAGTTATTACTTGTCTAAAGTGGTTGGAGATAATACCAAATACATAATTTTATCTCACTTAAGTGAAGAAAATAATACAGAGGAAAAAGCTTTAGAAGAGTTAAACAAAAAAATAAATAATGAATTCATTATTAAACTTGTAGCAAAACAAAACGAAAGTATTGGAATGATAGAAATATGATAAAAATTATATGTGTTGGAAGCATAAAAGAAAAATATATAGATGATGCTATAAAAGAATATTCAAAAAGATTATCAAAATATACTAAACTTGAAATAATAGAAGTTAAATCATATGAAACAACAGATATAAATAAAAACCTTAAAGAAGAAGCAAATAGTATTTTAAAACACATAAAAGAAAAAGAATATGTTATTGTATTAGACATAAACGGTAGAGAATTAAATTCAATAGAGTTATCTGAAATGGTAGATAAAAAATTAATCAACAACAATATAACATTTATTATTGGAGGGTCTAACGGTCTTGATGAAAGTATCAAAAAAGTGTCAAATGATACCTTGTCATTTTCAAGGTTAACGTTTCCTCATCAATTATTTAGGGTGCTTATACTAGAGCAAATATATAGAACTTTTAAAATAATTAATAATGAATCATACCATAAGTAGGTGTAAAATGTTTGAAAATAATTGGGATAAAATCTTAGAAAAAGAGTTTAAAAAAGAATACTTAGTTAAACTATTTAGATTCTTAAATTTAGAGAATAAAACAAAAACAATATATCCTAATAAAGAAGATTTATTTAAAGCACTGAGATATACTGATTATGATGATGTAAGAGTAGTAATATTAGGACAAGACCCATACCACGGAGAAGGGGAGGCAAACGGATTATGTTTTTCTGTTAACAATGGAATAAAAATTCCACCTTCTTTGAGAAATATTTTTAAAGAATTAGAAAATGATTTGAATATAAAAAGAGAAAATACAGATTTAACTGATTGGGCCAAACAAGGGATTTTGCTACTAAACACAGTATTAACAGTAGAAAAAGACAAACCTTTTTCTCACAGGAATAAAGGATGGGAAATATTTACTGATACTATAATTTTAAAGTTAAATGAAAAAAACGAACCAATTGTATTCGTATTATGGGGTAATGCAGCAAAAGAAAAAAAGAAATTAATAACGAATAATAATCATAAAATAGTAGAGTCAGCACACCCATCACCATTATCTTATGAAAGAGGATTTAAAGGTAGCAAACCATTTTCAAAGATTAATAATTATCTCACTTTACAAAATACTAAAGAAATTGATTGGTAACACTTGCTTTTTTACAAAAATGTGATATCATTAGTAATAGATTTTTAATTTGATCCGAATCTCCTTTATTTAATTGGAAAGTAAGATAGTTAAGATCCAATATTGTGAGAAGGAGGATTTAAAATGGATAAGTACAAAGATAAGACTATGACTTGTAAAGATTGTGGTAAAGAATTTACTTTTACTGCTGGTGAACAAGAGTTCTATGCAGAAAAAGGATTCCAAAATGAACCAAGCAGATGCAAGCCTTGTAGAGATGCAAACAAAAACAGAAGAAACGGCAATAGATCTGATAGATAATTATTGTTTTTCTAAAGTAACAATGTTATAATAACACTGTTACTTTTTATATGGCGGCATTGGTGAAGTGGTTAACACGCTAGATTGTGGCT
>CAYXGK010000023.1:0-11058 GCA_964464565.1 uncultured Muribaculaceae bacterium | reverse complement strand
AACACTCTTTGAAAACATTATCAATTGTTCATGTTTATCATCTTGTGATCCTAAAGATAATCTGTACAATAATCTCATCATTCTAATTGAATCCGATACCGGATATTTCTTTGCAAAATCCATATATGGTTCAACTGTAGAATTACCGGAATTTATTTTTGCTACCAATTCCCTTAATCCTGGTTTAAACACATCGGGCGCACTATCAACAGATTTAGATATAGCAACAGGAATTGTATAGTGTTGCGATAATATTTCTAAACCTTTTAAAAAGTAGGGCAATTGTAAATCAATCTCATGAATGTGTCTTTTATAATATGATTTTACACTTGAATAACCTTGTTTAAAAACAAAATATCCAATTACAAAAGCAGCTATTAAGTTTATAAAACTCATATTGCTTAAGAATAAAAAGACAAATACTACAATGGCAACTATAGCGTTTCTTATTCTTTTTCCGTATTCTTTTTCCACATCAACGTCTTCGCCATATTTTGAAATTAAGAAAAATTCATAATCATCTTCCATCATGCCTTTAAAATATTCTTGATTATCATCAATAAATTTTTTAGCATCTATTAGTTTATGACTTTGAAAAATTCCAAACACTATGATCATAAGTATTATAAATATCATTATTCAGCACCTACATTCTCGTTATAATATTTTTCTCCACTAATTAGAAAATAACTATTTGTCACTACTATTGCATGAAGCACCATACTTACCATAGGGTCTCCTAAAAGTTCAATATATGAGTTCACCCCCAATAAGTATTGAACTAACATAACCATAAAATATAACGCTATCCCCAACTTAATGTAAGATTTGTGAAAAGATTTTCTATCAATTCTATCCCTATATACAGCTTCAACTAACGCATCTATATCAACTAACATAGAATCAAGCGCATCACTTGTGTCTAAAGAGCCCTCTTTTGTTACTTGTAAAAATAATTGATGCATATTTCTAATCATATAATAATCATATTTAGAATTCATATATGCAATAGATTCATCTATGGAACCATTTTCATAAGATAAATCAATCATATGTTTTAGATCTGAAAGCAAAGGGTCTTCTAATATACCAGATGAATACACGCCCTCTAATGCTTTAACAAAAGATTGAGTTACAGAGAATTCCATAATTGTATTAGTCGTATAAACTTGAACTTGTTCAAACAAATATTCACTGTATATTCTTTTATATTTTATATAAGCTAAATATGGAACAACAGATATTGCAAGGAAAACATATATTATTGAAATAATAATACTATAGAAGTAAAGGTATGATATTACTGCAGCGCCTCCACCAAACATAATTATTTGAGAAATATATTCTTTATTAGAATAGTCTAATCCAAGCGCTTTAACTTTTTCACTTATTTTTTTAAAAGAGTATGGACTTATTTTTTCATATAAGTCCCCCGCTTGCTTTACAATAAATTTATATGAATTTTCACCTGTATTTTGTCTATAAAACAAAATAAACAATGCTATTACTAATAAAACTATAAGTACCCACATAGTGTGTCCTCCTTCTATAGAAATTCTTCTGTTTCATTTTTTACAAAAATATTATTTTCAATATTTACACCTTGAGCTGATAAATATCCTAACAAATACTTGCTTGGATTATTTAACGCCACTTGACCATCCATTGTCTTTCTATAAATTGTATTATGTTGTGCAATGTTGTTTTCATCAACAAAAAATTCTGTTACTTCACATACTTCACGAACAAATCTTTTTGTATTTTTATCTTGATATCCTCTAATATGTACACCCATTTGAACATATCTATGAATCGATTTTAAAAATTGATCCATATCTAAATTTGTTTCAAGCAAACTGTACATACGAGATGGTATACTCTCCGCTTTATCAGAGTGAATAGTTGATAATATATTATGGCCTGATGATATAGAGTTTCGTACTGCCATTACCGCTTCTGCAGAACGAACTTCAGATAATAAAATCCACCTTGGATTTTGTCTCATACATGTTACTAATACTTCACTATAAGAAGCTATGTTATTTGTTTTCATAGCTACAATATCTCTATTTGGATATATTCTATCTAGATGAAGTTCTAAAGTATCTTCAATTGTTATTAACTTTTCATTTTCTAAAGTATGAGATGCTAGATATTTTAAAAACTCTGTTTTACCAGACCCAGTTTCACCACTTATTATAATGTTACAATGTCCGTTAACACACCTTAAAAGAAAATCATGAATTTCTTCAGTAATATAACTTTCTTCTAATATTTTCTCTCTTTTCAGTCTAATTTTAGCAGGTGTTTTACGCAAAAGCATTGCTATTCCATTTTTTGCTATAGAGTCATGTACAAAGTTTAAACGAAGCTCTGCGCTTTCAGCATCTAGAAAAGGATGAGCCATATTAAATGTTTTACCCATCATATTTGAACATTGAAAGGCCAATTTTTCAACTATTGCATTGTTTACATCTTGTACTTCGGCTCTATATACACCTTTAGATAGAGATTTTAGCCATAATTGACCACTATTACTATATGAAACATCCGTAATATCGTCATCTTCTAAAAATCTTGCTAAAGGGCCAAAGTCAACATTATTGAACATATTGTCCATATACTCATCCCCTTTTTATTATTTATTATTCTTCTGGAGTTACATTAGGTAATTCGTCTTCAGAAATTAATCCTGTATTAATTTCTATAAACGTCTTAAGTTCTTGGTTTGAAATTACAGGAGTTGAATTATCAGATATATTTGAATTTGTTGGAATCGGTATAAGTTCTGCAGATATTTCTTTTACATTTCTTAAATATAATGCTTTTCTTAAAAGTAAATGAATATCTTCTGGAATAGAGAACAGCAATATACTTGGAGTTCTTGCTTCATCACTATTTTCAAATACATGTTGTCCAGAATTATCTTTTACAGCTAATATTTGGATATCTTGAACTAGTTTACCATATATAATCTTTCCTTCTGAATTCAATGCCTTAAAATATATATCTATATAATTTTCAGGGAATATTGAATTTCCATAAGTACTGTTTATATCAACAGATAAATTAAACGCAGTAAAACCTGGAGTTATATCCTTAATTATTGAATCAGGTAACTCTTTTTTTGCTACTAAAGCGTCTTCATAAAACATACTTCCATATGGAATATGATAATCATAGTTAGACCATTTTCCCACTATTAAATTGACATCTAAAATAGCCTTTCCTTTTATCATTGCTGGAGGAACTTTAGTAATTCCTATTTTATCCATTGTTATTTGTTCCCTTGGCTTAATAGGTACCTTAGCAAAAGGTACGTCTATAGGTCTAATTGCTTGATTAACGGTATAATTGTATCCAAAATATATAACAAGTACACCTAATACTACTCCTAAAATAGTAACTGTGTTCTTATTTTGAAAGAACTTTTTTAATTTAAAACTTAAATTTCCCATTTTTATTCTCCTTCTATCTAGTATGAATTAATATTAACATATAAATGTAAAAGTTTCTACTTATTTTATGTAGTTTTCAAAAAAAAGAATAAATTATTATTTACTCTTTTTTCTTATATATATCAAATAAACACCGCAAATTACTATTACAAATATAACTGACGGAACGATGTATATAAACATATTGGTTGAATTTGTAGTTTTTTCTATATCCATTTTATCATATACCAAAAAATAAATACTACTATTTTTTGATAGAGTTTTGTTATATTCTCCTTTTATAACTTGATCATATATTATAGAATAATTTAAATTATCTAATTCCTTTTTAAAGTTTTTACCATCTAAACTAAATAAAATTTCTTTATTATTATCAATTAAATAAGGAAGTACTATTTCAAAATTAGTTTTTTTAATATCATACTCTATATTTCCTATATAATATGAAAATATTTCATCGTTCTTATTATCAAAATTTATATCGTACTTAAGCATCAGATTTTCTTCACTATTAAGCAATATCCCATCGTGACCAAAAGAGGTTTTCAATCCAACTTCATCATCAAATGCAAAATATCTATCTGAATAATCTAACAAATTAATTTTTATTTTATATTCTTGTTTTTTATTATTATAATTAAATGTATATATATCACCAATATTTCTTTTGAAAAAATATGTGTCGGGCAAAGCACCATATTCAAGACTTGTTTTGAAATTTTCTTCAATTTTATACGTATCTCTTGAGTGTATTTTTAACGAAAAATTATACTCTTCTAAATAAAAAATATCTTTATCTTCCGCAAAAACAATTAATGGAAACATTAAAATTAATAACAACAACACTTTTTTCATATCATTCACCTATTATTAGTATAACATAAAAAATAAAAAAGAATTAGTTATCTTTTACCAATTCTTTTATTTTAGATTTTTCAATTCTAGGATCATCGCTAAAGTCAAATTGGGAATAATCGGCTTGTCTTTCAATAGGCAATAACTGATATACTTCTATAGCATCAGCAATCGTCTCAACTTCACCAAAATAAGGAACCATTTCTGGTCCACACGAGATTGATAATCCTTGATACCTAATTCTTCTATAATAATCATCAACACTTTTAGATAATAAAAGGAATGGTCCAAGAACATATTCAATATCACCTTGTATACCGAATTTTTCCAAATATTCCATATTATACGTATCTGAATTGTACTCTAATATAAGCAGTCCTGTATAATAATCAAATATTTCGTATTTATTTTCGGATTGAATTGTTTTAGTTATAAATGTGATTACTTCTTCTTCCTTGCTTTTTCCATTGGTATAATAGATACTCGTAAAAGATAGACCTTCAGCATCTTTTAATAGTTCTTCTTGATTAAATGTAGGAAGTGTTATATTCTCATTTTTTGATAAAACTGGAGTTACTGGCCATTCTGATTCAAAAACGATACCGGTAAAATATTCTTTGAATTCCTTAAATGTAATACCCCTATTTTCGTAAAGGGATACAACTTCATCATAATTGGAATTTTTTAGTTTCCATACTCTTTTGAACGAGCCATAATCTACAATAACAGGATTATCAACATTATATTCTTCAGGAAAAAAATCATCGGAAATAAAGAAGAATTCTCTTAATTCCACGCCAATTAATTCTAAAGACTTAATTTCTGTTGCAGTAGTATAAAATGAATTTGTAGGAATCTTTTTAAAATCTTTATGATTACGAAAATTATCTCTTAAAAATTTATAATTTTCTTTTAATTCTTCGCTAGCGTTTTTATAATTTGGATCTTCTGGGCTAATATATTCATATTTATTTAAAACAGCCGGCATTATAACTTTTTTATTATTTATTATTGCTCCAAAGTAATCAAAACGTGAAGTAGTCATAAGATAATCATCAGTGATACCACCTTCAATACTTATTGTGTCAAAAAAAGTGCTATACATTGGTAAAACATAATCTTTTCCTTTTATTTTAATGGTTTCTAATGCATTAGCCAAATAATTTTGCGAAAAGATCATCATAGTAGCAAGCAGCAATGATTTAAATTTTTTCATATTTTTCCCCCATTAATGATGTATTATACTTAATATATTTTCATTGTCAAACACAAACTATTTTTTACATCCAATTATAGGGTTACTATATGCTACTTTGGAATAGCACTTGCCACCCGGACCCGGTATATATCCGGTTTTGCATTGTGTGTAACCAATTTCCTTATAACATATCAAATCGCCTAGACCATTATAACCATTACCAGCAGTATACCCGTATTCACAGTCATGAAACTCAATGCATTTTGGAACTTTAGTTTTTACTTCTAAAATTGACATATATTTTTTTGAATTATAATTTAGTTGCAAACCACCTTCATATGTTTTACATTTTCTATCTTTCTTATCTGCTGTTGATACGCAAAGATTTGATCCACGTTTATTAGTTCCTTTTGAACAAGTCTTACTTATACCTAAACTTTCGTTAAAACACACATTTTCAAATAATGTCGATTGATATCCATCACATATTGGCTCAGTCTCACATACTATATACTTCTCGCTTGAACTTTTTTCTATACAATTACCTTGAGCTTGTACTGTTGCATTTACTGTTATCTCTCCTTTTTTTGTTGGAGTCCCACTTAAAGTATAATCATACGATAATAAATTGCTTTTTCCTGATAAAACCCCGCTGTGGCTCCATGCGGCATTTAATGACGTTAAGTAGTCTAAAGAAGGCGTAATCTTTGCATTTATTTTCAAAGAATTATTAATTTCAAAAGGCTTTATAGTTTCACCATCTGGTGAAATACTAAATTTGCAATCTTTAGGAGGAACTACTGTTATAGTCTTAGTCAATGAATTATCTTGGTTACTAGTTAAATAACATTTTATTGTTATATTAAATTCTTTTTTAACTACATCTGGGGCATCATATGAGTAAATACCGTTTGAAATATTTTTCCATGTACCTTTTCCTTCACCATTTTTAATACTTGACGTACACTTAGAAATAGCATCACCAGTAAAGACATGTTCAATTGATATTCCTTTTAATCCTTGTGATGGATTAGTGTGACTTATTTTAATTTCAACATTTTTTGCTTGAGAGTCAATAAAACCGTCCATAGAATCCAAATTATCAACTTGCTTACAAATAAATGATGACGGATCTCTTTGAATATAAGGGACTTCTTTAGTTGACAAATTAATAGTATCATTACTTGTTACTCCCGCACATTTTAATGCGACAGGGTTCCAATTATTAAAAGTATACACCATTGGAACTTCTACTAATTTCTTTATTTCACTTAAAGTTTTACCCTTAAAAGTCATTTCCTCTCTAACCCAATCTCCCTTACAATCCGAAGTGATTTTTCCTTTTTTTCCGCATTGCATTACTGTAACAGTTACTGATGTGTTACTTGCAACAAAATCAGCAGCTTGATTCTTAAATTTACTAAACATTTGTGGGCAAACGCTTGATTTTTTGATTTTTAGAGTTGCCATATCTAGTTTTACTGTTCCAACCGTACAGTTTCCAGTTGAAGATGGGGTATATGCAGCTATTTTAAATGGACATGTTGTTTTGTCTTCACCAACTTCAATTGTATAGTAAAGGTTTGTCTCTCTTAATACTTCCTCAGTACTAATTATTCCACTATTAGAATCGATATTAGCTACCGAAGAATTAATTTTTACACCCTTAGAATCACTTAAATAATACGACATACCCGGTAGTTTTTGATTATATTTTAATGTAGCATAACCAGTTTCTCCACCTTTAATAGTCGTTAATTCGGTTGGACAATCTAATTTATTGTATACAGTTATTTTGCATGTATCAGTTTTTCCGTTTGTTGAAGTTGCTTTTACACTAGATTTTCCGGATTCCTTACCTTCTACACTTACATAATCTTTATTGGGATAGTATACTCTTCCCGAGTAATCGATAATACTAATTTTTTTGTTTTCTGCAACCCACTTTAATTCCCTGTTTACAGCATCTTCAGGAATATAATTCGGATATATATTAATTTTGTTTCCAACTTTTATGGCATATCCTTCATCAGGACACTCAAAATTAATTCCCTTTGTGCATGTACCAGCAACCAAATCTAGTTTCTTTTCAGAATATATATTATTTATTGGACCTTTTTTATCAAAAATCCAAATATAATTTACTTTTAATTTATTATCTTTATCTCTTTTTGGGATAGCATCGATATTGGCAATTTCTGTTTCACTCCATTTTCCACATTTACATACTTTATATTTTGCTTCTCTAGTTATAGTTTTTAATCCATCCAAATCTTCAGGACATGTAGCTGATGGCATATCAATATCTTTCCATCCTTCAAATCTTAAATCTCCATTTATACACTCATCTATTACATTATTTGGATCAGGGCATATTCCATCTTTATATATTGTTTCCTCATCTTCCGGAGGAATAATAATAGTATATTTTTCTTCTGTGTCAGGTGTATGTTTAGTAATGATTGAATTATTAAATAACCCTTCGTAAATAGAATCAATTGTTAATAATATTTTATATTTATCTCCTTGTAAATCGCTAGTGCTCGATAATAAACTTAGACTCACCTTTGGTGGATATTCGACTACATCGTGTATTACAATTCTATAATTTTCGCTTAATATTACAGATTCAGCAAATCTTCTTGTTAAGTTTTCAACAAATGCTTCTTCTACAATTCTCACCGCTCTTGGATCTGAATTTGACCTATAATAAGATAAATCAATTGAATCATTCATTGCTGCTTTTGTTACTTCTTTTAATAAGTAGTAATTTTGATCAGTTGTAACAGTTAAATTTTGAAATAAATTAATAGCAACTATTCCAATAGATCCCAGTATAATTATAAATATTCCCCAAAATGACTCTTTCATATTAGTTGCCTCTCTTAATTACTTTATTATTTTCAATAAAATAACTTTTTTCGTTTTGCGGATTTAAGTTAAATATTCCATATTGATTACTTTTATTATAATCTTTTATTGCACTTATAGTATTTCTATTAAAATCAATTGTATATAAATTTCGTTCTCTTATTTTATCGGCAGAAGAAGTAATATAATAATCTTTTAATGGTACAAGAGTATCTTTTCCATTAACCTTAACTTTAATAAAACCATTCCAATTAGAAAGTGGATTTCTCTCGGGAAACGGATTTGTTAGTGAAATTGTTCTGTAATCAAAAGTACTTAACCCATTTCCAATAGTAATCGAACTTCCTAAAGTTTTTGATACAAAATCTAACTTTGTTGGAGAAGCTAAATTCAATACTTTATATGAACATCCTACATTTAGTGACATATTTTTTGAGCCAGAATAATCTATATTGTTGCCTATTTTTTTTACAGTTAATCTCAACGGATAACCCTTATCGATTTTATCGTCAATATCACTAGGTTTACTCAATTCTTTAAAATTTACAAAAAATTTATTACCCGCTTTACAAGTTGGTTTAGAACTTGTTTGGCCTTTATATATAACTTTTCCAGTATATAATTCTATTTCACATTCCGGCATATTATATTGCCCAGATATATTTGAAATATAACTCCATCCAGTAATAGACGTTTCTCCCTTACAACTTGGCAATTTAGTTGTTTCTGACATAACTAAAGAACACGAAACATACTTGCTTTCATTCATACTTTTTACATTTAAAGGTTCAGTTTTTTCTAAATACTCATATTTAATGTCTTTTGAATTTGTTGAAGTAGTAATTTCTAAACTAACTTCTGGTTCTAGTTTATATTTTGACTCTTCAGTTGTTCCCCAAGAATCACAAGAATTTTTCATATTGTTCATATCGTTAATTACTTGTAATAAAGTATCTGTAGCACTTTCATCAATAACTCCATCATTATTGTAATCTAATACTTTTTTACTTTTTCCATTTAAATCTTTTAATGTATATAAAGAATTAATTTTTTGCTTAACAAAAAGATAGTCAATTTCATTCTTTTTTCCATCACCATCTATATCGGCTTCTGGTATACCATCTTTTTGATAACCATATAGTACTAAATATGAATCTATCATTTCCCTAAATAATTTATCAAAACTTTCAATATTTTTATATTCTGCTTGACAACTTCTTGTTGCAGACATATTTAGAGGATAGGAAAAACCCTTTCCTGCATATACCGAAGTAATACCATTAAATGCAAGATTTATACTTTCTTTGCATATTACCTTACAATATTCGTTTTCAAAACTTTTTATTTGAACACTCTCATCTTCCGGATAATTAAATTTTATGACTGTGGGGCCATCTTCCCTACACTCAATATTCTCTTCATAATTATCAGCTACTTCTGTTTTTGGTGGGTCACATTCATCAGCATAAACATAAGTAATACCAACTAAACAAGTAACTATTACAAACATAGTTTTAATAAATTTATTCACAATTGTCCTCCTATAGTATATAGAGAAAGTATATCATAATATTTATATAAAATAAAAAAAATTATTCCTCTAAATAATTTTCTCCTTTGTGGGGTTCAACTTTTAATAAATTATTATAACTATTTTGTCTTAACGCTTCATATACCACGATTGCGACACTATTTGAAACATTAAGTGCTCTTACATCTTCACTCATAGGAATTCTAGCACAATTTTCCAAATTATATTTTAATATTTCTTTTGGAATTCCAGTTGATTCTTTACCAAAAATTAAATATATATTATCCTCAATATTATAATTGAAATCAGAGTGTGTTTTTTTACCGTATCTTGTATAAAAATAATATATTCCGAAATTTTTAGATATAAAATCTTCATAATCATCATATATAGTATATTTTAATTTATCAATATAATTAACTCCACTTCTTTTAATAGAGTGATCATCCAATCTAAACCCAAATGGTCTAATTAAATGAAGGTGAGAATTTGTTGCAACACAAGTTCTCATTATATTTCCTGTGTTTTGAGGTATTTCCGGTTCATATAAAACTATATTTATCATAAATCTCCATATAATTTTAAAAATTTTATTATAGATTTGCTATTCATCCTATCATTATCTTTATTAATATAATCTAAAAATTTTCCTTCTTCAAAATAAACAATTGCTGGTATCTTTAAGTTTTCTTTGTACTTATTTAAATCTACACCTTTAGCATTTACGTAAATTATTTTATCTTTAAGATGGTAGCTAATAATCGTATCTTTTAATTCCTTTTCAAAAACAATTGATTCTTCTTCACCAGGTATTCCAAAATATGTAAAACTTTGAGGATTCTCAATTAAATATGAGTTAAATTCAGTATTTGATACTTCGGTTAAATAATTTGAAACAATTGACAAACTACTATTATGTTCTTTATATGCATCATATAATACAATTGCATAATTACAAAAAAACAAAGTAATACAACATATTACCACTAATAATAAATCTTTTTTTGTAAAATCAAATTTTTTATTCATTTAATCACCTATTGTAATTCTAACACATTTTATAAACAAAAAAAAGAGCTTATTTTTAAGCTTGAAGTAGTCAACTAAAAGTGGACACTTTAAAAAGATTTATATAAACCCTAGTT
>CAYXGK010000022.1:2393-11097 GCA_964464565.1 uncultured Muribaculaceae bacterium | reverse complement strand
AACTAGGGTTTATATAAATCTTTTTAAAGTGTCCACTTTTAGTTGACTACTTCAAATTATTATAAATTACTCTTTTTCTATGTAACTAATTGCTTCTGTTGGACAGCTTTCCAAAGCTTGAATACCTGATTCCTTTGGAACATTTATTTCTTTAGCTTCAGCTAATCCATTCTCATCAAATTGAAATATTTCTGGAGCTATACTTACGCAAGCACCACAACCAATACAATTTTCTTTGTCTACTTTAAACATCTTATCACCACCACAATAATTATATAAATAAAATTATTTAAAATCAACCTCTAATATTTAAAAAACGTAAAAAATATGTTATCATAATTATAGGCTGGTGATTATATGAAATCTAGAATGGAAAAGTATCATAGTGAAAAAAATGTTATTCCCAAAAGGGAAGTAAATAATAGTTTTTTGTATGAAGAAATATATGACATAAAAAAGGAAGACGAGAATACAATTACTTTATCTGACAATTCTAGAGAAATAGATATTAATAAATTAAAAGAAATATTAGACAATAGAGAAAATTATAAAAGAAAAAGAGAATATAAAGAAATAATAGGTGAGAAAACTTCAAAAGAAGATTTGTCTATTGATTACGAAGAAATTATAGAAAAAGATTATGATATAAATGAATTAATTAAAAAGAAAAAAGATGGAACAGAAGTTGAAGATAAGGTTAGAAAAATATCTAGTACGCAATATGACATATTAAAGGGTCTTTCATTAAAAGAAATTGAGTCAGAGTACTTTGATAAAGAAAAAGAACGTACTACTTTTGTAAAAACCAGTTCATTTGAAGAAGATAAAACTGTAGATTTATTCAATAATCTAAAAGGGGATGATTCAGAAGAATTAACTCCTGCAATAGCAAAAAAAGTATTAGAGACAAATCAACCAAGTTCTAATACTTTTGAATTTGAAAAAAGCGACTTTGAAGATCTCAATAAAAAAACTTCAAAAATACCTTTTGGAATTAAAATAACCTTAACCTTTTTTGGTGCGATCATATTAGTTTCAATAATATTTTACTTATTATCAAAGTTTATGGGGAGTTAGAAATGAGATTAAAAAAGAAGATAAAAATATTATTTCTAATTTTAATAATAATAATAATATTTGTTTTGGTAATATATTTTTTGTTTTCTAAAAAAGAAAAATTTTCTAAAGAAAATGAAGAGAAATATTATTTGTCTAGCTTAACAACTAATGTAGATTTATACGATGAAGAATTAAATAAAACAAATACAGTAGCAAGAGGAACTGAAGTTACTTTAAAGCCTAGTGAATTAAAAAAAGAGTTATCAATAATACCTATTAAAATTGATGACAAAGTAACATATGTTTACAAGGATAATTTAGTAAAAGATAGAATAGACATAGTAAGAGAAAAAGAAATATTTGTAAAGAATCAATCTACTTTATATAGCGATTACGAAAAAGGCTTAATAAATGGAGTAGCAAATAAAACAGAAAAATTAGAGGTAGTTGGATATACTAACTTACTTGAGGATGGTTCAGTCGAAATATATAAAATAAAAAAAGATGAAATAGAGAGTTATATATACTCAAAATATACCTCAAGAACACTTGAAGAAGCACAAGAAAATAACGAAGAATTTTTTCAATTACACAAAGATAGAAAAGATATATATAGTGGTGTTGGCGGCAATGCAATAAATTTAGATTTCCAAGAAAAACAAAAACCTAAATTTGAAAATAATGTTATGCCACAAACAGTAAATGCTTTTTATATTACGAGTGCTAGTTTTGTAATTAAAGGAATTGATAGTTATATAGAATATGCTAAAAATACAAACATCAATGCATTTGTTGTAGATATAAAAGATAATGAATCATCTGGGTATAAATCTGAAATATTCAAAGAATTGTCTCCAACAAATTATAAATATGCAAACAATTCAATGGAAGATTATAAAGAAGCAATTACAAAATTAAAAGAAGCAGGGTTTTATACTATTGGTAGAATTACTGTATTTAAAGATCCTTGGTTTGTAAGAGATAATCCGGATGTTGCAATATTGGATAAGAGAACCAATAAACCGTTTGACAATGGAAGATGGCCCAGTGCATACAATAGAAAGGTATGGGAATATACTGTATCACTTGCAAAAGAAGCAGTAAAGGAAATAGGGTTCAATGAGATTCAATTTGATTATGTTAGATTTCCAGATAGAATAGTATCTCAAGAGAAAAAAGGATATTTAGATTTTAAAAATGTATACAATGAAGAAAAAGCACAAGCAATACAAAGATTTTTAACATACGCAACAGATGAGCTTCATAAATTAAATGCATATGTTGCTGCAGATGTTTTTGGAGAAGCTTCAAATAAATATGTAACAGCATATGGGCAATATTGGCCTGCTATTTCAAACATAGTAGATGTAATATGCGCAATGCCATATCCAGATCATTTTGCAGTAAATTCTTATGGATTTGCTAAACCATGGGAAAATCCTTATGCGGTCATGCTTAATTGGGGAAAAGAAGCATATTTAAGACAATTAGAAACACCATCTCCAGCTGTTGTTAGAACTTGGATTTTGGCACAAAACACAATGCAAGGATACGCATATAATTCTCAGCAAATATCAGATCAAATAAGAGGACTTTATGATTCTAAATTAACTGGGGGATATATGACATGGTCATCTTCTGGAAGCCTTCAAGGCTATAAAAATAGAAATGAAGCATATACAAAGGAGTATCAATGAAAATAATATTAGAAAACAACGAGTACCAAGTAATAAAAGATGAAAAAGAAGCTTTTGATTTAGAAGAGGTAAAAAACAAATACACTGAGTTTTTTTACGATTTTGACTATATTGTCGGTGATTGGGCATATGGAAAATTAAGATTAAAAGGCTTTTATGATAGTAAAAATAAAAAAGTATCAAAAATAAATAATTATGAGAATATAGATGAGTATATAAAAAACAATTGTGCCTATAATTGCAAACATTTTATAGTAAAAAAAGTATACAAAAATTAGAAAACTATGCTATAATCATATATATAAGAATAAAAGAGGTGAACTATATGGAAGATAAGCAAACAATAATAGTGTTAACGGAAGACGGAACAGAAAAAGAAGCAGAAGTGCTTACATTATTCAACATGAAAACAACTGGAAAAGATTACATTTTATACACTTTAAATGAACCGGATGAGAATGACATGGTTAGAATATATGCTTCTATCTTAGTTGAAAAAGATGGAACTTATTCGTTTGAAATTATTGAATCTGATGAAGAATGGGTTCAAGTAAAAGAAATAATGAAACAAATGGCAAAAGCAGGCCAAGAAGAAGCTGCAAACCAATAATTATAAGGAGGACATTTTATGGAGGCTGTTGCAAATTATAACGAAATATTACCTGGAATAACCGGAATTTCATTTCCGAAAGATTTAGGTAAATCGGTTATTCAAATAAAGAGTACATTTCGTTCAATTCTTTCGAGAATTAAAGCACTTCAAGCTATTAGAACTTTTTCAAAAAAGTTGAATGTATTTTTAATTGGAGAAGAAAAGGTTGAACAAATCGCTCAGCCTGTTATGGAACCGGTTATAACGGAGCAAGTTCAACCAGTAATGGAACCAGTTCCTAATCCGGAGCCGGTCTCAATTGGAGTAAAATCTGGATTGAGTGCTGCTGGTGCCAAATCGGTAATGGCAGACAAAGAAATTAGTAAATACATTATGAGAGGTGAAAGCATGGTAGATAGAACTCCATTTGATGGACTGCTTAAACAAGAACAAGCACCCGTTACTACAAGTGTTAATTTAGAACCTGTTCCTCATGTTGAGGATAGTGTTCCAAATCAAATAGTAGACTTATCAGTTAAGTTACCTTTTGATATAGAGCCAGCAGCTGTTGAAATTGATTTGAATAAATCTGTTGCAATTCCATTTCCTACAGTTGAAGTACCAGTTGAGAAAATTGGTGATGAAAAAGTTGAGCAAACTATTGATCATTCGGTTACTATTCCATTTCCTAAAACTGAAGAACCAGTTGCAGCCCCATATGTGAAAACAGATTTAACAGTAAAAGTTCCGTTTGATATAGAAACTAGTCAATCTGTTGAGCTTCCTGTTCAATCAGAACAATCACAAGTAGTTGCAACAACTGATAAAGAAGAAACTGAAAAAGTAGTTAATTCTTTAGAAGCAATAAAAGGTTTAAGAGAATTAGTGGATACAAATGAAGAATTAACTGGAAAAGTTGGAACATTGTCTACTAGAAATGCAGAATTGGAAGAAACTGTTAGAGTTAAAGATGGTGAAATTTTAAGTCTAAATGATATGTTAAAGGCAAAAGAAGAAGAATTGCAAACAAACAAAGGTCAAGTTATTGAATTTGGAAAAGCTGTTCAAGCTTTAGATAGAGAAAATAAAGAGTTAAGAGAACAATTAAGCACAATGACAAATGCAATTAATGAAGCACTTGGAGGAATTTCTAAAGCAGCATAAAGAGACTAAGTCTCTTTTTTTTATTTCATATAAGTGATATAATCATAAAGAAAAAAAGAGGCAATATGAAAAAAATAATTATGATTAGGTATGGTGAATTATCTACAAAAAAAGATAATATTAAATATTTTCTTGATTCTTTGGAATCCAATATAAAGAAAGTATTATTAAAAAATAAAATAAAAATTACTAAATATAAATCTAGAATGTATATAGATTATTTTTTTGATGAAGAAGAGAATATTATTCAAAAATTAAGTAAGGTTCCGGGAATAATTGGGTATTCAATATCTTATATAATTAAAACCGATATTGATGAAATATCTAATAATATTATTGATTTATTAAGTCAAAGAGAATTTAGTACTTTTAAGGTAACAACAAAAAGGACATATAAGGCATTTAAATATAATACTCCAGAAATAAACAATATAGTTGGAGGAAACATACTAAAGAGTTTAAACAAAAAAGTTGATGTTCATAATCCGGAAATAAATGTCACAATAGAAGTAAGAGATAAAGAATATACTTATATATATTTTAATGAATATAAAGGCTTAGGTGGTTATCCTATAGGTTCTAATGGAAGAGCAATGGTAATGCTAAGCGGCGGAATAGATTCGCCTGTTGCGGCTTATTTGGCCTTAAGAAGAGGTGTTGCAATAGACACAATATATTTTGAGGCTATTCCACATACTAGTATAAATGCTAGAAATAAAGTAATTGAATTATGCAAAATATTAAACGAATATTCAAAAGATATAAATTTATATATTATACCTTTTACCAAAATTCAAGAATCTATATATAAAAACATAGACAAATCTTATACTATTACAATAATGAGAAGAATGATGTATAGAATAACTGAGAATCTATGTAAAAAATTAGATATTAAAATGATTATTAATGGGGAATCTATTGGACAAGTGTCGAGTCAAACTATATCTAATATGTATGTTATTAATAATGTTACAAATATGCCCATAATAAGACCATTAGCTTGTATGGATAAAATAGAAATAATTGATATTTCGAATAAAATTAATACGTATAATACAAGTATATTACCTTATGAGGATTGTTGTACCGTTTTTGTGCCAGATCATCCCGTATTAACCCCAACAATAGAAAAGTGTGAATTTGAAGAATCTAAAATCGAATATAACACTTTAATAGATGATGCTATAAAAAATATAAATACAATAAATATATCTAAACAACATAATTTTGAAGATTTGCTTTGATAGTTTATGATATATAATATATAATGTAATTGGAGGAATTATGAAAATTTTATGTATTAATGCTGGAAGTTCAACAGTTAAATTTCAAATGTTTGAAATGCCAGAAGAAAAAATATTAGTAAGTGCAAATTTTGAAAAAATTGGAGATAAAACCAGTTTTTATTCAATTAAATTAAATGGAGAAAAAATAAAAAAAGAAATATATTTAGAAAATCACGAAAGTGCTGTTAAAATATTTTTGAAAGAGTTAATAAGTTTAAATATTATTAATTCATTAGATGAAATTAATGGAATAGGTCATAGAGTTGTTCAAGGCGGAAGTAAGTATGATAAAAGTGCATTAATTGATCAAAGTGTAGTAAAAGATATTGAAGCATTCGTACCTTTAGCACCACTTCACAATCCTGCAAATTTAATGGGAATTAATGTGGCTAGAAATATGTTTCCAAACTTACCTAATGTTGCAGTATTTGATACTGCATTTCATCAAACAATGGATGAAATGCAATATATTTATCCCGTTCCATATGAGTGGTATACAGATTATAAAGTAAGAAGATATGGATTTCATGGCACTAGTCATAAATATTTATATAACACTATGCAAGATGTGTTAAATAAAAAAGATATAAAAGTTATTACATGTCATTTAGGAAGTGGATCAAGTATAACTGCTATCGATAATAATAGAGTAATTGCTACATCAATGGGATTTACTCCTCTTGGAGGAATTACAATGGGTACTAGATGTGGAGACATAGATCCATCTATAATATCATTTATTATGAAAGAAACCGGAAAATCAATTGATGAAATTATAAATGATTTAAATAAAAAGAGTGGATTTTTAGGAATGAGTGGAATAGGAGCCGATTCAAGAGATATAGAAGATGGAATAAACAGCGGCGACGCAAGATGTAGATTAGCTCAAGATATATTTGTAAATAGAATATTAGCGTTTATTGGGCACTATTATTTGTTATTAAATAAACCTGATGCAATAGTATTTTCTGCAGGTATAGGAGAAAACTCTCCATTAACAAGAAAAGAAATAATAGATAAATTAAACAGTTTACATATTTACCTAGATGAAGAAAATAACAATATAAGAGGTAAGATTCAAAAGATATCAACTGACAATTCTGAAGTATTATGTTATGTAATTCCAACAGATGAGGAAGTTATGATTGCAAGAGACACATATAAATTAATTAGTTAAGGAGTATTATGTATAAAGACATATACAAAGAAATAAAAAAATTCCAAAGTATAGTGATTGCTAGACATATTGGAGCAGACCCAGATGCACTAGGCTCTCAACTTGCATTAAAAGAATTAATATTAAATACTTTTCCTAATAAAAAAGTATATGCAGTTGGAAGTAGATCGTCAAAATTTAAAGTAATAGGGAATACTGATATATTAAAGGATGACTTTAATTATGAAGATTCTCTTTTAATAATACTTGATACTCCAATAAAAAGAAGAATAGATATAGAAAATATGAATGATTTCAAATTCTCTATAAAAATAGATCATCATCCCTTTGATGAAAAATTTTCTGATTTAGAATGGATTGATGATTCATATTCGAGTGCTAGTGAAATGATAGCGGATTTAGCGTTAAGTACTAAACTATTATTAAATAAAAAAGCATCTGAATACATAATAATGGGAATAGTCTCTGATTCAAATAGATTCCTATATGATAGCGCAACAACAAAAACAATGCGTTTAGTATGTGATTTAATAGATAAATTTGAAATTGATAAAAAAGACATATATGAAAAAGTATATATGAGAGACATGAATGAATTAAAATTGCAAGGATACATATCTCAAAATATGATAATAACAGATAACAATGTTGGATATGTTTGTATTACAGATGATATAATAAAGGAATATAAAGTTGATGCTGCATCTGCTGGAAACATGGTAAATAATTTTTCTTATATAAGCGAATTATTAGTTTGGGTTACATTTTCGGAAGATAAAAAACAAAATCAAATTAGAGTTTCAATAAGATCAAGAGGCCCGATAATAAATGATGTTGCAGGTGTATATAATGGTGGGGGTCATAAATATGCATCTGGAATAAGAATAAAAAGTTTTGATCAAGTCGATGAAATAATTGAGCGTTTAGATGAAAAGGCTAAAGAATATAAAGAAAATAAAGAGGTGGAATAATGAAAATAACAAATACGGAAATTGTTATAAGTGCAGTTAGACAAAGTCAGTATCCTGAACCTAATTTTCCAGAATTTTTAGTAGTTGGTCGCTCCAATGTTGGGAAAAGTAGTTTTATTAACACTATAATGAACAGAAAAAATTTAGCAAGAACTTCTTCAAGACCAGGAAAGACACAAACTCTTAATTTTTACTTTGTAAATAAAGATTTTTATTTAGTTGATGTTCCAGGATATGGATATGCTAATACAAATAAGAAAAAACAATTGAAGTTTGGAAAGATGATAGAAGAATACATAGAAAATAGAGAAAATCTTAAAGAAGTATTCCTGATAGTGGATTTTAGACATAAACCAACCAAAGATGATCTTATTATGTATGATTTTTTAAAATATTATAATTTAAAAGTAGTGGTTGTTGCTACAAAAACCGATAAGGTATCTAATAACCAAAAACAAAAAAATATTAAAATTTTAAAAAACACATTAGATTTAGTAGTTGGAGACACTTTGATTACTTTTTCGAGCGTTTCAAAAGAGGGCAAAAAAGATGTTCATGATATAATAGAAAAATACTTAGATTTTATAGAATAAGAAATCTTTGTTTTTTTTTGCTTTTATGCTATAATCTACTAAGTCTTAGGGGTGATATTATGAAAATACCAACTGTAGCGCTTATAGGAAAGCCAAACGTAGGAAAATCTACGTTATTTAATCGTTTTGCTGGAAAAAGAATTTCTATAGTAGATGATACTC
>CAYXGK010000022.1:1286-2383 GCA_964464565.1 uncultured Muribaculaceae bacterium | reverse complement strand
TATGTACATATCAATCATATAAATTTCATTTAATAGATACTGGCGGAATAACTTTAGAAAACGAAACGTTCAATAAAGAAATAAAACTACAAGCTGAGTTAGCAATTGATGAAGCTGATGTAATTATTTTTGTTGTGGATGGAAAACACGGATTATCGGTTGAAGATGATCTTATAGCCACATTACTTAGAAAACAAAATAAAAAAGTCATAGTTGCAATTAATAAAATAGACAATAAGAAATCTAATGAAAATGTATACGATTTTTATAAATTTGGTTTTGATGATTATATAGAAGTTAGTGCAGAACATGGAGATAATACAAACGGTTTATTAGAATTAGTTATATCAAACTTTGGTTCTATTAAAGATATACCATATGATGAAAACATACTAAAATTTTCTGTAATCGGTAGACCAAATGTAGGTAAATCTAGTTTAGTAAATGCTATATTAAACGAAGATAGATTAATAGTATCAGAAATAGCAAACACTACTAGAGATTCAGTAGATACTCCTTTTACATATAACGAAAGAGACTTTGTAGTAATAGATACTGCAGGAATAAGAAAAAAGGGTAAAGTTTATGAAAATATTGAAAGATATAGTGCTCTTAGATCTTTAAAAGCAATTGATAGAAGCGATGTATGCTTAATAGTAATAAATGTAGAAGAAGGAATAATAGAGCAAGATAAACATATAGCGGGTTATGCTTTAGATAGTGGAAAAGCAGTTATACTTGTCGTTAATAAGTGGGACAAATCAGAAAAAACTATAAAAGAGTTTGAAAAAGAATTAAGAAATAACTTTGCATTTATGCCTTATGCTCCAATTGTTTATTTATCCGCACTTACAAAAAAAAGAATACATACTCTTATGCCAGAAATAATAAAAGTATATGATAATTGGATAAAAGAAATACAAACAAGTCCACTAAACAATGTTATAAATGATGCAGTATCCTTAAAACAACCCCCATCATATAAAGGTAAAAGATTAAAAATATACTACGTTAATCAAATAGATAATTCACCACCAAAATTTTTATTTCAGGTTAATGATAAAACATTAATACATTTTTCATACAAAAGATATATA
>CAYXGK010000022.1:0-1276 GCA_964464565.1 uncultured Muribaculaceae bacterium | reverse complement strand
TTAGAAGGAACTCCAATAATATTAGTGTTTAAAAATAGAGGAGATAAATAAAAGAGATATTAGCTTAATATCTCTTTTATTTTGTTTTCGAATTCTTTTTGAATTTCCTTTAATCTTTCTTCTGTTTTAGCTTCAAATCTCATAGTTATGTTAGGACCCGTATTAGAAGGTCTAACAAGTGCAAAACCATCATCAAATATTGCTTTACAACCATCTATATCTAAAACTTTATAGCCTTTTTCTTTACAATAACTTATTAACTCATTTACTAAATATTCTTTTTGTTCTTCTTCTATTTTCATTTTTATTTCATCAGTAGAATAGTATTTAGGAATATCTTTTAACAACTCACTTACTTTCATATCTGTATTACTTAATATTTCTAGCATTCTCAAAGATGCATATATTCCATCATCATATCCTGGGAACTTATCATTAAAGAATACATGACCAGATAACTCTCCTCCAAATTCAATTTTATCTGTTTCGATTCTTGCTCTAAGATATGAATTCCCTGTTCTAGAACAAACCTTTATACCCCCTAATCTATCTATTTCATCTTCTAAAGCCTTAGAACATTTGACATCATAAAGTATTCTTTTATCATCTAATTTATGAAACAAATTATTGAGTACTACTATCATAAACTTATCTATTGGAATTAATTCTCCTTTTTCATCAACTAGTCCAACTCTATCCGCATCACCATCGTAAGCAAAACCTATGTCTGCTTTTTCTTTTATTACAGTTTCTGATAAATCTTTTGTATTTTCTCTTACACTAGGATCTGGATGATGATTTGGAAAATCTGGATTTGAATCTGTAAATAAGGGTATATACTCTAAATCTAATTTATCAAATATATCTTTAACTACTACTGAAGATGTACCATTACCACTATCTATTACCACCTTTAATTTTCTTTGACCAAGTCTTATACTAGCAAGTGTAAAAGAAACATATCTTTCTTTTATGTCTTGATTAATAATTGTTCCTCTTCCGTTTTTAAATTCTTCGCTTTTTACTAATTCCTTAAATTCCTGTATTTGCTCACCATAAGCATTATACTTACCATTAAAAGATATTTTAAATCCATTATATTCTTTAGGATTGTGAGACGCTGTAATCATTATTCCGCTTGTTGCATTAAACATATGAAGAGCAAAATAATACATCGGAGTAGTAACTAATCCAATATTAAAAACATCGATACCAGTATCTAGTATTCCTTTGATTAAGGCATCAGTTAATTCTGATGAAGAGTATCTATTATCGT
>CAYXGK010000021.1:0-11578 GCA_964464565.1 uncultured Muribaculaceae bacterium | reverse complement strand
ATATAGTTGCAAGCATCTCAATCATTGTAAAACCTAAGTTTTTTTTGTTTTTCATTATAACCTCGCACTATTTTATATTTTAAGTATATATTATCTATTTTGAATAAACAATAGAAATCAATAAAAAAAATAGTCATAAACTATTTTTTAAAAACTATCTATATTAATTATTACTTTTTTATTGTTATCTAAATAAGAACTTGCCCTAACTATTGTTCTAATTGATTTAGCAATTTTACCATTTTTACCTATTACAGTACCAATTGAATCACTATCAACTAAAACTTCTATTTGAATTGAATCATCTTCTGTTTCAAATTGTTTTACAGAAACACTGTTTGGATCTTTAACTAAAGATTTTACTAATGTTTCGGTTAGTTCTACTAAATTCATATTATTTACCTACTTTTTTTGTAGTTTTCTTAGTAGTAGTCTTTGGTTTTTCTTCTTTAGTAGTTTCTTCTTTTTTTGGTTTTGCAATAACTGTTTTGTTATCATGGATTTTTTTCATTATTCCTGCTTTACTTAATAAATCTCTTACAGTATCAGTAGGAATTGCGCCATTACCTAACCATTTAATAATTTTTTCTTCATCTAAATTTACAGTTGCTGGTTTAGTGATAGGATTATAAGTACCTAATAATTCAATATACTTACCATCTCTTTTTTCTCTAGAATCAACTGCAATTACACGATAATATGGATTTTTCTTAGCACCATATCTTGTTAATCTTATTTTTACTGCCATGTTTCCTCCTTTTCTAATTAAAAGTATAACATTATAAAAAAACACTGTCAACTATTTTTGGTTAACAGTGTCATAAAATAGATCGTCTGGTTTAGTGTTTAATAACTTTGCTATTTTGTAAGCCATTTCATAAGATAAGGTTCTTTTATTATTTTCTATTTGACAATAAAACGATTTACTTATTCCTAATAATTCTGCCATTACTTTATGAGTATATCCATACTCAATTCTTTTTTCTAATAGTTTATTATATTTCATTAGAACCATAATCCTTTTTGTTTTAATTTAGAAATTGTATTTTCGTGATCTTTATTTGTTTTGTTAAAATATACTTTACCATTTTTATCAGCAACTACGAAGAAATAATCATTGTCTTCTGGTTTTACAGTTGCTTTAATTGCATCTTCACCAAATGATGAAATAGGGCCAATTGGAAGTTTACCAGCCATACTTGATAAATATGTGTTGTAAGGACTGTTGTATGATTTATCCACTCTATTTGGAGTACAAGGTTCTATTCCTCTTGGATAACAGTTTGTTGGACAAGATTCAAAAGCCATTTTATTTTCTAATCTGTTATAAAACAAACCAGCTAAAGTAGACATAGTACTAAAACTATTCCCTTCTGCTTGGACAATAGATGAAAAAGTTAGCAATTCGTGAATATTAAAATTTGAATTTTCAATATCATCTTTATATTTATTTAATATGATTTCCATTTGATCTAACATTTTATTAAATATTTCTTTGATAGATACATCCTTGCTTTTAAATAAATATGTGTTCATTGCAAGATAACCTTCTAGAGGATATAACAATTCACTGTTTTTAACATCTTCTGTAATAAACCAATAATCATCAATTAAAGAATCAATGTACGTTTCATCTTTCAATAAATTATATACTTCTTCTTGTTTGTTATTAGTATTTTTTTCTATTATTTTAGCAATACTTTTTATAGTTATTCCTTCAGGAAATGTTATTTTTATATCATTAGCTATTGCTTTACCTTTATTTAAAATATTTAATATTTCAATAGTAGATAGTGAATTATTTAATTTATAAGTTCCGGCCTGTAAATTAGATAAATTATTTAATTTAATATGTATCTTAGTAAATAAAACACTTCTTATTAATTTATCTTCCTTTAAGTTGTTAATGATTTTATCTATCGTATCTCCTGATGATATTACAAATTCTGTATCATCTGTACTATTTCCAATCTTTGATAAATTAAATCCATATATTAATACGGCTATTAATATAATTAATAATATTCCAATTATTATTTTTATTGATGATTTTAATTTTCTTTTCATTTTATCTCCTTATAAAATTTTCTACTTCTTTTATTGTATTGTTAAAATTATTAAAATCTACATCAAACCAAGTTATATTCATCTTGTTTTTAAACCAAGTATATTGTCTTTTTGCGTAATGTCTTGTATTTTTTTTGATTAATTCAATGGCTTCATCAAGCGATATTTTTTTATCAAAATATAAATATAATTCCTTGTATCCGATTCCAGTCATTATAGATCTAGATTTAATATTATTATCATATAATTTTTTTACTTCATCTAATAAACCTGATTTTATCATTTCATCTACTCTATTATCTATTCTAGAATATAAATTTTCTCTACTTGTAGTAAGCCCAATAAAAATAGCATCATATAGTAATTTATCTCCACCATTTGAAACTGTTTTATTATTTGATAATCTATTTAATTCTCTTAGTAATCTTTGTCTGTTATTAATATGTACTTTAGAATTTTTATCTAATTCTAATATTTTTCTGTACAACTCTTCATTACTAAAACTATCTAAATCTAATTTAATTTCTTCTTTATTAAAATTATAGTCATATAACAGTGCGGATATATATAAACCAGTACCACCAGCAATTATTACGTTTTTATTTTCACTTATTAATTTATTTAATATTTTTCTTGCATCTTGTTGATAATTGTACACCGAATAATATTCATTAATATCCACAATATCGATTAAATGATGAATTATACCTTCTTTATCTTCAACTTTTGCAGTACCTATATTTAATGTTTTATATATTTGCATACTATCAGCATTTATTATTTCGCAGTTATATTTTTTTGCTAATTCTAAACTTAATTTTGTTTTTCCCACTCCTGTAGGACCAGTTATTACTAATATCATTACATTACCCTCTTAAATAGTTTTTCTAATTCATAATTTGAATAAAATATAATTGTTGGTCTACCATGAGGACAAGTATATGGATTTTCTGTATTTCTTAATTTATTTACCAATATTTCCATCTCATCAATACTAATATTTTGATTAGCTTTTATACTTAGTTTGCAACTCATAGTAATTGCAATATTTTCCATAAATTTTTCCGAACTAAAATTTCTTTCTATAGTAGATATTAAATCCAGTAATTTTCTTATAGCTTCTTCTTCATAATCTTTTTTTAACCATATAGGATGACTTCTAAATATAAATGAATTGTCTCCAAACTCATCTACATCAAAACCTAGGTTTTTCAATATGTTAATGTTTTCTTTTACTATAATAAATTCATTTTTTGTTAGTTCAACCGTAATAGGTATTAAAAGTGTTTCTATGTCTTTATTTGAAGGAACTTTTTTTAAGTAGTATTCGTAGTTAATTCTTTCGTTTGCTGCATGTTGGTCAATTAAATACATCCCTAGGTCATTTTGACATACAATATATGTGCCTTTTACTAATCCAACTGGATACAATGCAGGAAGTTCAATTCTTTTTTTAACTTCATCTGTTTTTGTATGCTCTATCTTGTTGTTTTCAGTATTAAAAACTTCTTCTTTTACTTCAAAAGTATTTAATTCTAAAGGTATTTCTTCATATGTAGTAACTAATCCCTCTTCTTTTTCAATTATTTCAGGTATTAACAATACCTTTTTTAATGCTGATGATATAGTATCCATTATTAATTGTTTTAATTCATCTATTTTTCCAAACTTTATGTCTTGTTTTGTTGGATGAATATTAACATCTACTAAACTAAAATCCACATTAATATTTAAAACTACTATGGGGAATTTATCTTCAGGCTTATATGTGTGATAACTATCATTTATTGCTTTTATTACTTCATAGTTTTTAACTAATCTACCATTTACAAATGTAGTAATATGATTTCTATTTGATTTTGTAACTTCAGGATACGAAATATATCCAGATATATCATACTCATCATCACTATTTTCTATATGTATCATTTTTTTTGAAACAGATAATCCATATACTTCATGAATTACTTTAAGTAAATCATTAGAACCATCAGTATTAAATAGTAATTTATTGTCATTATACAAACTAAAAGATATATGTGGATTTGCTAGAGCCATTTTGTCAACATATTCTGTAATATTTGCTAATTCTGCATATAAACTTTTTAAATGTTTTAACCTAGCAGGAGTGTTATAGAATATATTTTTTACAGATATTGTAGTACCTCTTCTTGCATCACTTTTTCCTTCGTTAATAAATTTACCACCTTTAATGTTAATTTCTGTACCAATATCTCCAGTACTAGTTTTTAAATTCACCTCAGAAACTGATGCGATTGATGGTAATGCTTCTCCTCTAAAACCTAATGTTTCTATTCTAAAAAGATCCGCTTCACTAAGCAACTTACTTGTAGCATGTCTTTGAAATGCATTGATAGCATCTTCTCTATTCATTCCTACCCCATCATCAGTTACCTTAATTTCTTTTACACCAGATTCAATTAATTCTATTTTAATTTTATTGCTATTGGCATCTATAGAGTTTTCTACTAATTCTTTTACTACAGAAACACACTTTTCTACTACTTCTCCTGCTGATATTTTATTAGCAAGAACTTCATCCATTACTTTTATTACATTCATATAATCACCAAATAAATTATATCATAAAAAGAAGAGTTATTTTCTCTTCTTTGCTTCATCGATTAATCTTTTAAATAACATATTATTATCTTCTATTTCCGGATGGTATTGAACACCAACTATAAATTTATTTTTGTCTTTATATTCTATAGCTTCTATTACACCATCTTTATCTCTTGCAGATATTTCAAACATATTTCCAATTTTTGTTAATACATAATTATGAAGACTTACAATACTTATATGTTTTTCTTTGTATATATCATATAAAATACTGTTTTCATTAATTATAATATCGTGTCTTGCTTTTATTATAGAGTCATTACTAAATGAGACTATATAATCTCCGTGTCCATTTGGAGGATCTAAATACGATAGAACACTTCCACCATTTTCTTCTTTTAATTTTTTATAAACCATATCCATATCATTATTACTATTTAATCTATCAATTATTAAACTATATATTCCAATTGCTTGCATGCCAAGACATATTCCTAAAAGAGGTTTATTCGAATTAACAGCATATTCTATTATTTCATAATAATGTTTATCCGCTTTAATACCACCCTGTAATATAAAACAATCACAAATATCTATAACATCTTTATTTAAATGTCCGTTTTCTAGTAATATACCAATAGGTATTTGATTTAATTCGTAAATTTTATTTGAATACATATTTACAAATTCATTTTTATTTTTATAGGGATCTATATCATCTTTTTGTATTTTAGGTATTATACCTACAATAATTTTTTCCATATTAGATTCTCTCTGGTATTTCAATACCTAATATATCTATTAATTTTTTAGTTGTTTGATATACAATATTTGTTAATATTAATCTAGATTCTCTTATACTTGAATTTTCTTCAGTAAGTATTCTATTATTTGAATACATATTATTATATAGATTAGATATTTCATATAAAAAATCTGCGATTGCATTGAAGGATTTTGAGTTATATGATGTTTCTAATACTTTAGGTACTTCTAATAACTTTATTGCTATATTTCTATCTATTTCATTTAAAACAGTTAAATTAGTATAATTTATGTTGGATTCTTTTGCCTTTTCTAGAAGAGATTTCATTCTTATATTTGAATATAAAACATATACACCCGTTTTACCATTTAAATCAGTAAATTTAACAGGATCAAATATATAATCAGATGATCTATTAGATATAAAATCAGCATATTTTAAAGCTGCTATTGCTGTTATTTCTGCTATTTTTTCTTTATCTTCTATGTTATTTGATATGTTTTTAAGTGTTTCAGATTTTACCATTTCAATTAAATCTAGGAGTTTCATGGTGCCACCATCTCTTGTTTTAAATGGTTTACCATCTACTCCATTCATAGTTCCAAAACCAATAAACTCTAATTTTTTGTTCTCATTTATTATTTTAGATTTATAAGCAGCACGAAAAACCTGTTCAAAATGCAGATATTGTCTTTGATCTGTAACATACCACATTTCATCAGGGTTATTTTCTTTCATATGTCCTAGAATGGTTGCTAAATCTGTTGTTTCATATGATACTGCCCCATTTGATTTAACTAACAATAAAGGTGGCATAGGAGCGTTATCGTCTTCTTTAGAAACATCTATTATTAAAGCACCATCATCGTATTTTGCTATGTTATTGTCCTTTAAATAATTAATTAATTCTTCTATATATTTATCTGAATCAGATTCTCCATACCAAAACTCAAATGACACATTTAATCTGTCATATATTGCCTTAATATCTTTAGAAGAAATATTTACAATATCTTTCCATAAATCATAAATACCCGGTATTTTATCTTGTATTTTGGTTGTAATTACTCTTGCTTCTTCCATATATTCAACCATTTCTTTACCTTTAGTAGATGCGATTGGATATAAGTCTTCTAAATCTTTATTAGTTATAGGACATGGTCCATATGTACCTTTAAAGTTTTCATCAAAATAATTTAAATTTGGAAATCTATTTTTTATTTCCAATATAACTAATCCCATTGGTCTTCCCCAGTCTCCTAGGTGTACATCTCCATATGAAGTGTTTCCCAACTCATTAGATAATCTTTTTAGTGCTTCTCCAATATTAGCACTTCTTAAATGACCAACATGAAGAGCTTTTGCAACATTGGCTCCACCATAATCAACGATTACTTTTTTTAATTTATTTTCACATTTGTTAATATTTATATCTAAATTTATTTTGTTCATATATTCTATTAAATATGAATCATTAAATTTAATATTTATAAAACCAGGTCCAGCAACAGATACGTTTGAATAATAATCTTTAGTATTCATTGCATTAACAATACTATTAGCTATTTCTATTGGATTTTTTTTATATCTTTTTGCTAATTCCATTACTCCATTATATTGATATTGACCAAATTCTTGTTTTTTTGATGGACTTAAAACAACAAAATCAACATCGTAATTTAATTCTTTTAAGATTTTTTTTAAATTCCTGAACATATATAAAATTATTCATAATATCACCAATAGAATTATAACATGTTTTTATTATTGTTGTTTTAATAAATCAAATATCGTTAATTCTTCTTTTAATATATTCTTATTTGCAAACCCAACTCTTCTAGTATTTTTATAAACAGGGTTTCCATGATAATCACTTCCACCACTTATATATAGATTATTTATAATACAAAATTCTTTTAACTCGCTTTGCATATCTAATTGAGCTCTAGAAGTTATAACCTCAACACATCTTAAATTATAATTATTTTTTAGCATCAATATAAAGTCTTCAATTTCATTTATATTTTTAAAATACTTTGTAGGATGAGCTAATGAGACAACTGAAGAGGTATTTTTTTCTAATTCAAATAATTCGTCTAAAGTAATCAATAATCTTTTGTTTTCTTGTAATACACTAGTATAATCATTAGCAGAATCATTATCCTTAGCAATTCCTAGAATTAAAAGCAATTCATTTAATCTTCTTTTGTCAAAATATACATTATTATCAATAAATTTTATAATCTCTGTTTCATCTAATTTAATATTATAAATATTTTCAAGGGTATTTATTAAATTCATAAATCCCTTTATATCATGAAGTCTAACCTTTTTATCATATTCTTTCATATATGAATTATTAATATCAAAACCATACATTAAAAAGTGATATTCTACCTCTTTATGCTCAACACTTATTTCTATACCTGTGATTATATTATTTCCTTTAATTAATTTATGAGCTTCAAATAAATTATGATCTGTAATAGAAAATATTTCTATATTATTTTCTTTAATTAATTTTAAAGCGTCGTCTAAAGATACAAAAGCATCAGAAAAGTTAGTGTGTATATGTAAATCACAATTCATAATTCACCTCTATTATTTTCATATTATATCACAAAAATAATATACTATTCATATATTATTAATTCGTGTTGTGCTCTAGTACAAGCAACATAAAGTAAATTAAGTTCATTATTTTTATAGCTTTTTGAATCTAATACAATGACACTATCAAATTCTAAACCCTTAGACATATATGCTGGTATAATAATTAAATTTCTAGTAAATATTTTGGAAGTACTATCTATTTTAGTAATATCATATTCTTTACTAAGTAAATCATAAATATTCTCTGCTTTAAAATCATCTTTAGTGATTATTGCAATTGATTTATGTTTTTCTTTTAATTGATTTATATCTTCTTTTAAATAAGATTCATTTTTTCTATATGTAATTGGTTGTCCACTCTTACTTCTTATCGCAGATACATTATTTAAATTTAATAAATTATTCGTATATTCGATTATTTCTGTACTTGATCTATAAGATTTATTTAGTTCTAAATAATTTCCTTTTGATATATCATTAAGAATATTCAAATTTTCATATTTATAGTAAGGGTTAATAGTCTGATTAACATCGCCTAATATAGTAAAATTTGCTTTTTTAAATATTTTAGATATTATTTTATATTGCAATATACTATAATCTTGAGCTTCATCAATAACTACTTGCAAAATATTTTGTTCATAATGAAACCCATTCAATAGACCTTTCATATAAGAAAACAACAATGCATCTTCATAATTCAATTTCTTTTTATTAACAAATTCATTTATTTCTTCAATACTTAGTTTAAGTTTACAATATTTGCTCGTAAAAAACTCTTTATATATTGTTTTATAATCTATATTAAAATTAGATGATTCCTTTAATAACTTTTGAAATACTTTTGATTTAGTCCTTTTTCCTTTATAATTTGTTTCAGACAATTTATCAGATATCTCTTTAATTCTTTTCATAAGTGGTAAAGTACCATATCTATTTTTTAATAATTCATTTAATTCATCAATTCCATAAAAATATCTATTATCTTCTAAAATGTTTTTTTGAAATTTTGCAGAATCTTCATAATTTTTTATATAATTTTCTAGGTCTTTTATTATTCCATCACTTTGTTTATATATTATTAATTCTTCATTATTATTTCTATATGTATAATATCTAGATATAAAGTTTGAAAAAGATTCAATATCTTTATATTCAGTTATTATGAATTTTAAGTAATCACTAAACGTTGTTTGAAGAGTATTATCTTCTCCTATTTCAGGTAAAACATTTGAAATATACTCAGTAAACACATCGTTTGGAGAGAATATTAATACATTTCTTGATGATAAATTTTCTATTTTATATAAAAGATAAGCTATTCTATGAAGTGCAACAGAAGTCTTACCAGATCCAGCAACTCCTTGAATTATTAAATTTTTATATTCATTACCTCTTATTATTTGGTTTTGTTCTTTTTGAATAGTATTAACAATATTTTCCATTTTATCAGATGATTCTTTTTCTAATACTTCTTGTAGTACATCATCACTTATACTTAAAGAATTATCGAACATTCTTATTAGTTTACCGTTTTTTATATTATATTGTCTTTTTGCATTTAAATAACCATTAATTGTACCAATCGGTGCCTCATAACTACAGGGACCTATTTCATAATCATAAAATAAAGAGCATATTGGACTTCTCCAATCATATATTATATTATCTAACGAATCTTTATCCCTTAAATATGTGAATCCAATATAAATCTTTTCTGATTTGTTTTCATCTTCAAAAGTGATTGCTCCAAAGTAAGGACTATTTTCTATCTTATATAGATTCATAAAATATTTGTGTTCTTTAAGTAAAATGTTTGCTTCCATATCACTAGATGTTCTTATTACAGCGAGTTCTTGAACATCCAAATGTCCGGTATTACTCCACATATAATTTTGAAATTCTTTTATTTTCTCTTGCTGCTTTAATACTCTTGATCCCATTTTTGAAAGAGTTAGTTTTATTATGCCATTAACATATTCTAAGTTCTTATTCTCAAGTAAAAGTTCTTTTTCATCTAAGACTAACATTTAACCTCCTATATTAAATCTTAGGTATTATAAAAAGTGCATAAAATTAATTATACATTACAAATAAAATAAATCAATCAATTATTTAATAATTTAAAAAGAATTAACCTTTTATAGTTAATTCTTTTGTTTTAGGTTTATCTGTTATTGGTCTTAATGTCATTTCAGTTTCATTTATTATAAAATTTCCTTGTGTATTTTTTACATAACTTGATTGATCTACATTTGGACTTTTCTTAAAGTCAAAATAACTATAATCAACTTGATATTTTAACGGCATGAGTTGATATAATTTAACTGCATCTCTCAAAGTTTCTATATTTGTAAAATATGGTGCTATATCTTTTAAATCAGGATAGTAGCTGAATCTATATGAAACCTCATTATAGAATGAAGCAGGAAACAAAGTAAATGAATTATCTATTACTATACCAATATTTTTTAAATACTTTTCATTAACTCCTTTGGTGTTTTCTATAACTTCACCAGTATGTATATCAATATAGCCCTTTTCATCTTTATTAGAAAAATATTTACTAATTACAAATTGTACTTTTTTTTCTGTTCTAATTTGATACAAATAATATGGTTTAATGTTTTCATCTAAAATTTCTTCTTTTAATGTGGGTAATGTACTATTTATATTTAATGGTAAATTTTCGTCTAGTTTTACTATTTTTCTTAATGGCCAATATTCTTTAGGTATTATTTTTTTGTATAATTCTACTAATTTTCGAATTGATGTTTTCTCATCATATGTATCAATAGAGAATCCTATATCATTATCTTCTATTGTTTGACCATAAAATATTTCCAAAGCATTTCCAAAAGCAAAAGAATTTACTGTTTTTTTATTTAATAAATTTTCAATTTCTATTTTTTTAAAATAGTTTTCATTTATATAATTTTCATATACATTGTCTGATTCTATGTATATCACTTCTCCAGTTGATAAATCAGAATATAGTTTAACAGATTCATATTCTTTAGCTTTTTCTCTTGATATAAAAGGTAATTTAACCAAATCACTATACAAAATTCCTTGTTTTCTATTTAAAAATAATTTATTTTGTTCTATATCTTTTTCCGAATCTAAAATAACATACAAAAAATCTCTTCTGACTAACAAAATAAAAGTTTCATTATTTTGAGATATAGTTAAATAACTTTGATTATCATATTTAATTTGATTATCTAATACTTCTTCCGAAAGATTAAATGGATTTGTTATTGGTAAAATTTCAAATTCTTCGTTTTCTATTTCAATTGTATTTGTTTTAATTTCTTCACTTTTTGCTTCTTTTATAAATGATCCACTTGTAAACAGCAGAGACAACGCTGTTAAATAAGATAATATTTTTTTCTTATTCATTAATTTACACACCCCTTTGTAATAAATACATATATTATACATGTATTTACATAAATGTCAACTATAAAAGAATTAACTTTTTTAGTTAATTGTAATGTTACAATTGATGTGAGACCTTAAAGGTATACAAAAAGCGATTTGTAT
>CAYXGK010000020.1:0-11831 GCA_964464565.1 uncultured Muribaculaceae bacterium | reverse complement strand
CAAGGAGTAACATTTTCTGCACCAATATCATCTAATAACAATATAGGCACCTTTTTTATTAAATTGAATTTTTGTTTAAATCCATCATCAAATGAGGTCTTTAAATCTCTTAAGAATTCTGGATAATATATTACTGCACTATTTATATCTTTTTTTGATAATTCATTTAATGCTGCAACTATTAAATATGTTTTTCCACTTCCAAAACTTCCATGTAGAAATAATCCTTTTGATGGATTTTTTTTATCGTAAGTTTTGACAAAATCTCTTAACCATATAATGATATCTTTTCTATTTTTATCTGTTACAAAAATATCTTTCATTTTTGCATTTTTTATACCATCAGGTATATCAAATAAATATACTTTATCATTTTTTTCTCTTAATTCTTCTTCTTTATATTTACAAGCTTTATAATAGAAAGTTAATCTATCCCCTTCTACTTTTTCTTTAAGACAAAAACCTTTTACTTCATTTTTACAAAGTTCTAATTTCTCACAAATTTCACAATTTTTTTGTTCCAACATAGCAATTTCTAATCTAGAAGTATACTTCATTAATGTGTCATGTGGCAATTTTATTTTAGACACAAAGTTTTCAAAATCTTTATTTTTTAGTGCTTGTCTATAATCTTTTTCTAAGGCAAGGGAGTCTTGTTTGCCAAATACTTTTGTATCTTTTATATTTTTCATTCAAACTCCTTTAACATGTCTTTTAGTTCTTTTTCTTCATCTTTGTTTAATGATTCTTTTTCTATTTTTTTATCGTACCAATCAGGTAATTTTTCAATGGTTTTTTCTTTTGAAGAAGTCGTTTTATATTTTTTGCTAAACTCTTTTTTAGCTTGTTTCATAGCATTTTCTGCAGTAGAAATACCAAGCATCTTCCATTGACTTGCAATAGCTTCA
Organism: uncultured Muribaculaceae bacterium; assembly: GCA_964464565.1. GTDB lineage: Bacteria > Bacillota_I > Bacilli_A > RF39 > UBA660 > JAAYGD01. The sequence continues at coordinate 10,923 of CAYXGK010000020.1, read as the reverse complement.
ATAAATGATTTATTTAATTTCATATTATTTACTCTAAGTACATAATCTATTAATACATTAATTACACCAGGAGATAATTCTTGATCTACAAGTAATCCTTCTAGCATCATAGAATCTTTTTTAGTAGGCATTCCACCTTTATATCTAGACTTTAAGAAATCATATGGTGAAGTATTCTCAAATGCATTAATAAGTGATTCCCTTGAGTTTTTTGGAGTTTCTTTTTTCTCTATTTTTGAAGAATAAATAAGTGTTGGCGTTTTACCTTTGTTTTCAAATAAATAATAATTCTTACAATTTTTCTTTAATTCTGTTTCACTTATTTCACCTTTATCATTTAACGAATTAATAATAATATTTGACATAGTAATATTATCATAATTGTATAGATACGCTAATTTATTTATTAGTTTTTTTAACCTTTCAGATAGAGAATCTTTTCCTAATACTTTTAATAGATGTTGTTCTATAAAATCAAAATCTAAAAAATCATCAACTAACACATCTAATTTGTCTTTTCTTTTAATGTTAGATTCTGTAACATCCTCAGTATCTTTTGAAATCATTCTATACAAATCACTAAATTTAATAGAAATATTTTCAAAACCATCAAAATTAATTTTAGGGGTTTTAAAGAAATTTATTATTGAGTCATATTCCTTCTTACCAACTGATGAGAACAAAGAAAACGATAATATAGGATTTGAAAAGAATTCAGATGCTGATAAAGGAGAATACAATTCATATACATAATTGTTTATATCTCCACCTTTATAATATGTTTTTAATAATCCTAAAGCTTCTAAGCGTTTTCTAGCATTAACTATTTCATCCAAATTCATCTTTGTATAACTCATTAAATGATGGTGAATAAATTCAGTACTTACTATATCTGATTTATTTAAATCACTCCACAAAGAAAAATATAAACTTATAGAGTTTACTCCAATTATAGGTTGATATAACATATATAGTATTTTTCTGTCAGAGTCATTTAATAATGTTTTATTTATTACAACATATGAATCTACAGAAGAAATAGAAACTAATTTCATAATATCACCAACTTTTAATTATTATAACATTTTTTTTAATAAAAAAAAGTATTATGACTATGCATAATATTTTTATATAGTGTGTGCCTTAACATCAGCTAATTTGTTAGATATTTCTTGTCTACCTAATCTGATGTTTTCAGCATATCTTTTTTTATCTTCTTCTATTTTTTTTACAGTTAAATTATTCATTATATCTCTATATAAGAATGGATAATTTTTAATGGTAAAATTAACAACTCTTTCATCTTCTACATCAAAACATTCATCTATAGAACAAAAGAAGTTTGGTCTATCATCATAATCTTTGTATACCGTAGAATAATTAATTATAATTTGCTTTGACTCAATTAATTTTAGTGTTTCTTCTTCAGATAATTTTCCATTGTTTTTTAGATTTATCCCCTTTTTCTTATATATCATATATACAACTGGTCTTGTTTCATAAGGATTTTCATCTATAAATACATTAATATTAGATTTTTCAATATCTTCTCCAAGTATTTGCTTAGCATATTTATCTCTTAATTCATCAGTTAATTGACAAGGTTTATAATGATCTTTGTATAAAGATAAAAAATATTCTATACTTCCTCTTTGTTCAATTACCCTTATTAAATCATTAAAATTAGGTTTAAAAATATCAAAACTTTCCAATAGTTGAGTTAATGCCGTCAATTTAATTTCTTTTACTTGTTCAAGCTCATAAGGAGATAATATTAATACTTTTGCTGTTTCATCCAAATAATCCATACATTTAATTAATTCTCTTTGTAATTTCCCGAATTTTAATAATTCACTATTCATTATTCACCTATAATATTTTATAATTCAACATTATGATAAACAGTACTTACGTCTTCTAATTCTTCTAACATATTTAGCAATCTATTAAATGTTTCTAAATCTTCGCCCTCTAATTTTACTTTATCTTTTGGTAAAGTAGTTAATTCATCAGCAATAAATATCATATCTTTATTATATTTTAATATAGCTGTTTTTATTTTGTAATAATCTTGTGGACTACCATATAACGTAATAACATCATCAGTTACTTCTATATCAGCATTTACTTCTTCATTTAATAGGGCTTCTAATACTTCTTCTTCTGTTAACCCCCTAAAAGATAAAATTGATAAATCTTCATACATAAAAGCTACAGAATTTGATGGAACTAATTTACATTTTGTTTTAGCAAATACGGTTCTTATATCACTTATTGTTCTATTAACATTATCTGTAAGAGCATCTATCAATAAAGTAGATTTACCCGGTCCATAACCCTCATATCTATAATTTTCATATAATTCATTTGCTCCACTTGTTACTTTTTCTATTGCTCTATTTATAATATCGTTGGGTATTTGATCTTTTTTTGCTTTATCTATTAGTCTCTTCAAAGATGGATTTGCATCAGGATCAATAGATTTTTTTGCTTCACTGTATATTTCCTTTGCATACGTTGAATATAATTTAGCTTTTTGTGCACCTGTTTTTAAAATAGATGCTTTTCTTACTTCATATGCTCTTCCCATATTTATTCCTTTCTTAAAAAAAATTAAGTTACTAACGTTTTATTATATAACTTAAGATTTATTTGTCAAATATTACTTAAAGAAATTAGATTCATAATCATATATACTCAATATTTCTGATTCGCTCAATACTCTATTATATATTCTTACCTCATCTAAATATCCCTTATAATAACTTGGTGTTGCACTTTCCATTTTGCCAATTCTATTTGCATCTACACTAACAAGTCTAGAAAATGTTCCAAAAGAACTCGGGGAGGAAGCTAATTTTCCATTAACATATATTCTTAGTTGATTGTTTATATTATCATAAACTCCAACAATGTGCGACCATTTGTTAACTGTGAGTGTTGTATCTCCTGCCTCATTCACATAAGCTGAAGGATTTGCATCTGAATAAGCAATCATAACTGGCTTACCAGTTGAATTAATTCCAATTCCACCATTTGAATAATCACTATATCCAGAATTAATTTGTTGACCAATTATTCTTTGATTAGTTAATTGTTCAGGCTTTATCCATATAGAATATGTTAACCCATTTGCTCTAATATCACTTGTACTCATTATATTATTTGGTAATACAATTTCATTATTTACACCATTAAAGTAATAACCCTCATTTATCCATCTTGGTGTAGTAATAAGATTTAATGATGAATTCTTATTATTACCACTATAATCATTTATTGTTCCTGTTCTTGACGATATAAATACCGGAGTTGAATAAGATTTTCTCTCTAATTGCATATAACTAAAATATGCTTTAATTCCTGGTTTAACATAAATTCCAACTAAATCGTTAGAACCGTCTTGATGTATACCATCCGCTTTACACAAATAAAATCCATTTCCTAAATTTGTAATAGATGTCCATTTTCCGTTAGGAATTGATTGGGCAGTACCAGCATTCCATGCTGGATATACTTTATTGTCAGTTACCGCTGATCCATCTTCTAATTTTATTATAGATAATATAGAACGATATCCTCCGTCAAAAGCTGGAGATTTATAAAGTAAATAATTCCCGGTAGCCGCAGTTTCGTTTTTTACCCAATGTGAATAATTATTGTTATCATAAATATATTGAATATCAGTATTTTGACCATGACTTCCTATTGCGCCGGCTTGTCCCCAGTGACTCCAACCTCCGCTTGCTGTAGATGTATCGAATGTTGGATAATCATACTCATTTGTCGAAGGTTCTTGGAAATCATTAAAAGTATAATGAAAAATTAATTTGTTTTCTGCTTTAGTTTTTATTATTCCCGTACAATCTAAATTTGGAATATAATCATATAAATCTTCAGATAATTTAACAACCAATACATATCCACTACATTGCTTCGAATTATCATATGGAGAAGTAATTGATGACATATATTTTTCACTTATTAAAACATCTATTGATAGTTCCTTAGACTCACCTATATTTTCTGGTAGATCATAACTATTTTTTGCATAATATTTTTTCGCCGACTTTAATAGATTATTTTGATTTATAATATTTGCCTTTGCTTTTCCAATATTAATCGAATTAAAAATTTTGGGGGTTGCTATTACTAGTACAATTCCCAAAATCACTATTACTGCTAATAATTCAACTAATGTAAATCCTTTTTTATTCACTTATATCACCTTTAATAATATATTCCTATAATATTTCTGAATCATTTGTAGAATACCATCTAGCTTCTATATCACTATTTTGACTATATGGCAATGGATAAGGTAAATCTAATTTTATTAATAATGGTATTTTAAAAGCTGATCCAAATGCCATACAACTACCAGGTTGTAATACCTTAAATTTGTCTACAATTTCCTCAGAGATATTTGGAATCATCTCTCTTATATATCTTAAATCTTTAGGGTGTTGCATTCTAAATACTAAAAAATTAGTACATTGAGATATTGCGGTTTCGCTTATTTCTGATGGTCTTTGTGAAATCATCCCAAGTATTACTCCATATTTTCTACCTTCTTTTGTAATACGTTCAAAAATATTGTAACCCAATACATTTATATCGTTGTCATTTTGTACATATCTATGCGCTTCTTCTAATATTATGTGAAATGGATTTGATGCTCTAGAATCTAAAGATGTTGCATATTCGAATAGTAATTTTGATAATATTTTAACAATTACCTTAGCAAATCTATCATCTATATAATTTATATTAAAGTTAATTATTTGAGCTTTTTTTCCATCTTTAGTATAAGACATATTTTTAACATAGTCTTGTTTTGTTATATATTCATGTGTATTAAAGTATTCGCCTTTTGTACCAGAAACCAAAGCATGTATTCTTACTCTAAGTTTATTGGCATCCTCATAAACACTTTCACTTTGTAACATACCTTCAGATATTAAAGCAAAGTCAAATGCTTGTTGTAAATCATTTAATGTATATGTATATGATCCATCAGGTACTCTTAATTCCAATCCTTCTTGTATAAAAGATTTAAGATATTCAGTAACTAAATTTATTTCTTGAATCTTTCCATCTTTATCAATAATTAAGCATTGCCTTAATGTTCTTGTCCATCCAGGAACAGTAACTTTACTTTCTAAGTTTAATTCTCTAGTATTAAATGAAGTTAAAACTGCAAATATTTGATCTCTAATTTGCATTGGTGTTCCACCACTAAATAATATTTCTACTAAGGCTCTAGCTATAATATCATTTTTATATTGAATCACTTCTTCTTCTGCTTTTGAAAATACACTTACTAGTTTTAATGCTTTTTCTATCATTGGTAATTGAGTAATAGATTCTGTTTCTAATAATAGAGCATAATCATCAACATCAAGTAACCATGGTGGTATTCTTAATAATTCTGTTCTAGCGTCTTCAAACTTTGATACTCTAGTAGTATATATTTTAAATGCTGTTTTGGGATGTTTATTTAAAAAACCAAATGCAGGACTATATTCTCCGTAAGCATCAAATATGAATAGATTTGAGTTAAATGGTATCTTATTGGGATCCATGTATAAATTTTGTATTAACCTTGCTAATCCGTGTGATTTACCACTACCAGTATTACCTAATATTGAAAAATGATTGTTAAAAAATGAATCTACTGGAATACTAACTTTGTAATTTGAATATTGAGGTAAATAACCAATTGGAAATCTAATTCCAGGATGATTTGACCCAATTATTAAAGATAATTCTTCTATTTTAATAAGTCTACATTCACAACCATAGAATGGTTTTTTTGATATACCTGCTATAAAATTTCCATTAATTATTTCACCAATTAAATTAACACTAGCATCAGATAAATTAACAGCTGTAACCTCTCCAATTACTTTTCTATCTTCTAATATAAATACAACATGAAAATTAATTAGTTCCTTTTTTATTTCTAAGTTATCAACTAATTCAATATCTACTTCTAAATCTGAAATGCTAGTTATTCTACCTACCATGTTTCCCTCTATTCTTTATCATATATATAAGTTATATCACTATTAAATCTTTTTCTTATTACTCGTTCATTTCCTTTGTTTTGCTTAAAAAATAAATTTGTTGCAATTTCCGAGTATTTTACTCCTCTAGATATAGCTTTATCTAATTCAGTAATTATTCCTTCATTTATTGCAACTAACAATTGATTATCGTTAATATTAACAGATCTATTATATATTCTATAAAACTCTTTATCTAATTTTAATACCTTACAGTAAACACATAATTTTGCAATATCAGAAGAATCCGCTTCATGGAATGTATTATCAGGTTTCTTTATATATTTGATGAACGCCATCCATTTTTTATATTCTAAATTTGTTTCTTTAGTTCTTTTAGTAAATTTATTAGTATACACAATAAATATAGTTGTAAATAGTCCTATTGCAATTGACATCATATAATTTCCAATGAATATTGAATTATATAGTGCTAAAATATAAGAAATAACAAAATATACAACCATATCTATAAATAAAGTTCCCTTTGTTTCAAATATATTTAAACCAGCTGCATCAACTTCAACTAAATTTGACCATTCATGATAACAGTACGAGAAAAAACCAGAATTTTCCTTAGAGTCTTTTTTAATCTTACTTAAATAAACTTGATAATCATTACCCATATAGTGAAATAACCATTTTAATATATAAAATTCCCCTTTTGATAATTGACCATTATATTTATTGTTTTGTATTAACACATAATCTTTTTTATCATTTGTTCTTGCAATTCTTATAACGTTTTTTCTTACTAATTCAAAAACAGATGCTATAAAAAATCTTTCTTTTGTATCTCCAACCATCAATAAACCTAATAATTCAGGAGTTCTATCTGATGGTATTTTATCTTCGTATTCTTTTTTATAGTCTACATCATATTCTTTATCTTTTGTTAAGTAAATATATATAAATAATACTGAAGATAATATGAACCAAAATATATTTAATGCAGCAAATGTTGGCTCAAGAATATTATTAACTAATAAAAACGGAAAAATCAAAAAAGCTATTATAGCAAGTAACTTCATTTGATACACCTCTATTCTAATAAAAATTATATCATGTAACAAAATATAAGTAAATTAAAAAAATACGATTTAATCTAAATCGTATTGTTCTAAAAATTCATCATTTATTGATATTATTTTATCTTTAATTAATGTTTTAAATTCTCTCTTATTAATTAGCTCTAAATCTACAATTTTTGTGGTTCTTTGTATTGCTTCTAATTCTGAATTTAAAACTTTTTTCTTCTTATCTCTTGGTATTATTCTGTATTTTTTTTCATACAATTCAATTTGGGCATTGAAATATACTTTTCCATTAAAGTTTAGTCTTTCATCTATATATAAACTATTAAATAATATAAAATCTGCTCCCCCGAATGCGCTAGAGTTGCTCTTTAAGATATATACATCATCATATTTATATACTTCGTAAATACTTCCACTCTTAGTATTTGCTTTTAAGACTAAAAATTTCTCCCTATTCATTTTATCACCTCTATTATTATAATATGAAACAATTGTTCACTTGTAAACATTTTATTTTGATTCTTTACACTTTTAGTGTTAAAATAACATTAGGAGGATAATATGGATTGTGTTTTTTGTAAAATTATTAATAATGAAATAAATTCTTATACTCTATTTGAAGATAAGATTGTTAAAGTAATTATGGATATTAATCCAAGTTCTAACGGACATATACTTATAGTACCTATCAAACATACTGTTACTATATTTGATACCGATTTAGAAACAATGAACCACATAAATGTTATAATCAAAAAAATGAATAAACTTTTGAATTACAAATTGAATCCTGACGGAATAAAAATACTTATAAATAATGGAATGGGACAAGATATAAAACATTTTCATGTACATATGATACCTGTTTATAAAGAAAACAAATTAAGTGACATAAAAGATATATTTGAAATATTAAAAGTTCAATGATTAATCATTGAACTTTTTGTTTAATATGAACATCTTCTTTTATTCTATTATCTAAATATCTAATCATAGCAATTGCTTCAAGGTGGATGGCTTTTTTGTCAGAAGAAGATAAAAGTATATCTTTATCTTTTGGCATACATAAAAATTCTCCATCCTTTATTTTTGGTTTTTCTAACATAGAATCTATAAAGTCTTTTCTTCTTTCATAACCTACTTTATCAGATTGTATTTGTTCTTTTCCAATTAATATACTCGCTATTAATCCACCATTTTTCTCTAATCTAATAGTTAATCCATCGTAAAATTTATTTAGTTTTTCTCTTTCTTCTTCGGTATATTCTTCATAATAATCTTCAATACTAATTGTCTCTTTTTTGGTAAATACTCTACTACTTGTCTTTATTCTAAGTCCATCTCCAAAACTAATTGATTTTTGTCCATCAGTATCGTCTTTAATAATATAATTTGTTAAGTAGTTTATCATTCCAATATAACAAATGCTTTTTGATAATTTGTATTTATCTTTCATAGTCTCTCCTTTGGACTTATATTCTACCATAAAATGTAAATAGATTCAAATAAAAAGAAGTAACAGTTATTACTTCTCTAAACTTTTATAATACTCAAATCTTTTTATCGCGTCATTTTTTAATCTGTTTAGTATTTCATTTGATTCTTCATTAACTTTATTTAACATACTGAATCTTGTTTGTGTATTTAAAAAATCATGAAATGAATCAAAATCTGGTTCTTTAAAATCTAGTGTAAATTTAGATTCACTTGGATTGTATCTAAATATTGGAAAATATCCAGATTTAACAGCCTTTTTTTCTTGTTCTGAAGAATTACCCATTCCTCCTTTTATACCATGGCTAATACAAGGAGAATATGCGATAATTATAGATGGACCTTCGTGTTTTTCTGCTTCAATAAATGCATTTAGAGTTTGTTGCATATTAGCTCCCATTGATATTTGTGCAACATATGCATTCGGATAACACATTGATATTCTAGCCAAATCTTTTTTTGTAGTATTTTTTCCGGTAGATGCAAATTTTGCAATTGCACCTCTATTTGATGATTTTGATGCTTGACCACCAGTATTTGAATATACTTCTGTATCTAATACCAAAATATTTACATTGTCATTTGATGATAATACATGATCTATACCACCAAATCCAATATCATATGCCCATCCATCTCCGCCTATATTCCATATTGATTTATGAACTATATATTCTTTTATATCTTTAAGTTCAGGAATTATGTCATAATTAATATTCTTATATATTTCTAAAGTAGAATCATAATCATTTGGATTTTCTAGCCATTTGCTAAATAATTCTTTATTTGGACTTTCAATATTTTTTTCCATAATATCTCTAATCCTATCTCTAATTGTATTGGTTGCTATTAACATTCCATATCCGTATTCAGCGTTATCTTCAAATAATGAACTAGCCCAAGGAATACTGTAGGGAATACTTGGAAGTGATGCCCCATATATAGAAGAACAACCTGTTGCATTTGCTATTATTAATCGCTCACCAAATAATTGAGTTAAAAGTTTTATATATGGTGTTTCTCCACATCCAGCACATGCACCGCTGAATTCAAATAATGGTTTTGCAAATTGTGACGCTTTAACAGTATTTTTAATTTGATCTTTTTTGATGCTTACTGTTCTTAAATATTTGTCATCTTTTTTTGCTTCTTCAATTGGAGTCATAGTTAATGCTTTATTTCCCATCTTTCCAGGGCATACATTAGCGCATAGTGTACAACCCATACAATTAACATGTGATATACCTATTTTAAATTTATATTCACTACCTACTGCTTGAAGGGTATCTTCTTTTATTGATTCGGGAGCATTATTATATTCTTCTTCATTTAATAAATATGGTCTTATTACAGCATGTGGACATACTAATGCACATTGATTACATTGAATACAATTATCTTTATTCCAAACAGGAATTTTCTCTGCAATAGATCTTTTTTCATGTTTAGTTGTCTTTGTATAAAAAGTACCATCTTTTACATTTATAAAATCGCTTACTTTTAAATCATCACCTTTTAAATCATTCATGTAATCAAATATCTTTATATTTGAATCAAGTGATAATTCATCTTCTTTATAAACATTAGGATTTATATTAACTAATTTTAGACTATTAATAGCTTCATCTATTGAATCAATATTACTTCTTACTATATCTTCACCTTTCATTTTGAATCTTTCTTGTATTGATTCTTTCATCTTAGATAAGATTAAATCAAAGTTAGATATATTTAATAGTTTTAAAATACATACCTCAAGTATAGTACTTACTTTATCATTTAGTCCATGTTTAGATGCGATTGAATATGCATCTATTGTATATACTTTTATATTTTTACTTATTATATTATTTTTATCTTGTTTGCTTAAGTTTTTATTAAATTCTTCTTCACTTAAACTAGTATTATAAATAAATACTCCATCATTCTTAATACTTGAAATCATATCATATTTTCCTAAGTAGCTTTCCTTAGAACATACTACTAAATTAGGATCATTAACAAAATATGTACTTCTAATTTCGTTATTCGAAAATCTCATATGACTTCTTGTTAATCCCCCACTTTTCTTTGAATCATATTGAAAATAACCTTGTACTTTACTTTCAGTATTATCACCTATTAATTTAATAATATCTTTAGATGCACCAACCATTCCATCTGATCCATATCCATAGATTAAAAATTCCATTACATCTTTATTTGTTGTTAATTTATTTGTCTTTAAACTTAAATTAGTAACATCATCTTCTATACCGATAGTAAAACCGTGGAATATTGTATTATTATCCATATAATCATATATAGCTTTTATTAAAGAAGGA
>CAYXGK010000019.1:0-12567 GCA_964464565.1 uncultured Muribaculaceae bacterium | reverse complement strand
TCTAATAAAGTATTCTCCACCATCTTTTTTAATAGTTACTTCCATCCATTTACTTAAAGCATTAACAACTGATCCACCAACACCGTGTAATCCTCCGGATATTTTATAACCACTATCATTAAATTTACCACCAGCATGTAAAATAGTATATATAACCTCGGGAGTAGATTTTCCACTTTCATGCATACCAATAGGAACCCCTCTACCCTCATCCATTACGCTTACACTTTTGTCTGAATGTATTATAATTTTTATATAATTACCAAAACCATTTATTACTTCATCTATTGAATTGTCTACAATTTCCCAAACTAAATGATGTAATCCTCTTTTATCTGTTGATCCAATATACATACCTGGTCGTTTTCTTACGGATTCTAATCCTTCTAATATTTTTATAGATTTTTCATCGTATTTTAATGCCATACTAAGTCTCCTAACATTAAGATTATATCATAAAAAAAAGAAGTTTATTCTTCTTTCTTAACAAAATGGGTTACGTCTACTCCGCATACTGGACATACATAATTTTCAGGTAAAGGTCCTTGTGCTTCATATCCGCATACCGTACATACATAAATTTCTTTCTTTTCTTCCATATTTCCTCCTATAATTGTTTTTTGAATGAATTCATTACTTGGTTTACTTGTTTTTGGGATGGTGTTCTTCCCATTTGACTCATCATTGCCCTAACCATATCTTCAGTAATAGGAGGGTTTTCTTTCATATACTTCTTTGTAAAATATTTTGATACAAAAAATCCTATTACTATACCTATTATTAAGCCTATTGTTACATATAATATGTCCATCCACATAATAAATACCTCCTTAATAAATATTACTAAAAATATTAATATTTAGCAATGTTTATTGTAATAATTTTTCAACTCTATCTGTAATTGATTTTAAATCTAATTTCTTTGAAGCATATATCTCTTCTTTTGTTCCACTTAATCCAAATTCATCTAGCGTAATTAAGTACTTTTTATTGTATACATACTTATACCAACTTTGACTTGAAGCAAACTCTATTACTATTGTCTTAGTTCCTAAAGGCATTAATTCTTCTTTATATGCATCACTTTGTTCATCATATAAATTCATACATGGCATACTTATTACTCTTATATCTATTCCTTTTTCATATAAAGTATCTGCCACCTTTAAGGCAATTTCAAGTTCACTTCCAGTTGATATTATAATTCCGTGTTTCTTCTTTGTTTCTTTTCTTACAATATAAGCGCCTTTTGTTACAAGCAGTGCATCTGTTCCATCTAATGAATTAACTTCATTTCTAGATAATACTAAAGCAGTGGGTTTCTTTTCTTTTAACAATAAATTCCATACTCCAATTACTTCCTTAGCATCCGCAGGTCTATATACCCTTAAATTAGGTATAGATCTAAGATTTGCTAAATGTTCAATAGGTTGATGTGTTGGTCCATCTGATCCAATATTTATACTGTCATGTGTAAATATATAAATAACAAACAAATTCATTAAACACGCTAATCTTATACTTGGTTTCATATAATCAGAAAATGCTAAAAAAGTAGATCCAAACGGTACTAAATTAGATAATGCCATACCGTTCATTATTCCTGACATGGCATGCTCCCTAATACCAAAATATATATTTCTTCCTAATGGATTAGTACTAGAAAATGTCCCATAATTATTTAGATATGCCTTTGTAGATGTTACTAAATCAGCAGATCCGCCCATTAAATTATTAATAAATTTATCAGCAACATTCATTACTTTAGAATTAATATCTCTTAATGATTTTCCATCCATATCCGATATTTCTTGAAACATATTTATTATGTTATATGTTTTTTTACTTTCAAACATAACTTCATATAAACCTTTGTTCATATTGTTTTGTTTAAATTCATCATACATAGATAAATAGCTATTATATTCTACTCTAACTCTATCAAAAAAATCCATTTGAAATGCTTCAACAGCTTCTTTTGAAACCGAAAACGGAACATTTCTAATACCCATAGATTCTTTTAGTTGAGTAATGTCATCTTCTTTTAATGGCGAACCATGTACCAAATTAGTACCTTGATTTATAGAACCTCTTCCTATTATAGTTTTTATTTCTATTATTGTTGGTTTATCTGATAATTTTGCTTTATATATCGCTTTATCAATATCGTCTATTTTTTCAGCATCACCTACATAATCGTAGTTCCATCCCATTGATTCAAATCTCATTTTAGTATTTTCAGAATAAGACAAATTAGTACTTCCATCAAGCGATATATTATTGGAATCATATAAAACAATTAATTTATTTAATTTAAGATGCCCCGCTAAAGATGCTGATTCATAGAAGATTCCTTCCATTAAATCACCATCGCTGACTAATACATAAGTATAATGATTAATTATATTAAACAAATTTGAATAATATTTCTCAGATATAGCCATTCCAACAGCATTACTAAATCCTTGTCCTAGTGGCCCTGTTGTTGTTTCAACTCCTTCTGTTAATTTATATTCTGGATGTCCAGGAGTAATTGATTTTGCTTTTCTAAATTTTCTTAAATCATCAATAGAAAGATTATATCCCGCAAAATAAAGCATACTATACAAAAGTGCTGAACCATGACCAGGAGACATTACAAATCTATCTCTATTAACCCAATTACTATCTTTAGGATTAACTTTTAAATGTTTTAAATACAAAGTATAAAGAATTGGAGCCGCTCCTAAAACTATACCTGGATGCCCACTACCCGCATTATCAATCATATCTAGAGCTAATGCTTTGATGTTATCAATTATTTTTTTATCTGTTATAGTAGTATTTCTTATCATACAATCCCTCTTTATTATAAAACAATTATAACACATAAAAAAAACATTAAAATACTTTATCTTAATGTTTTTTATCTTTCGTTCATTACAATTACTTTATAATTATTATTAACAATATTATAATTTAAATTATTTCTAGATGCGTTCCATATACATATCATAGTAATAATACTAACCCCCAAATATAGTTTTAATAAAAATCCTTTTTCAATAGCTTTCATAATTCCTCCTTTTCTATAATTACATTAAAACACGAACACTTGTTTGTGTCAACGTTGTTTCGAACAAATGTTTGACATTTTACACTTGGTGTGTTAATATAAATTCATAGTAATAAGGAGGAATATGGAAAAACTAACAAAAAGACAAGAAGATATCATTCAATTTATAAAAAAATATATCGTAGATAATGGATATCCACCTACCGTTAGAGAAATAGGATCTTCTTTAGGTTTATCATCTCCAGCAACAATTCATTCTCATCTTTCTAATTTAGAAGAAAAAAAATATATTAAAAAAGGTGGAAATAAAAATAGAGCTTTAGAGTTATTAATAGACAATGAATATGACACAAAAGAAGATTCTATTGTTAATGTACCTTTAATAGGTAAAGTAACTGCAGGTTCTCCAATAGAAGCAATTCATAATCCAAATGAATATTTTCAACTTCCAGCATATATGATTCCAAATAGAAAAGAAGTATTTACGTTAAAAGTAAGTGGAGAATCTATGATAAATGCCGGAATATTTGATAATGACATTGTTATAGTAGAAAGAACAAACGATGCAAGAAATGGCGAAATAGTAGTAGCCATGACAAGCGAAAATGAGGTTACTCTAAAAAGATTTTTTAAAGAAAAAACTTTTATTAGATTACACCCAGAAAACGATTATATGGAAGATATTATCTTAGATAATGTTACTATACTTGGAAAAGCAATAGGTTTGTATAGGAAATTATAAAACATACTAAAAAAGTATGTTTTTTGTTGTATAATTAAATCATAAGGAGATATTATGTTTGTAGGTACAACTGTTAGAGGTATTCGTTCACCTATTATAAAAGAGAACGACGATTTAGAATCTATCGTAATTGATTCACTTCTTAAAGCAAAAGAAGAGGAAAACTTCGAATTTGAAGATAGAGATATCTTAGCTATTACTGAAGCTGTAGTTGGAATAAGTCAGTCTAACTATGCAACTATAGATAACATTAAGGATGACATTAATAACAAAATGCACTCAGATCATATAGGAATTGTTTATCCTATTCTAAGTAGGAATAGATTTGCAGTATTATTATCAGCTATAGCAAGATCTGCAAAAAAACTTACTATTCTTTTATCTTTTCCATCAGATGAAGTTGGAAACGATATACTATATAGTAATGATTTAATTGTTAATAG
This sequence comes from uncultured Muribaculaceae bacterium, assembly GCA_964464565.1. Classification (GTDB taxonomy): domain Bacteria; phylum Bacillota_I; class Bacilli_A; order RF39; family UBA660; genus JAAYGD01. Next base: position 8,327 of record CAYXGK010000019.1, on the reverse strand, counting down.
ATTTAATTTGTCTTCAGTAATTACTGAATTTGATTATAATAAGTTTTTTGGTCATTATAAGCATCTATTTACAGGTGTAAATATGGTAGATTTTTATAGAGACTTATGTTTAAAAGAAAATTGTGAAGTTGAATTTGTTTTTTCGAATAATCCAGAAACTATAATCAACTATACTAAAGATATAATCGTAGCAAATGTTCACGATAGATTCGAAACAAAAAAGAAACTACTTCCATATACTAATAGTATATTACTATTATCAGATATAATGAATAATCCAGTAAATGGAAGTGGTTACAATAGTGAATATGGTTTACTGGGTTCAAATAGATCTACCGAAGAGAAAGTAAAACTATTCCCAAAAGACTGTGAAAGGTTTGTAAAATCAATCCAAACAAAATTAAGAGAAATTACTGGTAAAAATATTGAAGTAATGGTCTATGGAGATGGGGCATTTAAAGATCCTGTTGGTAAAATTTGGGAATTAGCTGATCCAGTAGTAAGTCCGGGTTTTACTGATGGTCTAGAAGGAAGTCCAAACGAAATAAAATTAAAATATTTTTCTGAAAATAAATATAAAGATTTACGTGGTGAAGAATTAAACAATGCAATAAAAGAAGAAATTAAATACAAAGAAAATGATTTAAAAGGCACAATGTCCGCTCAAGGAACTACACCAAGAAAATATACTGATTTAATAGGAACTCTAGCTGATTTAACAAGCGGTAGCGGCGATAAAGGAACTCCTTTTGTATATATAAAAGGATACTTTAAAAACTACTCTAATTAATCTTCAAAATCAGGAATATATTCAATTATATCTTTGGGTTGGCAATCCAAAATTTTACATATATCATTTAATAACTCAAATCTAATTGATTTAGTCTTCCCTTTTTTTAACAATGATAAATTTGCCTCAGTAATATTTAATATTTTAGATAATTCTTTAGATTGCATTTTTCTATCTGCGAGCACCCTATCCAATCTTAAAACAATCATTTTTTCACCTCTTTCTTATAAACTTTACAAACATCATATCAAATAATTTATTGTTATTCAATAATTATTTAACGTTATATAATAATTGTATGTAAAAAGGTGTCTTTTTAAAAAATAATCGAACGTAATTGTTCTTTTTTTTTATATTTATGTTATTATGATAATGTAGACAAGAATGATAGGAGAAAAGTATGAAAGTTTTAGGATTACAAAAGCTTACTTTACTCGATTATCCGGGTTATGTAGCTTGTACAATTTTTACTGGTGGTTGCAATTTCAAATGTCCTTTTTGTCAAAATACTTCTTTAGTAAATTACGATGAAAAAGACTTGGGCGAAAATAATATCTTGGAGTTTTTAAGACAAAGAAAACCATATTTAGATGCTGTATGTATCAGCGGCGGAGAACCAACAATACAAAAAGATTTAAAAGATTTTATTAAAAAAGTTAAGAAATTAGGTTATTTAATTAAATTAGATACTAATGGTACTAATCCCACTTTGATTAAAGAACTTATTGAAGATAAACTAATTGATTATGTGGCAATGGATATAAAAAATTCAAAAGAGAAATACAATCAAACCATAGGTCTAAATTACGATATAAACCTTATAGAAAAATCTATTAATTTACTATTAGAAAATACTATGGATTACGAATTTAGGACAACAGTTGTTAAAGACTTTCATGATGATGACGACTTTAAAAAAATAGCTTGTTGGATTAAAGGTGCAAAAAAATATGTTTTGCAGCAATTCGTTGATTCAGATAACGTAATGCAAGGCGGTCTTAGTTCACATCCAAAAGAAAAATTGTTTGAATTTAAAAAAATATTAGAATTAGAACTAAAAAATATTGAAATAAGAGGAGTTTAAAAGGAGATATAATATGTACAAAGTTAAAAAAAGAGATGGAAAACTAGTAGAATTTAAAATTGAAAAGATTGCTGAGGCAATAAGAAAGGCATTTGAAGCAGAAAATAGAGAATTTACCGATAATACGATTGATTTTATTGCATTAAAAGTAACCTCAAATTTTGAATCTAAAATAAAAGATAGTGTTATTTGTGTTGAAGATATTCAAGATAGCGTAGAAGAAACATTATCTAATGCTGGTTATGCGGATGTTGCTAAAGCATATATTTTATATAGAAAACTGCATGAAAAAATGCGTAATATAAAAGATACAGTTTTAGATTATAAAGATGTTGTAAATAAATATCTAAAGATTGAAGATTGGAGAGTAAAAGAAAACTCTACTGTTACCTATTCAGTTGGCGGGTTAATCCTTAGTAACTCGGGAGCAATTACAGCAAATTATTGGTTAAGTGAAGTATACAGTGATGAAATTGCTAAAGCTCATAAAAATGCAGATATTCATATACATGATTTATCTATGCTTACAGGTTATTGCGCTGGTTGGTCATTAAAACAACTAATAACCGAAGGATTAGGAGGTGTTCCTGGTAAGATTACTTCTTCTCCAGCTAAACACTTATCCACTTTATGTAATCAAATGGTTAACTTCCTTGGAATAATGCAAAACGAATGGGCTGGAGCTCAAGCTTTCTCTTCGTTCGATACATATTTAGCCCCTTTTGTTAGAGTTGATAATTTATCATATAAAGAAGTTAAACAAGCATTACAATCATTTGTATATGGAGTAAATACTCCAAGCAGATGGGGAACTCAAGCACCATTTACTAATATAACTTTAGATTGGGTTGTTCCTAACGATTTGGCAGAATTAAACGCATTAGTTGGAGCAAAGGAAATGGATTTCAAATACAAGGACCTAAAAAAAGAAATGGATATGATAAATAAGGCATTTATAGAAATTATGATTGAAGGAGATGCTAATGGTAGAGGTTTTCAATACCCTATCCCAACATATTCTATAACAAAAGATTTCGATTGGAGCGAAACCGATAATAATAAGTTATTATTTGAAATGACAGCTAAATATGGTACCCCTTACTTTTCAAACTATATAAATAGCGATATGGAACCAAGCGATGTAAGAAGTATGTGTTGCAGACTTAGATTAGACTTAAGGGAACTAAGAAAAAAATCTGGAGGTTTCTTTGGGTCAGGAGAATCAACAGGTTCAGTTGGGGTTGTAACAATTAATATGCCAAGAATTGCATATTTAGCTAAATCTGAAAAAGAATTTTATGAAAGATTAGACAATATGATGGACATTTCTGCAGAATCACTAAAAACAAAAAGAGATGTAATAAGCAAATTTCTAGAAGCTGGACTATATCCTTATACAAAAAGATATTTAGGTTCGTTTAAAAATCACTTCTCTACTATCGGATTAGTGGGAATGAACGAAGCTTGTTTAAATGCTGATTGGATAAAAGAAGATTTAACTCATGAAAAAGCACAGCAATTTACAAAAGATGTATTAAATCATATGCGAAACAGATTGTCTGACTATCAAGAGAAATATGGGGACCTTTACAACTTGGAAGCTACACCTGCAGAATCTACAAGTTTTCGTTTAGCAAAACACGATAAAGAAAAATATCCAGAAATATTAACAGCATCTAACGAAAATGAAACACCATATTATACTAATAGTTCACACTTACCTGTTTCATTTACCGATGATGTATTCAAAGCTCTTGAAATTCAAGATAGTATGCAAACCCTATATACATCAGGTACAGTATTCCATGCATTCTTAGGAGAAAAACTTCCGGATTGGAAAGCTGCCGCAAATTTAGTTAGAAAAATAGCGGAAAACTTTAGATTACCATATTATACTATGTCTCCTACTTACTCAGTATGCGCAAATCATGGATATATAGTTGGTGAACACTTTAATTGTCCAGAATGCGGTAACAAAACTGAAGTCTATTCTAGAATAACAGGATATTACAGACCGGTTCAAAACTGGAATGATGGTAAAGCACAAGAATATAAGCATAGAAAATTATATGAGCTAAACAATTCTAATACAAAAAAAGAAGATAAAACTCTATTATTTGGAACTAAAACATGTCCTAATTGTAAAATCGCAAAATCTTTATTAGAAAAATATAAAATAGATTATGAATATATAGATGCCGAAGAAAATCAAATATTAACAAAAGAGTTTGATGTAACTCAAGCACCAACTTTAATTATTAATATTAATGGAAAATACGAAAAAATTTCTAATGTATCTAATATTAAAAAGCACTTGGAAGATAATGCATAATGTACGACATAATAGTAATTGGTGCTGGTGTTGCAGGTATGACATCAGCACTCTACTCTTTAAGAGCTAATAAAAAAGTATTAATTATAGAAAAAGAGACTATTGGAGGCCAAATTTCATCTTCTCCTTTAGTAGAAAATTATCCCGGATATAAAGCAATAAGTGGGATTGAACTATCAAATACTTTATATGATCAAATAATTGATTTGGGAGTAGATTTTGAAATAGATAATGTAAAAAAAATTGAAGATTTTAAAGATTATAAACTAGTTACTACAGAATATAATTCATATAAATCAAAGGCTATTATTATTTCAACAGGATGTAAACATAGACCATTAGGAATAGAAAACGAAAATAAGTATATTGGAAAAGGGATATCATTTTGCGTACTTTGTGATGGAGCTTTTTATAAAGGTAAAGATGTTGCTATAATTGGCGGCGGAAATACTGCATTAGTGAGCGCTATTTATTTATCAGAAATTGTTAACAAATTATACATAATACAAATGCTAGATAAATTTACCGCTGAAGAAAAACTAATTGAAAAATTAAATAAAATAAAAAATATTGAATACATATTTAATTCTAAAGTTGATAAATTAAACGGTGATGAATTGTTGGAAAGTATAGATGTTGGACAAAGAAATATAAAATTGGATGCAATATTCGTAAATATTGGTCTACTTCCTCAAAACGAAGTATTTAAAGATCTTATCAAGTTAGATAAATATGGTTATTTTGAATCTGATGAATCATGTAAAACAAATATAGATGGAATATTTGTTGCCGGAGATTGTAGAAATAAAAAAATAAGACAACTAACTACAGCATCTTCAGATGGAACAATTGCTTCAATTGAAGCATGTAATTATGTTGATAGTATATAAAAAATAACTTCTTATGAAGTTATTTTTGTTTGTTAAAAAACGGCTTATTGAATATTTTTTTTACTGCTGGTATTTCTACCACAAAGAAAAAAACTAAAACAAATAAAATCAATGTCCAGTTAAGATTAGTAAAAACTAATTTTTTTGTTTCAATATAGTTAAAAATTAAATCAACAACACCTAATATTAAAACTGAAATTATTGATTGTTTTATCCATGATACTACAGAAAATCCTTTCACAACTCCTCCTTATGTAGTAAGTATATCATACATAATGTACTATTACAATAAATTTTAATTTTCCATTAAAAACAATTTGAATGCTACTTTTTTGTCTTTTTTACCCATTTTAATATTTAAATCTAAATCATATAGTTTAAGAATATATGTTTGTGCTTCATCTAAAGTAATTAACGACTGTTTAGCGAGCTTTATTCTGTAAGGATGAACTCCCAACTCTTTTATAATATCTTCTTCAGTATATCCTGATAAATACATCGTTTTGACTTGATAAATTAATCTAAATTGATCACCTAATATAGATATTAATTTTATTTCCTCTTCGTTCATAAGAATAAAATCATCATACATTTCTAAAGCTTTATTGATATCTTTCTTTACCACCGCATCTATTAAATCAAATATATTTATATCTATTGTTCTAGAAGTAATAGCATCTATATCTTCTTTTGTAATAACATCATTATCTTTATACATAGATAATTTATCAATTTCATTATTTATAATACCTAGACTATTACCAACAAAACTATGAAAATAACTTAATGTATTATTATCTATTTTTAATTTATATTTTTTAAATCCATCTTCAATATATTTAATAACTTCATATTCTTTTAATTGATTAAATACAAAAACAGTACTCAATCTAATTAGTTCTTTAACAATCTTTTTTCTTTCATCAACTTTAGAATTAACAGTTAATATTAACCTGTTTTCTATTTTTTTATCAATTACATCTTTTAATCTATTTAAATCTTCTTTTGAATCAGAACTTGATGTTAAAAAATTACAATTAGTGCATAATATATCTTTGCTACTAGAAAACAATGAAAAACTAAGTATATCTTCAATAACGCTATCAATGCTTGATTCATTCATATCGTATATAGTTACATTTTCTTTTTCTATTATTTCATTAATCTTTTTTTCTATTAAATAATGTTCTTCACCATATATCAAAAATAATTTATCCTTCATATTTTCTCCGTCTTCATATTATAAATTATATCACACTATCAATTCCATATTATTTTCTCTAAATAGAATTTTGTTGTATGGAAATTTTTTTACACTTTTGTCGTTCAATTAACTCGTGATATGTGCAGCTTATAAAATCATTTTGTAAAGATAATCCTGTATTAATATTTTTAGCATATCTCCCATTTCCTCCTGGAGAAAAAACAACACAATATGAATTATATGATTTATTAAGAATATTTTCTAATTTCTTATCACACCATATTTTATATTTATTATCATCAAAAATAATGTGTAAGCAACTCACGTCACTAATACTCAACTCATCATCCGCATTATAATAGCAATCACTATGCCATACTAATTCACTAGTAGTTTTTTTATCGTTTAAAAAATTGTATCCAAAATCATAGCTGTTAACAAATAGATTCTCTAGACAATTAAATAAAACTGATTCATCTTCTATTTCTATTACCTCACTTGTATTTACCATCAATGTAAATTCATCATTTTGATAATCGAAAGATAAAATTTTTGCGTCACCATTATAAAAAGCGACCTCGCTATCATTTATTATTTTTTTCATAAAACCACCCTTAAATTAAAAACAAAACATATTTTTTTTTATATTCTAGTAGAAGAAGACTTTTCTGTATCATTTACATCGTTTGTTATTGCAACTATAATTGCTAAAATCTCCACTTTCTTTTCTTCATCAATAATATCTATTTCGTACTTATCTCCTATTGAAAATATTTTTCTTTTTATACTTGCTATTTTTTTATTTTTTTCATCATATATTTTAAAATTCAACAACAGTGTATCACCCTTAACTGTATACTTATTACTTATTATGTAATCATTTTTAAAAAATTGTAATTTCTTTTTTATTTTAAATGCTAATTTATCATTAATATACACTTTGTAATTTGGAGTAATATGCAAAAGTTCTTCTTCAATATAAGCAACCTTTTTACCGTTCATATCAGTTATTGTAGTTTTATTACCAATAGAAATAAGTTTGCTTGTAATTTCATATACATCTAAATTTTTCTCGTTTTTTACATAAAATTTATTTCGAATTGAAAGAATCTTTTCATTAACATATAGTTTCATTTCTCACCTTCTAGTACTGATTATATCACAATAATACTGTTTTTAATTTTATCTAAAGGCTACATATATTAATCTTGTACTCATTTTTGATTTTTATACTGGATACTCCAATAAATAGAAATATACTATTAATAATTTTTGTATAAATAAAAAAGAATTACTCTTATTTGTAATTCTTGATTAAAGATTTAATTTTGTGTTTAAGATCATAAGTTTCTTCAATTATTTCTTTACCATCTCTATTAACAGATAGTTCTGGTATTATTATTCCGGTTTCCAATTCTATCCAGTCTGCAATTACTCTTCTATGACAGAAATGTTCTTTATTTAAATCAGTACCGGGTAATTCGTGACATAACAAAATAATATCTTCACCAAATTTTTCTTTTAAATCATTTAAAAACTCTAGTGTATTCAAATTTTTTAATCTTAATTCATAAAACTCTTTTATGTACCAATTTATTAATTCTTCTTCAGTTAAACGATCTGGATTCTTATCGTAATATTCCCACAAATATAGTCTTGGAGACATTTTTTTGTAAGAAGAACCATAAAATCCCCAAGCATTACCACCATCCCCAGTTATTGAAACTAAATTACCGGTTTTTGCATTTTGATAACAGCTGGTTCCTTTTATAATCATTTGATTTCACCTCATTAGTTTACTATTATAGCACAAATTAAAACAATATATCTTACTAATATGGATTACCAAATCTATTATTTTTCCCTACGGGTATAAGTGCATTATAATATCTTAATAAAAATAAACAGTCATTAGGACTGTTATGCATTTTGGTTATTACTATACTTCTCTTCTCGATAATAAAGTGTCCTTAATGAAGTGAACCCCATTTTGGACACTTTATAAAAAAACACACGTATAGTAAAAT
>CAYXGK010000018.1:0-12729 GCA_964464565.1 uncultured Muribaculaceae bacterium | reverse complement strand
CATTTATAAATGTTTGCACATTTATAATAACATAATACATTTAGTAGTTCAATATCTTTTTAATTGCTTCATCAATATTTAATTCTTCTATTTCTTTTGATCCTCTTAATTTAAATTCAACTATATTTTCAACAGCTCTTTTTCCCACTAATATTCTAATTGGAGTTCCTATTAAATCCATATCGTTTAATTTAACACCTAGTCTTTCGTTTCTGTCATCTAATATAGTATCTATTTTATTATTATTTAGTTTTTCATATATCTCTTGTGCTAAATTCATTTGTGATTCATCATTACTATTTGCAGGCACTACACACACTTTATATGGCGCAACACTATATGGCCAAATAATGCCAAATTCATCATTATTTTGCTCTGCAACTGCTGCCATACACCTTCCTATTCCAATGCCATAAGAACCCATTATTACTGGTCTTAAAGCGTTAGATTCATCTAAATAATTTAATTTCATAGCTTCGCTATATTTTGTTCCCAGTTTAAATGTATTGCCAATTTCTATTCCTTTTTTAAAATATATTTTTCCGCCACAATTTGGACATTTATCCCCTTCTTTAATATTTCTTATGTCTGAGGAAATGTAACTAAAATCATTTAAATTAACATTCTTATAATGATAATTTGTTTTATTAGCACCCACAATAAAATTCTTCATATTCAAAACTTCATTATCAACTATTATTTCAATATTCAATCCGATTGGTCCAGCAAACCCAACTTTTGAATTAGTAATCTCTTCAACTTTTGAAAAATCAGCTAATTCTATAGATTTTGAATTCAATAATTTTTGTACTTTAACTTCGTTTAATTCATCATCGCCTTTTAATAGTAACGCATAATACTTACCATCTATATTATATATTAATGTCTTTACAAATCTTTCTTTTGATACTTTTAAAAGATTAGATACTTCTTCTATTGTTTTTGCATCTATAGTTTCTATTAATTCTTTAGTTAATAATTCTTCATCTGTTGGTATTGTATTATCAACACATTTGGATACTTCGATATTTGATGAATAATCACAACCATCACATAAAACAATTACATCTTCACCTATATCAGTAATTGCTTGAAATTCTTCAGATAATAAACCACCCATTATACCAGTATCTGCAGTAACCACTTTGTATTCTAAACCCATTCTATCGAAAGAGTTTTTATATGCAGCATACATTTTATTATATGAAACATTTAAACCTTCAATATCCTTATCAAATGAGTATGCATCTTTCATTATAAATTCTCTTACTCTAATTAATCCGTATCTTGGTCTTGCTTCATCTCTAAATTTATTACCAAATTGAAATAAATTAAATGGCATATCTTTATAAGATTTTATTTTCATAGAAGCCGCTATTGCAAACAACTCTTCGTGAGTAGGGCCAAGCGCATATCTTCTATCGTATCTATCTTTTAAAGAAAACATTGAATTACCGATAATATCTCTTCTGCCTGATTTTTCATATACTTCTTCTTGAATTAATGAAGGCATTAATAATTCTTGAGCGCCAGCTTTTATCATTTCTTCTCTAATAATTTGTTCAATATTTTTTAAAACTTTATATCCAAGTGGCATTAACATATAAACACCAGCTGAGCTCTTTTTTATCATTCCACTTCTAGTTAATAAATTACCACTTATAGAATCCTCATCCTTCGAATCTTCTCTTAGCGTATAAAAATAATTGTCTTTTAATTTCATTTTACACCAATATATCTTTCTTCTTCACTAAATATACATCCACAATACTTTTGCATATATATTTGTTTTTTTCTTGCTTTTCCTTGTCCTTCTCTAAAACGTTCTCTAAAATCTCTATATAAAAACTTTATACCATATTTATTTTCTAATTCTTCACCGATTTCTTTTATCCTTAAATGATTTTGATAGGGGCTGATAAGTAGAGATGTTGAAAAGGCATCAAATCCATTTTCTTTAGCATATTTTGCCGTTTCTTCCAATCTTACTTTATAACAATATTCACATCTATTATCTGTATCTTCTATTACATTTTTTATAAATCTTTTTAGATCGTAATTATCCTTATAAATTACCTCAAGGTTTATTTCTTTTGAGTAGTCTTCTAATGCTTTTAATCTATTTTTATACTCTGTAAATGGATGTATATTTGGATTATACCAAAAACCAGTTACATCTATTGTATCTTTTCTTAATTCACTTATACATTCCACGCTACATGGAGCACAACAAATGTGTAATAATAATTTCATAACATCACCAATAAAAGTATATCATATTTTACTATAATTGCTACTTGTTATCTTTTTTTCTAACAAATATCTTGAATATTTCCATTATAAATAATATTGGAAGTGCAAGTAAGAAAGTATAGAAAATTTCTTTTATTTGAATAGGTTCTAATTTCAATAAGTGACTTAATGTCGCACTGTTAGTTACAATTAGTTGAAGAGCTATTACAAAAATTATTGCAAGTACTATAAACATATTGTCCTTTAATGGTATTTTAAATACCGATCTTGTTTCACTTCTACAATTCAAAGTGTGTATATTTTGCATAAATACCATGAGTAACATTACATAACTTCTTGCAACATTGACGTTTATATTAGTTTTTATTAGATAGTTGAAAAAAATAAAAACAATTATACCTGTAAATAAACCAGAGAGTAAAACTTCTTTAATTAACAAGTCATTAAATATTCTTTCGTTAGGTTTTCTTGGTGGATATTTCATAACATTTGGCTCACCCTTTTCAAACGCTAAGGCAACATCTTGTATCCCATTTGTTACTAAGTTTAACCACAATAATTGAATAGCAATTAATGGTAATGGTAAATTTAACAATATAGATAACATAAAGAACAATATTTCTGCTATACCTGATGAAATTAGTAGATATATTACTTTTCTCACATTATTGTAAGCATTTCTGCCTTCTCTTATTCCATCAACAATAGATGCAAAATTATCGTCAGTTATTATCATTTGACCTGTTTCTTTTGCAATATCCGATCCACTTCCCATTGCTATACCTATATTAGCACTTTTAATAGCAAGTGCATCATTAACTCCATCACCAGTTACCGCAACAAATTCTCCTTGTCTTTTGTAAGATTCAATTATTTCATATTTTTGACTTGGACTGACTCTAGCAAATATTTTTTTACTTTTTACAAAAATATCAAATACTTTGTGTCCTTCTTTAAGAGATTCATCAATATCATTACCAGTTGAAACCTCATCAAAATGATTTGCCATATTTAATTCTTTTCCAATATGAAATGCAGTTAATGGATGATCTCCAGTAATCATTACAGTTTTAATATAAGCATCATTACATTCTTTTATTGCAAATATTGTTTCTTCTCTTATTGGATCTATAAAACCAATTAATCCCATAAAAGTTAAGTCAGGAATATCTTCTTGTTTATAATCGGAATTCTTTTTATTATTAACTCTTCCTTTTGCAATCGCAATTACCCTATAGCCTTTTTTTGCTAAAGTTTCATTTTGTTTTAAAATATTTTCTTTATTTATTTCTAAATTTTCTTCATCAATATTCATTGTAGTACAAAATTCTATTATTTTTTCTGGAGAACCTTTTAATGTACACCACAGTCCATTCTCTTCATAAAAAACTGACGAATATCTTAGTGATGACTCATATGGTATTGTCCCAAATATTTTAAAACTTTTATCTTCTTTATTTATTGACATTTTTTTGCCTAATGATAAAAATGCAATATCGATAGAATCACCATAACAAACCCATTCATTATTTTCTTTCCTTAAACTTGCTTCATTGTTAATTACGCCTAGTTTTATTATATCTTTAGCTTTTTTTGAATTTGTTTCTTTTCCTTTATATAAAATATTTCCTTCATCATTATAGCCTATGCCTGTTATATCAAATGTATCACCATTTGGCAGCCATATTTTTTTGGCAGTTTGTTCATTCAATGTTAATGTTCCGGTTTTATCGCTTGCTATTACAGTACAACTACCTAAACTTTCTACTGAATTTAATTTTTTAACTAATACATTTTTTTTAGCCATTCTGCTTGATCCTACTGACAATGCAAGAGTAAGAGCAACAGGTAATCCTTCGGGTATAGCAGATATTGATAATGCAACTATTGAAAAAAATATTTCCCTTATTATATATCCTTTATAATAAAGAATTGTTCCTATTATAACTGCAATAATAGCAGTAAATATACTTATTTGTTTCGTAAATTGTTCCATTCTAATTGTAATTGGTGCTTTTGAAGATTCTGTTAATAATACTTGATTACTTATACTACCAATTTCACTTTCAATTCCTGTTGCAACTACTATTGCAATTGCCCTACCTCTTGTTACTGAAGTTCCAGCAAATAGCATATTTTTTCTTTCTAAAACTTGTGTTTCTTCTTCAATTAATAATTCATCTTTTTCTGCAGCAATAGACTCTCCGGTTAAAATAGATTCGTTTACCACAAGATTGTTCGATTCTATTATTCTCATATCTGCCGAGATCTTATCTCCAGAATCTAATATAACAATATCTCCAATTACTAGATCTTCAGCAATAATTATTTTTTCTTTTCCATCTCTAATTACATTCGCATTTGTCTTAATTAGATTTTGTAAACTTTCTGCACTTTTTTCTGCTTTCCATTCCTGTGCAGTACCTAAAACGGCATCTAATAAAATAACAATTGAAATAAATATCGCATCTATATGTTCATTTACCGACAAAGATAATATAATTGTTGCAATTAATATATATATTATCGGATTATTAAATTGTCTGAAAAATACTTTTAATAAAGTATCTTTTTTTCCTCTAGGCAATACATTTTTTCCATATTGCTTTAACCTTAACTCTGCTTCTTCAGTTGAAAGTCCATTAATAGAACTATTAAATCCATTTAAAACTTCATCTATTTTTAATTTATACCACTCTTTCAATATAATCACCTATTTTAATTATATATAAAAATCAGTATTTATAAAACCCAATTGTTAAAATTTTACAAATAAAAAAATTCCAACATTTAATTAAATGTCAGAATAATAATAAATATTTTTTTACTAAACTATAAAATCTATAACTATACCAGATATAATGCTTATAAAATATGTAATTAATATAATTGTAATATTTTCTTTTAAATTTTTATTTACTCTAAATAATACTAGGAAAGCAACTCCACTTCCCATCAATAATCCCGAAATTACTGATCCATAGCTTATAAGATTTGATAAATATAGTTCTGTTAACATTACACTAGACACACAATTAGGAATTAATCCAATTGTCGCTGCTATAATTGGAGAAAACCAATTGTCCTTTAATAATATACTTGCAATAAATTCTTCTCCTAAAAAATACATTACTCCATTAATAAACAAAGTTACAATTAAAATATATGCAAATATATTTAATGCATGTTTTATACTAGATTTTATTATTCCATCATGGTCGCAATGACAATGTTCTTCTTCACAAAAAGAGGTAATATTTTCTTCCTTCTTTTTTTTTGTAAACAAATCTATTATAAATCCAGATACAATTGCAATTAACATTTGAATTAATACTAGTTGTAATATTTCTTTTAAAGAAACTCCGTTTGAAATAAGTATTGGTATCATTTCATCAGTAGTTGATAAATATACTGCTACTAATGTACCCATGGAAACTATCTTAGTTGCAAAAAGGTTTGTAAGCGCAACAGAAAAACCACATTGTGGAAATCCACCTAGTATTCCTCCAAATAGAGGCCCAAACTTACCTGATTTTTTTATTAACTTTTTACCTTTATCACTAAATTTATGTTCAATAAATTCCATAATAAAAAATACTATCAATAAGAATGGTAATATTTTTAACGAATCTATTAATGCTTCTTCTAAAACTTCTAACATTTAATCACCAATAAGAGTATACCATGAAATTATTATATTTATAAATAAAAAAATCGTTAAATAACGATTATTTTTTAATTGGAGGGGCCAGCCGGATTTGAACCGGCGCTGAGGGTGTTGCAGACCCTTGCCTTACCACTTGGCTATGGCCCCATCTATTAGATTATACCATTATATAAAGAAAAAAAGCAAGTTTTACTTGCTTATTCAATCGGTATTTGTTTGATTCGTTCGTCTTTATTTTCTTTTGGAAATTTAATTTTTAACATTCCATCATCAAATTTAGCTTTTATATCTTCTTCATTAATATTTCCTACATAGAAGCTTCTAGTATATTCTCCATAAACTCTTTCTCTTCTAATGTAATTCTTATCCTCAGTCTTATCTTCTTGATTCTTTTTTGCAGTAACTGTTACATAACCATCTTCATAATCTACTACAACTTCATCCTTCTTAAAACCGGGAACATCCATTTCAATAACATAATTATCATCTTTCTCATAAATGTCCGATTTCATCATGTTTCCTTTCTTATTATTATCATAAAAGCTATCAAACAAACTGTCAAACAATGAATCTCTTGTAATTAAATTCATAATTTTCACCTCCGATTAAATATTATCACATCTTTTGGCACTTGTCAATAGGGAGTGCTAATTTTATATAAAGTGTAAACATTAAAAAATTATATTGAGTTATATTAAATTTTATATATAATTATAATTATGGAGGATATATGAAGTCTTATTATGAAATAGAAAGCAAACAAAAGCAAGATCTTCTTTGTGAATTCAATAAAACCCCAGGAGGAAAGGAAATAAACAAAAGAAATTATATTTTTTCAATATTTTGGTTTTGCTTAATGATTATTTCAATAATTACAGGAGAAATATATATTGATTTCTATTATGATGCTTTATTTAAACTATCACACTATTTTGAACAGCTTTCATTAATGTTTTTTGTACTTTATATTGCAGGTTTAGCATATAAAAGATTTGCTTTTAGAGGATACATTAAAACCAAACATAAGATACAATAAAAAAATCTCTTAATCGAGATTTTTTTGTTTCTTTATCATAAAATATATAAGTAAGTATCCTACTATTAAGGAACTCAATGAATATAGTATATTAATGCCTTTCGGGATTCCAGGGAACACCTCCAATACGGATACCACAACAAACCCAATTATCATAAGGTAGGTTTGTCTTGGTTTTTCTGTCATCATTTTTTCTAAAATTCCCGTTGTAGCAATTGTCCCAAATATCACTCCAAATACAACCGGCAATAAAAAAGATATATTAAATGTTTTTACCGCTTCTATTAACGGTTTATATAGTCCTAGTACCACAAGAAGGAAAGATGTGCTTATTCCAGGAAGGATTAAAGCTATTGCTATTATTATTCCAGATATAAACAATATTAATATATCAATAAAATTTATACTACCTGATAAATTAAATAATTGTCCTTTATACAGATATTCAAACAATAATAGTCCACCAATTATTAGCGCACCAATAATAAAGAATAATATATCTGTTTTTTTCTTCGTGCCTTGATTAGCTTTTTTTAGCAAAACAGGAAACCCTGCAACTACTATTCCTATAAAGAAATATAATGCTGGATATTTGAAGTTATCTATTGAATATTCAACAAATGGCGCAGCAAGAACCAATCCTAATACCATTCCAAGTCCAACGACTCCTAAAAAAATTGAATTTACTTTAAAGTTTTTAAACAGTTTACTCATAGAATGTATTATTTTATCATATATCCCAAGTATCAAAGCCATCGTTCCGCCACTTACACCAGGTACAGACGTTGTAGCACCAACTATTATTCCTTTTATAAAATCCATTAAATATTTCATTTGTCCTCCAATTTGTTTATTGCATTTAGTATGGCTATTTTTCCATATTCAAATGTTAAACTACCTTGTAAATATGCAACATACGGTTCTCTAATTGGTCCATCACAACTTAATTCAATTGATGATCCTTGAGTAAATGAACCTGATGCCATAATTATTTTATCATTATATCCGGGCATATCACAAGGCTCTAATGATACATAAGAATCTATAGCTGATGAACTTTGTATACTCTTACAAAAATTTATCATTTTATCTTTATCTTGAAACTCTATTGCTTGAACTATATCAGATCTATCATCAATATATCTAGGTTCTAATTTAAATCCTTTTTCTTCTAATAGTTTACTAGCAAAGACAACTGTTTTTAAACTTGATGCTACAACACTTGGAGCAAAATATAATCCAAGTAATATTTGTTTATTCATATTCATTGTAGGGCCTGCTTCTTTCCCAATTCCTGGCGAATTCAATCTTTCTGAAACTAATTCTATTAATTTTTTTTTGCCTACAACATATGCTCCATTTGGAGTAATTCCAGCGCCCAAATTCTTTATAAGAGATCCAACAGCAATATCTGAACCAACTTCAATCGGTTCTTTAGTTGAAACAAATTCGCAATAACAATTATCTACCATTATTATTACATCTTTATCAATATCTTTAATAAATTTGCAAACTTTCTCTAATTTATCTATTGAAATGCTTTTCCTAGTTGAATAACCCTTAGATCTTTGTATTTCAATTACTTTTATTTTCGATTTATTTAATCTATTCTTTATTTGTTCATAATCAAAATCATCATCTATAAGTTCTATTTGTTCATAGTTTATATTAAACGATTTTAACGAACTATTATTTTCTTTTATTCCAATTACTTCATCTAAAGTATCGTATGGTTTTCCGGTAATGCTTAACAACGTATCGTTTGGCCTAAGTAATCCAAATAAAGTAACAGTTAATGCGTGTGTACCAGATATAAATTGACTTCTAACAAGACTATCTTCTGATTTAAATATATCAGAATATATGTTTTCTATAACATCTCTTCCTAAGTCATTATATCCATATCCTGTACTCCCAACAAAATGAATATCAGATAATTTGTTTTTTTGAAAAGCATTTAATACTTTGTTACTATTATAAAAACAAGTTTCTTCTATTTTTTTAAACACTTCATCTATCATTTTAAACCACCATCTACTCTTATAACCGAATTATTAATATAGCTTGCATCTTCGCATACCAAAAAAGTTATTACTTTTGCTATTTCTTTTGAATCTGCAAATCTTTTTAATAAAATTCGTTCTTCTTCCAATTTCTTATATTCTAATTCTAAAGAACTATTCATCTCTGTATTAACCCAACCTGGCGCAACAGTGTTTACAGTTATATAAGGAGATAATATTTGAGCAAAATTTTTCATTAATGAAATTACTCCCGCTTTCGAAGCATCATAATCCATAGAATATTCATAATTAGTATCAATACCATTTGTAGAACTAACAAATATAATTTTTCCCCTTTTTTGTTCTAACATATATTTGGAAACATATTTTGTAACTAAATATGAACCAACAAGATTAACATCTAGTACTCTTTTAAATTCTTTAGAATCTTTCAAAATGTAATCATTGTCAATGGCAATAGCTGCATTATTAACAAGAACATCAATTTTATTAAATGTTTTTAATACTTCTTTTATCATATTAGATACATCGGTTTCATTTGATACATCACATTTTATTGTTAACGCCTTTATATTATATTCTCTTTCAACATATTCTTTTAATTGTAGCGCTTCCTTATCGCTATTAACATAATTGATTACTACATTATAACCAAGCTTAGCAAATTCTATTATTGTTTGTTTGCCTATTCCTCTACTTGAACCAGTTACTAACACATTTTTCATAATATCACCCCATACATTATAGCACAATAAAAACATACTTTTTGTACACGTTTAATCATACAATATTATTCCCAAAAGAAAGAAAATTTTGTATCAGTGTTTCTATCTTCTTGAATTTTTACAACTTTATATCCAACTCCAGTACATTCATAAGTAATGATATCGTTTTCTGTATTTGTAAATTCTTTTATACAAAATTTAGGATTAAATCCTTGTTTAACTGATGAATAATCCATTGTCCAAACAATAGCAATTCCAACAACTAATACAAATAATAATGACATTATAGTTTTCTTTATCATAATACTCCTTCTTTATCATTATACTATGAGTTTTAATATATTGATATAATTCAATATTTTTTTTGTGATAAAATATTTATAGGAGGTAATATATGAACGAATATACAAATAAAGAATTAAATGATTTTATTAAACAATTAGAAATTCGATTTAAAAACAATATGCACAGACATAATAAAATCAAATGGGAAAATATATTTAATAAATTAACAAATAACCAAGACAAGCTTAACTCGTTGTATGAAATGGAAAAAACAGGCGGTGAACCTGATGTGGTTTTATATGATAAAAATACAGATACGTATACTTTTTATGATTGTTCAAAAGAAACCCCCTTATATAGAAGAAGTATTTGTTACGATAAAAAAGCTCTAGATAAAAGAAAAGAAAACAAACCAAATAATAACGCAGTAGATATGTCAATTAAAATGAAAATAGATATTCTAGATGAAGAAGAATATAAATATTTGCAAACATTAGGGGATTTCGATTTAAAATCTTCTAGTTGGATTAAAACTCCAAATGAAATTAGATCACTTGAAGGAGCCCTTTTTGGAGATAAAAAATACAATAGAACTTTTATTTACCACAATGGAGCTAGTTCATATTATAGTAGTCGAGGTTTTAGAGGAAAGATAACAATATAGCATTTTAAAAGTCATTCAAATTGAATGGCTTTATTTAATAAAACAATTAGAAGTAATAAGTAAAAATTTTTATTTTTTATTGTTTTGGTTAATTATTTCTTCAAATTTAATAAACTCTTCATCATTAAATCCATCTTTATATAATTCGTTAACAAGCCATAATCCTGATTCTCTAATTTTATATTTTGTTGAATAGTTTCCCAACCAATTTTTAGATTTATTACAAAATAGACAATTTGATACCTCGGATATCAATTTACTTTCAATAATCATTCTATCTTCTTTATTGTCTATACGAATAACCGAAAACGAAAAGTTGTTTTGAATATAATTACTAATATTTTTTTCTATTTCAAATTGATGTTGTTTTTTGATTAAGTGTCCATATTTTTCCCTGTTAACTGAAGTAGTAAAATCAATTTCCCAAACTTCTAAATATTTATCATTATTTTTATTTAAAATAGCTCTACCAATATTTTTTCTAAAAATACTTCTATCTTTATTTTCCATAACAAAATGTTGATTTAATCTCGATATAAGTTGATCTTTACCTGTATGTGTTCCTATTCTAACAATTCTATCACCATTATGAGCTTTTTCTCCTTTTTCAAATAAGATATATATTCCATTTTTTGGAATATCACATTCATTAAAAGGAAAAGAAAATCTTTTCAAATTAGATATTTTTTCATGTATAATTTGACAGTGATTATTATAACTCATAATATAACCTCTAAACTTTATAAACTTATTGTCTATATTTCTTTTTCATAACTTCAATATTAAAATCACAATATTTTGAAATCACTTTACAAGGATGTTTTTCTCGATATTCTTTTCTCAACAGGTAAAGAAATTTGTCTTAAATACGGTTCTTCATTTAATATTGTTTTACTTATAATAAAATATTCTTAATATTATCAATAAAATCATCAATATTTTGCTTTATTTCTATCAAAGTTTGATCTATATTGTCATAATTACATTCATTAATTATCTTAGTTTTTAAAATGTAGTCGGTTTTATTTGGATTACTAGTTAAAGTATATTTTAATAAATCATCTTTTATATTTTCATAATAATAATTTTGTGTTTTTCGGTTAACGCCCGATAACCAAATCTCAAAATCAATTTTTTTATGAACAAATGCTATGACCATTTTAATGTTTTTTGATTTTAAATTTTGATTTGTGAATTGAAAATAAGAATAATCCATATTATTCTCAACAATATTACTTGTAAATATATAATCAGGCATTTCTTTTTCTAAATAAGTTCTTAAATAACGAAAAAATTTAATAAATTCTTGATAACCCTATGAAGATGCAAAAGGTATGCTAGAGAGAATCAATAATAAGAAAAAAGAGGTATTACTCATTACTAACGATCAACGTTTACTAGATTATGCAAGTAATCATATCTATATTGAAGAGCAAAACATAGTAAAAGCATACTTCATTGCAACCTTATTTATGGAACTTCTAACCTGTGAATTAGCAATTCTAAAAGGTTATAATCCAGATGTCAATGAAGATTTAAATCATATTGATACTTACTAAAAAAGATTGAGAATTTTCTCAATCTTTTTCTTATCAAATAGTTACTGTCTTGGTTGCAATATTTCCAGCATTATCTTCCACTTCAATTGTATAGGTTCCTGATGAAAGAGTAAAAAGGTAAGTACTTTCATTAGAGCTTTGCAAAACAGTAGTTCCTTGTTTGATTCTTATTTGTTTTACACCACTACCATCCGGGGTGAATGATGCCCCTACTACAGTAGCATTATCTTTATTCGTTGAATAATCCATTATTGTATTGCCGTACGTTTCATCAAATTTATAATATACTGCTAAATCGGTTTCAAAACCCGTTAAATTAGAAGTTACATTGTTCGCCACTTCTGTTGGTGTAAGTGCTTTATTCCATAATTGAAACTCAAACATACGGCCAACCATTCGTTCGTTATTTACATCATATCGATTCCCCAACTTAAATGACGTATAAGCATATAGAGAGGCTGCAGTAAAGGTACCACTATATACTTGAGTAGAACCTTCATATACAGTGATTTCACC
>CAYXGK010000017.1:0-12730 GCA_964464565.1 uncultured Muribaculaceae bacterium | reverse complement strand
ATAAAAAGATATATGCTCTTAGAGATGTAACAGGTACTACTGAATCTATTCCTTTAATAGCAACATCTATAATGAGTAAAAAAATAGCGAGTGGGGCAGACAAAATATTATTAGATGTTAAATATGGTAGAGGGGCATTAGTAAAGAAAAAAGAAGATGCGATTGAACTTGCAAAATTAATGGTAGATATAGGAAATAGATATAACAAAAAAACTATGGCTGTAATTACAAATATGGATATTCCTTTAGGTAATATGATTGGAAATGGTCTTGAAATAAAAGAAGCAATTGATATATTGAGTTATAGAGGAAATAAAGAATTAAAAGAACTATGTATTGTTTTAGCATCATATATGGTTAGTTTATCAAAAAATATAGAATATAAAGATGCTAGAAAAATTGTGTTTGATAACTTAATAAATGGAAACGCATTAAAAAAGTTTTATGAAATGGTTTTTAGACAAGGTGGTAATATAAATAATGTAGCTATTTCAAAAAATGTAATAGAGGTTAAATCAAATAAAACTGGCTATATAAATGATATTGATTCTTTAGTATTAGGAAAATTATCTATGAATTTAGGTTCGGGTAGAAAATCAATTGAAGAAGGTATAGATCATGGAGTAGGTATAGAATTAGTTAAAACAGTTGGTGAGTTTATAAATAAAGATGAGACAATTGCTAAATTATATATTGGAAATAAAACAATAAATATTGATGAATTATTAGGAGCATATAAAATAGAAGATAAATTAGTTGATAATTCACCACTAATATTAGGAGTAATAAAATAAAAGTATTCAATATGAATACTTTTTATATTTTTACTTTATTGTTTAATAAATATTCTTCTAAAGTAATATTATTATTATATATATATGTTGCAACATCAATACCTACATATCTAATGTGCCAGGGTTCAAATTTGTATCCAGTAATATATTCACTATTCTTTTGATATCTAATTATAAAACCAAATTTATGTATATTATCTTTTGCCCAAATATAATCATCTGTTGATTCGAATTTGTTATATGCTATTGTTCCATTATATATATCTATTGCTAATCCGGTTTGATGCTCTGAATGTCCTGCTCTTGCAGAATAAGTGTCAACATCTCTAATAGTATCAGTATTTAAATAGTAGTTATATAATATTCTTTGTGTTTCATAAGATCTATATCCCGATGATGCTTTTATCGTATAACCTTCCTTTTTTGCTTCGTCGCATAATTTTTCGAATGCAGTTAATGTATCTTTACTTAATTTTATGTCACCTCTACTTTTACATTCTTCTTTAATATTATATAAAGTATAACTTGGGTAATTATTATTTAATTTATAATATTTATTAACTAATACTAAATTTGTATCGTTATTAATTGATTCTTTAATATTCTCATAAAAAGGATAATCTAAATTGACATTTACTAAAGATATTTTTTTACTAATGTCTTTTTCTTCACTTTTTATATATCTATCATAGTTTCCTAATACAAAATGTTTGTACTCTACATAGTTAGCTAATTCGGACATATAAGTTTTAATATTTTTTATCTCAGTAGCATCTAAATTATTAAATATTTTTGTTATTTCGTTATTGCTATATTCTAAATTGCACAAACTATATACTTGTTCATAATTATCTAAAGATATATAACTGTCTAAACATTTTTCGTTAAATGAATCATTTTTTATAGAAGTATCTAGTATTTTATAGTATTTGTTTAATTCTATTATTTTATTACTTATATTAAGCTTTATAAATTCATTTATTGATTCTTCTTCGTATCCCAATTTACTTAGTTTTTGATTTATTTCTTTTGTAGAATAATCATTATCAAATCTATCTATATAAATAAACACTAAAGCAATTATAATTATAAATAAAAATGCAAAAAATCTTTTTATTCTTTTCTTTCTTTTTTTCATATATTCTCCTTAAATTTATTATAACATTATAAATATGTTAATAAAATATTACTTTACATAATAAAATGTTAACCTACTAAAAACAATAATTTTATGATAGAATTATTTTGGGAGTATATATATGTGTGGATTTGTAGGATACGTTGGCAAACATAAGAACAACGAAAGAGTATTAAAAAATATGACAGATAAAATAATCCATAGGGGACCAGATTCTGATGGATATTTTATGTCTGACAAAGTGAATCTTGGTTTTAGAAGATTATCTATAATTGGATTAGACAAAAGTGGATCTCAACCTATGTATAATGAGGATAAATCTGTTGTAATTGTATTCAATGGAGAAATATATAATTATCAAGATTTAAAAAAAGAATTAATTAAAAAAGGACACAAATTTAGATCAAAAACAGATACTGAAGTATTAATTCATGGATATGAAGAATACAAAGAAGAGTTATTAGTTAAATTAAGAGGAATGTTTTCTTTTGTAATATATGATATTAAAAATGATTTATTATTTGGAGCAAGAGACTTTTATGGTATTAAACCTTTTTACTATTATAAAGATGAATCAACTTTTATGTTTTCATCTGAAATAAAAGCATTTTTGGAGAATCCAAGTTTTAAAAAAGAACTAAATGACGTAAAGTTAAATGAATACTTATCTTTTCAATATAGTCCGGGAACTACTACATTTTTTAAAAATGTATTTAAATTACTTCCGGGACATTACTTTAAATATAAAGGTGGATTATTAGATATTCAAGAATACTATCATTTAAATTTTGAAGTAGACACTATAAAAAATGAAGCCATGTTCGAAAAAGAATTAGAAGATTTATTGTATGATTCTATAAAACATCATAAAATATCAGATGTTGAAGTTGGCTCATTCTTGTCTAGTGGAGTTGATTCTTCATTTATTTCTACTGCATCTAAAGTAAATAAAACATTTACTGTTGGTTTTGATATAGAAAATTATAATGAAGTAAGTTACGCTAAAGAATTATCAGAAAAAATAAATGTGGAAAATATATCGAAATTAATTACAAAAGAAGAGTATTTTAAAGAATTTAAAAATGCACAATATTATATGGATGAACCTTTAGCGGATCCTTCAGCAATTAATCTTTATTTTTTGTCTAAATTAGTTAAACCATATGTAAAAGTAGTTTTAAGTGGAGAGGGTGCTGATGAAATTTTTTCTGGATATAACATATATCAAGAACCACTAACATTTTCATCTTATTATAAGGTACCTTTATTTTTAAGAAAAGGTATTGGTTTTGTGGCATCTTTGCTTGGCGAAAGAAGAGGCACTAACTTTTTTATAAGAAGATCAAAAAACTTAGAAGATAGGTTTATAGGAAATGCTTTTATATTTAATGAAAACGAAAAGAAAAAAATATTAAAAAATTATGATTCAAATTATAAATTTACTAATATAACTAAGCCTTTTTATGATAACGTAAAAAATAAAGATGATATTACTAAAATGCAATATATAGATATTAATTTTTGGCTAATTGGAGATATTTTATTAAAAGCAGATAAGATGAGTATGGCAAATTCAATAGAAGTGAGAGTTCCGTTTTTGGATAAAGTATTAATTGAATATGCAAAAACAATTCCAACCAAATATAGAATAGATGAGAGTGTAACTAAAAAAATGTTTAGAAGAATATCTTCAAAAATTTTAGATGGTAAAGTATCTGGAAAGAAAAAACTTGGATTTCCAACACCAATAAGAGTGTGGTTAAAAGATGAAGATATAATAAAAGAAGTAGAAAAAACTTTTAAAGAGGGTGAAAAATTCTTTAATGTGGATGAAATATTAAAACTATTAAAAAATCACAAAAATGGTAAAAAAGATAATAGTAGAAAAATATGGACTATATATACATATTTAGTCTGGTATAAACAATATTTTAACTAGGAGGTTATATGAATAATTATTTGTTTTCTTTGATTCCTTACCTTTTTTATTTGTTATTAAAATATAGAAAATCTATGTATATGTTGCAACAAAATTCTTACAATACAAGTGATAGATATTTAAAATGGATGTTTAAAAATTATAAGAAAGTATTTTTGACATATGAAACATTAGTTATGGTGGTTTTATTACTCACAGTATATTTAACGGGTAAATTTATTGCTATAAATTTATTGGTATATACAGTTTGTTTTATACTTGAATTAAAATTAACAAAAATAGAGCAAAAAAAGAAAGCTTTTGTTATTACAAGCAGAATAAAAAGATTGATATTTACTACTTTTATTTTATTTATTTTTATACTTTCTACAATATATCAATATTATTCTGATTTACCTTTAGTTTATATAACATTAATATTTTTCTTATTTGGATATCTATCTTATATTTTTACATTTGTTGCTAATACATTAAATATATCTGTAGAAATGATTGTATATAATCATTATTTAAAAAAGGCTAAGTTAAAACTTAATGATAGACCAAATTTAAAAGTAATTGGTATAACTGGAAGTTATGGAAAAACAAGTAGTAAAAACATATTAAATGAAATATTAAATTCAAAGTATATATCGTATACTACACCTAAAAGTTTCAACACACCATATGGAATAATTAAGACGATAAATGAGAATCTAGATAAATTTACTGAAATTTTTATAGCAGAAATGGGAGCATGTAAACTAGGGGATATACAAGAATTATGTGATATTGTAAAACCAAAATATGGAATTATTACCACTATTGGTGTAGCGCATTTAGAAACATTCAAATCTTTAGAAAATATTCAAAAAGGAAAGTTTGAGCTAGTTGAAAATTTGCCCAGTGATGGTATTGCTATTTTAAATAAAGATGATATTAATCAAGTTAACTACAAACTAAAAAATAAAGTTAAAACTATTTGGATAGGAATAGATAATGAAGACGCTAATATATATGCTACTGACATTAAGATGTCAAATGAGGGATTGAACTTCAACATAGTAATAAATAAGAAGAAATATAAATTTGAAACAATTCTTTTGGGGCGTCATAATGTATATAATATATTAGGAGCTGTAGCACTTGGATTAGAATTTAATATTGAAATAGATAAATTACAAAAAGCAGTAAAAAAATTAAAACCAACAGAACATAGATTGGAATTAAAAGAACAAAATGGAATATACATTATAGATGATGCATATAACTCTAATCCTGTTGGATCTAGTTCAGCAATAGAAGTTTTATCTATGATGAAAGGTAAAAAAATAATTGTTACTCCTGGAATGATCGAACTTGGAGATAAGGAATATGAACTTAATAAAGAATTTGGAAGACAAATGGCAAAAGTTTGTGATGAAATAATATTAGTTGGAGAAAAACAAACAAAACCAATACTTGAAGGTATTAAAGAAGAAAGCTTCGATATGAATAAAATCCATATTATTAATAACGTAAAAGAAGCTTATGTACTATTAAATAAATTAAAAGATAATGATACTTATGCATTATTTGAAAATGATTTATTAGATACATTTAATGAGAGGTAGAAAATGAATATTAAGTTAGATTCTAGAAAAGTAAAAAAGGGAGATACTTTTATTGCAATTAGAGGTATTTCAAGAAATGGGCATGACTATATAGAAAAAGCTATTGAAAATGGTGCAACAAAAATAATCGCAGAACATGGACAATACAGTGTTGAAACAATGATTGTTAATGATACTAAAGATTATTTGTCAAAATATTTGAAAGATGAATATAAAGATATATTAAATAATATTAAATTTATTGGTATAACTGGGACAAATGGTAAAACAACAAGTAGTTTATTAACATATCAATTATTAAATAAGTTAGGTATTAAAACAGCTTATATTGGTACAGTTGGATTTTTCATTGAAGATTCATTTAAAGAGTTAGAAAATACTACACCTGAGATAATTGATTTATATGAAATGTTTATAGAATGTTATAATAAAGGAATAAAAGTTATTGTAATGGAAGTAAGTAGTCAAGCTATATCATATGGTAGAGTAGATGGATTAGAATTTGATATTGCGTGTTTTACTAATCTTACAAGAGATCATTTGGATTATCATAAAACAATGGAAAATTATATGTTGGCTAAATTAGAATTATTTAAAAATTTAAGAGGAGAAAAACTTGCTATTATTAATCAAGATGATCCTTACTATGAAAGTTTTATTTTAGATGGTAATAAAAATGTATTATATGGTGCCTCAACCGACAACTATAAAATCGAAGATAGTAAATTAGATATGACACATTCATTGTTTAACATTAATATAGACAATACTAAATATAGTATTAATTTACCTCTACCAGGTAAATATAATATATATAATTATATGAATGCTTTTATAATTGCAAAACATTTGAATTTTGATATTAATTTGATAATAGAAAAAACACTTGAATTAAAATCTCCTGATGGAAGATACGATGTATATAATTATAATAATGGTACAGTAATAATAGATTTTGCTCATTCACCAGATGCAGTAAAAAATATAATAAATAGTGTTACTGAATATAAAAAGGGAAAAATATATACAATAGTCGGATGTGGTGGAGATAGAGATAAAACAAAAAGACCAATAATGGGAAGTATTTCTACAGAAAACTCTGACTATGTAATATTTACAAATGATAATCCAAGATTTGAAGATCAAAATCAAATAATGGAGGATATTGTAAAAGATTTAAAACAATCAAATTATGAAATAATATTTGATAGAAAAGAAGCAATAAAAAAAGGGATGTCTCTAGTTGAAAAAAACGATGTATTATTAGTGTTAGGAAAAGGACACGAGACATATCAAGTAATTGGAGATATGAAAATTCATTTTAGTGATAAAGAAGAAGTATTAAACATAATAAATAGATAGAAATATCTATTTTTTATTGTTGTTTAAAAGTGTTAATTGTGATATATTTATATAGTAGAATAACTGGGGTGATGCGATGTATAACTTAGGAACTCAATTCGTATTTGATAAAGAAAAAGCCATTTCAAAACCGAAGGCTATTTTTAAAGGCAAAAAATATAGAATTTCTATCTTAACAGATAGACTTTTTAGATTAGAATATAATGAAAACGGATTGTTCATAGATTCGCCAACGCAATTCGCACTTTTTAGGAACTTTGAAGTACCCGGTTTTTCTGTTAGAGAAGATTCTAAGTATTTAGATATATCTACTAATTATTTTAGAATTTCGTATGTTAAAGACGCTGACCCAAAATCTACATCCAATTTAAAAGTATTCTTACAAAATACTGACAAAGTTTGGTACTATACAAATCCCGAAGTTAGAAATTTTGATGCTAATTTATTATCTATTGATGGAAAAAAAATACTCTTAAAAAAAGGGTTATATTCAACAGATGGTTTTGCATCTATAGATGATTCAACATCTTATGTTTTGTATGAGGATGGTACATTTATAAATAGAAAAGATAATTCAATAGATATTTATGTCTTTATGTATAGAAACGATTTTGAATATGCTCTTAAAGATTATTTTACTTTAACAGGAATTCCTCCTATGATACTTAGATATGCTCTTGGTATTTGGTGGAGTAAGGATTATAAGTATAATGATGCTGCTTTAATTAAGTTATTTCAAAGATTTTCTAAAGAAGAAATTCCGATATCTGTTTTATTGTTAGATAAAGATTGGCATATAAGAGATACTGAGACTAGAAAAAATTTAACAAGTGGTTTTACTTTTAATAAAGAGCTTTTTTCTGATCCTAGTCAATTTTTAACAACAATACATAATATGGGTATTAGAGTTGGATTAATTGTTAACCCTATAGAAGGATTATTGCCTAATGAAGTTATGTATAACGAGGCAAGAAAATACATTAAAGTTGAAGATGGGCAACCAATAAAATATGCTCCATTTTCGCCTGTTTTTTTAGATATATATTTTAAATTATTGATTCATCCATTAGAGAAATTGGGTGTAGATTTTTTCTTTAATGATTTTGTAAGTGAAGGTAATACTAATATTCATTTTTCAAATAGTCATTATGGTTATTTGGATTCAAATAGAGATGAATCAAAAAGAGGAATGTTTATAGCAAGAAATCCAATAGTAGCACCTCATAGATATGGAATTTTATATTCTGGTGAAACAAAAGTAAGTTGGAATACATTAAAATTATTGCCAGAACTTAATTCTAGCGCAGCTAATATAGGGTTATCTTGGTGGAGTCATGATATTGGAGGTTTTTCTGGTGGAATAGAAGAAGGGGAACTATATGCAAGATTTGTTCAATTAGGGTGTTTTTCTCCTATTTTTAGAATTCATGTAGATAAGGGAAGATATTATAAAAGAGAACCATGGAAGTGGGATGTTAAGACTTTTGAAATAGTTAAAGAATACATGCAATTAAGAAACAAATTAATTCCTTATATATATTCTGAAGCATATAAATATCATAAAAATGGAACTCCACTGATTCAACCTTTATATTATAAAAATATGGAAATTTTTGATGATCCAATATTTAAAAATGAATATTTTTTTGGTAAAGAATTTCTTATTTCTCCCATAACTTCAAAAAAAGATCCGGTAATGAATAGAGTTGTACATAAATTTTATTTGCCAAAAGGTACTTGGTTTGATTTTAAAACAGGAAAAAAATTTCCTGGAGAAAGAAGTTATGTGTCATTTTTTAAAGATGAAGATTATCCTGTATTTGTAAGAAGTGGTGGAGTAATTCCTACTTCGAGATTTATTAGTAATAATGCGACAGTCCCTACATTTTTAGAAATTAATATATTTCAAGGTAAAAGTAACTTATATGAATTATATGAAGATGATGGAATAAGTAATTTATATAAAAGGGGATTTTATTTAAAAACTGCAATTGATTACAATTATCAAGAGAATAACTATACTGTAATAGTTAGAGCAATTGAAGGAAAAAGTGGTATAATACCCGATGTAAGGAATTACAGATTTAAATTTAGAAATACCAGAAAAGCTGAAGATTTAAGTGTTAATTTTGATGGAACATCTTTGCCATTTACTTCGTATGAGGATGATAACGATTTTATAGTAGAAGTAAAAAATGTAAATACTATTGGTCAATTAACGGTTATTTGTAAAGGAAAAGCAATAGAAATAGATGCTGTTAGATTAATAAATGAAGATATTGATGAGATTATAAGTGACTTGGCTATTGAAACTAGTTTAAAAGATGAAATAAGCAATATATTATTTGGTAATAATACAATAAAACAAAAACGTATATTGGTTAGAAAATTAAAGAAAAAGGGTTTAGAAGATAAGTTTATTAAGATGTTTATCAGATTATTAGAATATATCGAACAAATATAAGGAGATTATTATGGAATACTTATTTATTCATTTAGTTATATTTATCATAATATTTTTACTGTATAAGTTGTATTTTTTCTTAAGAGAAAAGTACAATGTTAAGAAAAAAATATTAGAAGTTTTTTATTTAGAAACTAAACATAAATTTAAAATTGATAAAAAAGATATAAAGAAGATATATAATTATATTTCTATTATAAATTCATTTATATTGACAGTATCTTATGCAGTATATAATATTCAAACTAATTTAATTCTTCAAATAATTACAACTATTATTACAATATTTGTTTTGATATTTTGTCTATATGAAATATTAGGTAATTATTACAAAAAAAGGTGATCATATGAAAAAAAATACATTTATGCAAGGAGCTTTTGTAGCGACTCTATCAATTATTGCTAGTAAAGTAATTGGAATACTTTATGTTATATTACTTTACCCAATGATAGGTGAAAAGGGTGGTGCTTTATACGGCTATGCATATACAATATATTCTTTATTTTTAGGGATATCTATTGCGGGTATTCCTTTTGCAATTAGTAAAATAACAAGTGAATATGAGGCTTTAGGATATATTTATACTAAAGAAAAAGCATTTAAAATAGGAAAAGTATTTATATCACTATTAGGTATAGTAAGTTTTATTTTAATGTTTATTTTTGCAAAACAAATTGGATATTATTTCTTAGGAGACCTAAAAGGTGGAAATACTGTAGAGGATGTTGCTTTTGTTGTTAGAATCATTTCAACAGCACTTCTAATTGTTCCTGTTTTAAGTGTTTCAAGGGGATATTTACAAGGACACAAATATATTGCTACAAGTTCATTTAGTCAGGTAGTAGAACAAATATCAAGAGTATCTCTACTATTAATTGGAACATATTTAGCGTTAAATGTATTTAAAATCGGACTAACAAATTCAATAGGTGTTTCAGTATTTGCTGCAACATTTGGAGCAATATTTGCTTTTGTTTATTTATATATAAAGATTAAAAAGCAACATCTTGATACTGAAAAATATGAAATAAATGATGAAGAAAGAAAAATTAACACTAAAATTATAATTAAAAAAATAGTAATATACGCAATCCCATTTGTACTTATTGATTCAATAAAATCGCTATTTAATTTTGTGGATTTATCTAGTATTAATAAAGTAATGGTGTCTTTGGGATACTCATTAGGTGAAGCGGAATCTGTTGCAAGTATTCTTTCAACATGGGGTGGCAAATTAGAAGCTATTGTATATGCTATTTCTACAGGTTTAGTAGTAAGTATGATTCCGCATATTACAACTAGTTTTGCTCTTGGAAACAAAGAGGATATAAAGAAAAAAGTTAATACTTCTATTCAAGCATTATTATTTGTTTTAATACCTTTGGTAATTATGTTATCAATATTAACAGTTCCAATATGGAATGTTTTCTATGGTCAAAATGAATTAGCTTACATGGTATTTAGAGTATTTATATTAGGAACAGTATTTGTTTCTATTTACAATCTTACATGTTCTATTTTAAATTGTATTTCAGAATCAAAAATCGTAATATTTTCAATATTGATAGGATTCTTATTAAAAATAATCTTCAATGCTCCGCTTATGAATGCAATGAATTTTATTGGAGTACATCCTTCTTATGGTGTTACTATTGCAACAATAATAGCATTTGGAAGTGCATCATTAATTAATTTATATTATATAAAAAATAGAATTAGTATAGATTACAAGGAAACCTTTAACAAAATAGGAAATATTTTATTTGGAACATCTGCAATGGTAATTGTAATGTTGTTATTCCAATTTATAATTCCACTAAAAAATGATTCAAGAGTTATATCTTTGTTTATAGCAGGTATTTATGGTATACTTGGAGGTATAATCTACTTATATATAATGATTAAGAATAAAACCATTTTTGATATTTTTGGAAAAGATATATTTGTAAAGATTAAATCTAAAATAAAAAAGAGAGTATAATATGCACTATGAAATAAAAATAAATGATTTTGAAGGGCCTCTCGATTTATTACTTCACTTAGTTAAGAAAGCAAATTTTGATATTTATAATATTAATTTACAAGAAATAACTAAGCAGTATTTAGATTATATTAAAGCTATGGAGAATTTGAATTTAAACATAGCATCAGAATACTTGGTAGTTGCTGCAGAATTAATTGAATTAAAATCAAAGTCTTTACTTCCTACAAAAGAAATTGAAGAAGAAGATACTTATGAAGAAGAAAATATAATAGATAGATTAATTGAATATAAAAAATATAAAGAGTTAACCACTTCTTTTAGAGATTTAGAAGAAAAAAGAAAAGAAGTATTTACCAAAGTTCCATCAAATTTTAATGAGTATATGGATGGAAATTTAATAAAAAATTCTAATTTATCAGTTAATGACTTACTAATTGCTATGAATAAATTCTTAGAGAGAAAAGAAGATGAAAAACCACTTAATACAACTGTAACTAATAAAGAATATTCTATAAAAGATAGAATAAATAGTATTAAACAAATATTAAGAATAAAAAAAGAAATTACATTAAAAGATTTATTTGAAATAAAAAACAGGTCATTTGTAGTAGTAACTTTTTTATCTTTGCTAGAAATGGTAAAAAATAATGATATATATATGCTTCAAACAAATAATTTTGATGATATAATTATTTCTATAAAGGACGTGTAATATGAAAGCGATATTAGAAGGATTACTTTTTGTTGTTGGAGATGATGGACTTACTATAGAGCAAATAGCAAATGTTTTAGATATATCTGTTGAACAATCAAAAGATTTAATATTGGAACTAAAGAATGATTATTTGGATCAATCTAGAGGACTTAGAATTGACTATTTAGGAAATACTTTGAAACTTACAACAAAAAATGAACATAAAGAATATTATAAAAAACTATTAGAAGAAAATGAGAGCATATTATCCGAACAATCTTTAGAAGTTCTTGCAATAGTAGCATATAATCAACCTGTTACTAGAATGGAAGTTGAAACAATTCGTGGAATAAATAGTGTGACGTTAATAAAAAAACTACAGTCTAGAGGATTGCTAAAAGAGGCAGGTAGAAAAAATTCAATAGGTTATCCAATACTATATAAAACAACAGATGATTTTCTCGATTATTTTGGTTTGAAGTCTATTGATGAATTACCCAAAATTAAAGAAGATGTAAATACAAAAGAAGAAATGGATTTATTTAACTCTAGATATAAAGAAGTGTAAAAAATGTTTTACTTGATTAAAAAGTTATGATATAATCCTTTTATGCCTTGCTCGTATGGCGGAATTGGTAGACGCGATAGACTCAAAATCTGTTTTTCAAAAGGAAGTTTCGGTTCAAGTCCGAATACGAGCACCAAATTATGGCGAGATAGCTCAGCTGGCTAGAGCGATCGGTTCATACCCGATAGGTCGGG
>CAYXGK010000016.1:11800-12999 GCA_964464565.1 uncultured Muribaculaceae bacterium | reverse complement strand
TAAAATCAAGAATTAGTTTACTACATGAAGTAAACCCAATGATGGGACATCGTGGATGTAGATTAGCAGTTACTTATCCAGAAATTGCTAAAATGCAAACTAGAGCGGTAATTGAAGCAGCTATAAATGTATCAAAAGAAGGACTAAATGTAGTTCCTGAAATAATGATACCTCTAGTTGGTGAAGTAAAAGAATTAAAATACGTTAAAGATATCGTTGTAGAAACAGCTGATTCTATTATTAAAGAAAACAATGTTGAATTAAAATATACAGTTGGAACAATGATAGAAATACCAAGAGCAGCTCTTATGGCAGATAAAATAGCTGAAGAAGCAGAATTCTTCTCATTTGGAACAAATGATTTAACTCAAATGACATTTGGATTCTCAAGAGATGATGCTGGTAAATTCTTAGATGATTATTATAAAAAGAATATACTAGAATCAGATCCATTTGCTAGACTTGATCAAGCTGGAGTAGGACAATTAGTTAAACTTTCAGCAGATCTTGGTAGAAAAACTAGACCTAATATTAAATTAGGAATATGTGGAGAACATGGTGGAGATCCTTCATCGGTAGAATTCTGTAATAGTATAGGATTAACATATGTATCTTGTTCACCATTTAGAGTTCC
The DNA here is from genome assembly GCA_964464565.1 of uncultured Muribaculaceae bacterium. Lineage (GTDB taxonomy): Bacteria > Bacillota_I > Bacilli_A > RF39 > UBA660 > JAAYGD01. Next base: position 12,365 of record CAYXGK010000016.1, on the reverse strand, counting down.
AATAGCAAGACTTTCGGCAGCACAAGCAGTATTAAAACAAAAATAAAAATATAAACTAAGATAATAAATATTGAAGTGTTAAAGTAAAATTAGACACATTAAAACCAGTTAAATCCCGATTCAACTCTAAATTGGATTGGGGTTTTATTTTTTAACATATAAGAAGATCATTTATTATTAGAATAAACAATAAACATATTGTTTGTATCAAGTATATTTTGATTAGGGTATTAAATTTTTACATATTAAAATGAAAAAAGTCAATAATTAGTAAACTTATTGTAAATGACATAGTAAATTATGCAATGAAAAAAACAATGAATTTCAATCAAAATTTAACAATGATTATTTGTTATAGTTTATTTATTAAAATAAATTTATCTTATATAAGGACGTTGATTTATTATGGAAAATATGATAAAGTGATGTCAAATAAATAATATTAGCTAATTAATGATTCTGTGTGTCTTTCATATAAGTACAGAGAAAGGAGAAGTATACAAATCTTTATGAAAGTTTATAAATGATAAATGGTACATAATAGAACAGGACGAATTCTACTTCT
>CAYXGK010000016.1:0-11790 GCA_964464565.1 uncultured Muribaculaceae bacterium | reverse complement strand
GTTTATAAATGATAAATAAAAAAGGAGAAATCAAATGAAAAATAAATTTTATTTTATAACACTTATAATTTTTATTACATTACTTACTGCACAAATAGTTCATGCTGCATATGACCCAAATCGTGGTGTAGCAATGTCTGTAGGAACAGACTATAGTGGTTTTTGGCCATGGCAAGCTGATATTGACACAACACAAGATGCTATTAATGCTCAAACAGCATTTGCTTCGATGTATTATAATTCGTATTACCAAAATATTCCGACTTATCAATATCTTAGAGGAAATAATCCATATACAGGAAAACCAAGAATGGAAAGTAAGGTTTTATTTTTTAGTGGCCACGGTAACAATCAATCCATGACGTATAATTATAAGCAACAAGGAGGAGATAATAAAACAGGAATTTGGTGGGGATATAACTGGGATTCATCGAGTAGTGGATATAAATATGCTGGAATATACTCATATAATATGAATAATGTAAGACTTGCAATATTTGGAGGATGCCAAACAGCATTAGGACAAGATAATCTTGCAAAACGTGCCAATACTAGTGGGGTTGGAACATCTATGGGATGGAGCGTTTCAATTGGAGCTTCTTCTCATTCTCAGTGGTTTAATAATTTTTTTGTAGAATTAAAGAAGTCTGGGAGAACAGTTCAAACAGCAGTTAATTATGCAAATGGTTTTTCATACTCAGACAATGGAGTAAAAAATGTTGTAATTTATGGAAATACTCAATATGTTCCTACTTGGGATTCTGATATATATAAGGCAACAAACATTTTAGACATTGAAAAAATAGAATATATTCCTAATTACAAATTAAAAAATTCTTATGAAGACAAAGAATTAAAAGACTTTTTAAATTATTTCATAAAAGAAAATATTAATAAAAACTTTAATATAGATGATTATTCATATGAAATTAACGGTACTAATATAACAAAATATTACGATTTAAATTACTTATATAATGGAGCAAAAACATCGAGTTCGTATACTATAATTGTTGAAAATGATATTGTTATTAAAATTATTGATAATACAAAGACATTTGATCAGATTGAAAATAAAAATATGATTACTGACTCTGATAGAAAACAAAATTTGCTTGATATTAAAAATGAAGTATTAAAACAAAATAAAAATTATGAAATTGTTTCTCAAAAAGATGAAGTAATTTATGATATAAATGATGGAAAATACAAAATATTATCATTTACTGAAATTAAAGATATTGAAACCCAAACTTTTTATGTATTAGAAAACATTAGGTAAATAGAAATGCAAAAAAAAATAATAATTATTTTATTAGTTATAATATTTATATGGTTTGCGGTAATATTTATTGATTTTATAATGCCAGTAAAATATAATAGAAAACCACTTTTTACTTTTGGGGGAGAAAAAGAAAAAGATGGAGGTTCAGGTTTATATGAAGGTTTGTTATATTCAATAACAATTAAAGGGAATTTCAATCCTGAGCAGGAAACGAAAATTAACTATGTTAAATTGGAAGTTTTATTTATTACAATATACACACATTCGGGATAATTTTATTTTTACATAAAATATTGTAAATCAAATTATTAAAATTTGAACAATAAAAAATAATAAATTAAAAAAACAATAGAATAAGAGGAAAGGTAGATAAAACCAAGTCAAAAAGCATATTTTCACTCTGGTTTATCTAGTCCCGTTATTACAACTGGCACAAGCAGCTATTAAATCAAGACAATAAATAAAATTTAAGGTTGGGAGAAATCTCAATCTTTTTTTTGCTTACAATGAAAACATATTGCTAGCATCTTAATCTACATGTATAATTATTTTAGAGGTGATTGATTAAATGATATTAGTTGGAGCAAACATCGAAAAAAAAGAGGTAAGTTTTAATCAATTATCAAGTTATGATTGGTTTAGTGATAAGAATTTGACTTCAATAGTAAAATTGTTAGAAGTATTTTATAATTATATATCTAATGCAGCTTCTAAATCACAAATTCATCAAATGAACATTGATGAAAAAGGAAAAATTATAATTCCCAAGCATGCAACTAATCATAGATGTACAAAAGATATAGAGAATTTAAGGGCAATATCAGAATATGGAGTATTAGCCAGTGAATGGTTTGGTCAAATTGAATCAGAACGCGAAGGATGCTTTTGCACTTTTTTGTCAAAAATGAAAGGTGAATCATATAATTATATAGGTTCTTTAGCTGAAGATGATCACAGTAGATTAACAATAGGTGACAATGTTCTATTATTCTTTGATGATGAAAATGAAATTATGAAATACTTACTTCATTTAGATTATTTTGAATTTGAAAAGAATAAAAGCGAAAATCCTAACTATAAGGATTTATATTCAGAAAACGAATTAAAAATTTTAGAAGAATTGATTGAACCAGTTTCTCCTGCAGGAAAAAACATGAGAAACGATTATGATTTTAAGACCAATTATTGGAGCGCAATTCCTGGTGGAATTCCTTCATATCTTATTAATGGAGTTTGCATAAAAAATAACAATTATCCCGATGAAGAATTAGATGAGATCAATAGCTTTTTTCCAAATGCATATATATTTAACTCTAAAAAGGAAATTATTAGATGCCCTATAGATATAGTTGATAAGAAGATTGAAAATGATAACAGTTCCACTACACTCAGATAGTTTATAAATTTTAATAATCGCAATGTTTATTAAATCAAGACAATAATAGTGATAAACTAAGATAAAATATCTTAGTTTTTTATTACTATTCTAGTAATATTATTTGATTAACATATATGTTATAATTAATGTATAGTAATGGAGGGTCAAGTGATTCGTGATAATTTTATTTATGATAATAATGAGTATACTTTAGTTGATGTATATAATGATAATGAAAATGTAATATTGCAGTATGACAGTGATGATGATATTCTTCTTTTTTTGAAGAATAATGAGAATATAAGAAGACTTACTCCAGCTGAAGAAGAAGAATTTAGAAAAAAGAACGGTCTAGTTGATACTGGATATGTTTCAGCATCTGTAAAAGATGTTTTTAATGGTTATTTATACGCTAAAAAAATTGATGATAAAACAAAAGAAGAATTCATTGAGTTTTTTAAATCATTATTATATAGAATAAATTCAGATTTAGTAGATTCGCCATACATTAATAAAAGATTAAATGCATTAAGCTTTAAGACTGCTAATCTTGGCGCTTCTTCGGGTATATACGATTTGTTAAACACCATATACTTAAGTGCGTATTATCAAAATGATATGAATTCTTGGGTTCCTGCTCATGAAACAATTCATGGAATAGTAAATAAATCTGGAATTTTGTCAAAAGGGATAGTTGAAGGTATTGATGATAATTTACTTTTAAAAGCAATGCAAGATGGAAATTATTCTCAAAAATATTCGATGTATAATGAAGAAATTGATGGGTTTGTTGATGTTCAATTTAATTTTTCAAATATGGGTCAAGTACCACTTATACTTTTTGCAAAGCAACTAGATTATTCCTTAGGTGAAGATTATGATTTACATGAAATGCTAACCGAACCACATAAACAAATAAATAAGTTTGGAGAAAAATATGGGCAATCAAATAAAAGAATATTTTTACATAAAGTAAATAAAACATATAATTACTCGACATTAAAAAGTTTTATGGATACTCAAGATTTTATGTTAAGAACTGTTTTTGATAAAAAATTTGAAATGATTGAAGATGAAGATACAATGAAAATGTATTTTGAAGAGTTAATTGAATTTGGACTATTAAGAGGTAGAGTAAATGGAAAAGATGAGTATCTAAATAGTTATTATAATAATAAAAAAGAAGAACTAGAAAAAAAGTCTTTTGACACACAAAAAATTCCTGAATATGAAGAAAAAGAATTTTATCAAAGTGGAGAATTTATATCTTTTTTTGATAGTTATATTGATAGTTGCATAGAATTAAAACAACAAGGAAAAGGAGAAGATTTTCAAATATTTTTTAATACTCAAAATACTTCTGCCTATATTTTTAGGGATGGTAAAGTAGATTTTTTTGCGGACTATAATAGAAAAAGAAAGATTAATAAAACTGATTTTGAAAAACTTGGTTTTTCAATTGAACAAATTGAAAATGGTAATTATTTAATTACAGGTCCAGATACTGTGACTGAAGAAGTTTGGAGAACAAATGCTGATCAAATAATTGAATCTCATTTTTCTGAATTAGGGGAAAAAGAAAGCAAAGTAAAATAATAAAAAGATAGAATTATTTAATTCTATCTTTACTTGCTTCTTGAAGATATGATATATAATCTCCAGATACATTTAAATTATCTTTATTACCATAATTTAATATGATTGATTGGTATTGATATAATAATGCCATTTTTTGTTTAGCAGAAGCTTCTTTTCTAGATACAACACTATTATTATCTACCATTATTTGAGTAGGAATTGCAGCTTCAAAATCAAAATGTGCTCCTAAATCTTTAACTTGTGGTGCTAATAAGCTGTTGATTATATAATTAGGTCTATTTGTGGAACCTTCATTTTCTTGTTTTAATCTTATACAAAAATATGGTGAAATTGGTTCATTACTTTGAGTATACAATAATTTAGTATCATCTCCGGTTTGTAGTTTACCAAAGTTAAACTCTTCTAATTCAAATAATTTTTCAAATATTGAACATTTTATTTTGCATTTAAAATAGTTTATTGCTTTATTTCCACTACAATTTTTATCATAATTTATTACCGCATCAGATGCATCTAATAGTAATTTTGCCCATTCATATGAAGTTGGTTTATAGTTAACTCCTAAAACATGTGTAACAAAATCATTATAATATGTTCCTTCAAAGAAATAAGTATAATCAATTCCTAACATGTGACACATATTTTTTTCTAATATTTGAAAATCAATTTCTTCTCCATCACTAAATATAATACTATATTCTTTTCCCTTAAAATATTCTTCATAAAGTGTTAATTGTTCTTTCATTTTTTTAAATGTTTCTTTAGCATAGTCGTCTCCAGGAAATGGTGCGAATCTTGGAAATTTAGAAACGTTATCTAATTCTTTTAATGTTATCATAATAAATATTTCCCCCTTTTTTATCAGTTGTATTATACATAAAAATAAGTTTTTGTCAAATAAATAAAAGTTTAAATGATTGCTTTTTTCTACAATAATGTTATAATACTCCTCTACAAAAGGAGATATTATGAAATTTTATTTAATACAAAGAGGAATATTTAATGAAAAGGGAACTTGTTTAACTGGTGATGATGGTGTAGTTGATTTGGAATATATGGGTTCTTTAGAATTTGAAACGGGTGTTGTTCAAAAATCGTTTAGAAGAATAATGTATAACTTTGATGATTACATATATACCAAGTCAGGAATATATACTAAAGATGGAAATGAATTAGTATTATTTTCGGAAAATAAAAGTACAAAAGAGATATTAGAATCATTAAAATTTTATATAGCTAATCCTTATAAATTAAAAGAATATTCTAATCTAGATAGGTTACCAAATTCTTCAAATAATGATCCAATCTATAATAGAGTAAACACTAATTTTTGGTGGGATGTAAAAAATGACTGGATGGGATTCTTAAATTTAAAGAATAATTTATTTGAAACGGGAATAAATAATGATTACAATGATTGGTGGTTAAAAAAACCAGAAGAAGTAAGAGAAGAAGAGTATACAAAATCATTAAGAAGAAAATAGTTTTTTTTCTCTATTATTTGTAGAGATTTATAATGTTTTAACAACAAAATGATATGATTAGCTTATGGGAGGATACTATGAAAATATTAGTATGTGGTGGAGCTGGTTTCATTGGAAGTAATTTCTTACAATATATGTTAAACAAGTATAAAGATTACGAATTTGTATGTTTAGACAATTTATCAGTAATGGAAAGCAAAAGTAATCTAAAATTATTTGATACATATGATAATTTTATATTTATCAAAGAAGATATTACAAACGAATTAGAAATTAATCAAATATTTGAACAAAATAAATTTGATATAGTAGTTAATTTTGCTGCTGAAGTTTCAGTTGATTACTCAATAACAAACCCAAATATATTTATTAATACGAATGTACTAGGAACTGCAATTCTCATGAATGCTTGTTTAAAATATAATGTACCAAGATACCATCAAATATCTACGGACGAAGTATATGGTGATTTACCACTAAATTCTGATGAACAATTTGATGAAAAAAGATTTTTAAAACCATCGAGTCCTTATGCTGCTAGTAAAGCAGCGGCTGATATGCTAGTATTATCTTACTATCGTACGTATAATTTGAAAGTTACTATTTCTAGATCAACAAACAATTATGGACCTAATCAATCGTATAGAGCATTAATTCCAATAGTAATACAAAGATGTATTAAAGGTGAAAAAATTCCTATATATGGAACAGGAGAAAATATTAGAGATTGGTTATTTGTAAGTGATCACGTTAAAGCAATTGATTTAATAATTCATAAAGGAAAAATAGGAGAAATTTATAACATATCGGGTAATTCTAAAAGAAATAGTTTATTTGTAGTAAAAAGAATTATTGATTTACTTGGAAAAAATGATAATATAATTAACTATGTTTCAGATAGACCAGGACATGATTTAATGTATTCAATTGATTCAAATAAGATAAAAAGTGAATTGGGTTGGAACAATCAATATAGCTTCGACGAAGGAATTACTAAAACAGTTAATTGGTATAAAAACAATATTGATAATAATAGTTTCTAAAAACCAATAAGTAAAGAAACTAAAAAAATAATGTGTTATTATATTTTAAAGGAGAAAGTATATGAATATATTAGTAGTAGAAGATGATGAATTTAAATTTAGTCAAATTAATGATACTTTAAACAGGGTTGTAGATAATCCTTCAATTTCTTGGATTAAATCTAAAAGCAATGTTTTACTTTCAATAATAAAAAGTAACGTAAAAAACGAATTTGATCCATATGATATGGTTATTACAGATAATTTTCTTCCATTTGAAGAAGATGATATGGCTCTAGAACCATTTGCAGAGGATATAATATTTGAAATAAGAAGATTAGGACTAGAAGAATTACCTATAGTTGTTTGTTCATCAGAAGATGTAGAAGAGTGTGGGTTTAATTATAAAGTAAAATATGATCCAAGCGTTTCTATGGATGAAACATTTAAAGTTATAATTAGTGATATAAAAGCAAAAAAACATGTAAAAAGTTTATTATAATAAAAAAATAGAGTATAATATTGTTATATAGGAGGAATAAACTATGACTGAAAAAGAAATGAGATTAGGGTTAATAAAAATGAATTTACAATATGCTGATATGTTAATAAGACAAAAAGAAGAATTAGAATCAAGAGGATATACAGAAGATGCTAAAGCAGCAGTTGAAGTTATTGCTTCAGCAAAAAAATTAGTTGCAGAACAATCAATATATTTTAAAGGACATGCATCTTATCCAATTACGCTTGATGAATTTGAAGATCCTAATAATTTTGATTTAATTAATCCCTTAAATGTTGCTGGTCCGGGTAAACATTAATTTTTTATAAACAAATGTAAAAACTCATTAATTTGAGTTTTTTTATGATATAATTTTATTATCAGGAGGTTTTATGACTGAAAACAATTCAAAAAGTCTATACTTTTTCCATGGAGCAATGGGAAGTGCTAAAACAGCATTATTACTTATGAAATATTATCATTATAAAAATGATAATGGAAACGATGTTCTTTTATTTAAGCCATCTATTGATAATAGATATGGAGATAAATATGTAAGATCGAGAACTGGTTTAAAAGCTAAAGCCAAAGTTATAAATAATGAAACCAATATATTAGAATATGTTCAATCATTAAAGAAAAAACCAAAAATAATTATGGTTGATGAAGTTCAATTTTTACTTTCTAATCAAATTGATCAATTAAAGAAAATAGCAGATGAAGGAATTATAGTAGAAACATACGGATTAAAAAACAACTTTAAAAATCAGTTGTTTGGGGAAGAGACTGGGACCATAAAAAGACTTCTTGAACTTGCAAGAGCTGTGGAAATAAGGAGTTATTGTGTATGCGGTAATAATGCTACTGATGTAGCGAGGTATGATCCAAATACATGGAAAATTATAAGAGAAGGACCGGAAATATTAATTGGAGGAAATAACGAATATGTTTCTTTATGCTATAAATGTTGGTCTCAAGAATTAATTCCAAGGCAATCTAGAATAAAATTGTTGGAAAGTAGAATTAAATCAGAAGAAAAAAAGAAATCAGAAAAAGATGATGCTATACTTAAAAAGTACAAACAAATCATATTCCTTGAAAAAACCAAAATATTACAAGATAAATTAGAGTCATCATATCAAAGAAGAAGTGAAATTGATAATGAAATTAAAAAATTAACTAGAAATATAGAAAGAAGACAAAAGATATCTGAAATAAAAAATTAGTAAATTAAATATATTTAAAACAGGTAAAAGCAATTTCAATAAATTGTTTTTTTTATTTTTAATATCGATAAACAAAGTATTTATTGTTTTGAATTAAATATGAATAAATATTAATATTTGTATGAAAGGAGAAAATATGTTAAATCAAATTGTCATTGTTGGTAGATTAGTTAGAGATCCGGAACTTAGAGAAACGGATAATGGTAAGAAAATAACCAATGTTACTCTTGCGGTTCCTAGGAGTTACAAAAATTTAAAAGGAGAGTATGAAACTGATTTTATAGATTGTGTTTTGTGGACAGGTATTGCAGAAAATACTGTAGAATATTGTAAGAAGGGTGATTTGTTAGGTATTAAAGGAAGAGTTCAAACAAGAATTTATGAAACAGAGGATGAGAAGAAAAGACACATTACCGAAGTTGTTGCAGAAAAGGTAACGTTCTTATCTAGTAAAAGGGAAGAAAAAGAAACTTAGAAAGTTTCTTTTTTGAAGTTTGGATGATATAATTTAATAATAAGAGAAAGGATGTAGAAACTTGATATCTAAAAAATATAATGAAATATACAATTTATTTATAGATAAATATAAAACCATTCATCTTAATCCTTGGCACGAAATAAGTGAAAGTTATTTAAGGTATATTTATGATGAATTAACGAATAATATTGATATTGATGATGATTATTCATTTTCATATTTCATAAATTATATTATTAAAAAATTATCTGGCAAAGTAGATGCCCACACTTTTTACTCAAATAATTCCTTTTATTCTATGAATTATAAAATTATAAATGATTCTGTTTTAATTAATTTTCCTGAAAATTTAAAAGGCTGTGAACTGTTATCTATTAATGGTATTGATATCGATTATGTTATAAGAGAAATAGATAATATTATTACTTATGGAACACCTGGTAAAAGGACATATGAGTTAGAGAAGGCGTTAATGAATAAAATGATTCTATTTGGATTGCCTATTTTTCATAATTTATCATCTCTAAATTTTAAAATATCCAATTTTGATGGAAGTATTATTTATAAGGAAATTTTTAAAGAAGAAAAATATGAAGATAGTGAAAAATTTGATGTGGAAAAATACATGTATAATGAACCTGGAAAATATAGAATAATAGGAAAAAATTTAGTAGTAAGTCACAGCTCAGTACAAAATAAGTTTAAAAATCAAATTGAAGAAAGCATTGCAAGAATAAAGCTAGAAGATTTATCGGATATTGAAAAAACAATTGTTGACTTAAGGGGAAATATAGGAGGTAATTCAAGTTTGAATAAGCCATTAATCGATTTTTTGAAAGAACATCCTGAAATTGAGTTAATTACATTAACGGATTATAGGATCTTTTCAAGCGGAAGACATGCTTTATCTAATTTACAAGAATTAGGTTCAATTACAATTGGAGAGGAAATATCAACTCCTATTAATTGTTATGGAAACAATTGTTGTATTTCAATTAATGGTTATAATTTTGGTATATCGGAAAAATATTTTCATCCAATAAAAAAGATTGCTATTTCTTCTAGGGCTGACTATGAAAAGACTATTACAAAAGATATTATTGAGCCTGTTATTTTTAAACCCGATATATATTTATTTCAAAATAAGGAAGATTATATAAAAGGAATTGATAGAGTTTTAGAATATGCTTTAGCATACTCTGTCAATAAAAATAAAACATTATAAGGTTTTTGTATCATGGTTTAGTAAATTTTTCGATTTTTATGAGTGATAAAAAACACTATTATCTATAAATGACGAAACCAATTGATATGTATATTTATAATAAAAGAAAAGTAATAATTACTTTTCTTTTATTAACGTGATCTTCCGATTGTTGTTGTTTCTGTTGGTTCTTCTGTAGGTAATTCATCCTCTCTTAATGAATTGTCTATTAACCCTTTTAAAAATTCTTTTTGTTTTTCGAAAGCTTCTGAAGAGGGGTCTATTCCACCTAAAACTTGTTCTAATTCAGAGTCATTTAATTCTTTATTTTTCATTTTCACACCTCTGTTTTTATCATAGCATTAAATATAATTCTTATCAATAATATAAAACATAAGTTTACTATATAAATTTATTATTTTAATATATTTCGAAAAAATTATGTATAAAAAGCAACGAGTATACCGCTTAACTAAGTTAAATATTGTAAATACGAGTGGATGACTTTACAATTTTATTTTAGTGTGTTATTTTAAAAATATAGGAGCTAAATATGAGAAAGATAGAATTTGGTTATAGTAATGATTTAAATACAAAAGGTTCTTGGCAAGGAATTGGAATAAATCCGGAAGTATTCCTTACTAGCGCTAATTATTATGGAACAATTGCGGTTGGAACGGATTGTTTTGTTGTTTCTAAAGTTGTTGAAGATGAGTATGGAAGATATCCTGAATTGTTAAATAAATTTATAGTAAGAGATGCCATATATGATTTGTATCCTGATGGATCTGGAACATTAATGTTAGATCAAGAAGTATCTGAATATGCCAAACAACTTGAGGAGACATTAAATACTTCTAGAGTAAAATATAAAATTGGAACTGTTGATGATATATTTAAAAATGTTGCTGGAATTAATAAACCAAATCATTCATTTGAACTTATGGAAAATGATATTACAGAATATCCGATTATTGCAACTTCAGTAAGACATAGTGTATTTGAAAAGATAAAGGCAAAAAATCTAAAATCTCATTTGCCACAAGGACGTTTAAGATAAAAAAGAGTAATAAGTAATTACTAAAAATGTTAAGAATTATTTAAGGAAGTATTAATATTTATATTAATCTTTTTTTATGGTAAAATTGTATTAGGTGGTAGTGTGAATATAATTGAAATTATAACTAAGAAAAAAAATAATGAAATCTTATCATATGAAGAAATAAAATATGTAATATCGTCTTATATGAATGGGACAATTAAAGATTATCAAGTGTCTTCTTTACTTATGGCAATATGTATTAATGGTATGAATATTCAAGAAATATATAATTTAGTTGATTCAATGATTAGAAGTGGTAATATTATAAATTTATCGGGGATAAACGGAATAAAGGTAGATAAGCACTCAACTGGAGGAATAGGAGATAAGACTACGCTTATAATTGGTCCTATGGTTGCTTCTTGTGGTGTTCCTTTTGCAAAAATGAGTGGTAGGGGTCTTGGGTATACTGGCGGAACAATTGATAAATTAGAAGCAATAAACGGATTTAAAACTAATATGAGTGAAATAGAATTTAAGAATCAAATAAATGATATAAATATAGCTATA